>JBBQXA010000018.1:0-26858 GCA_038210095.1 Burkholderiales bacterium
CGCTGACCGACTCCGCGCTGCTGGAAGAAAAGCTCGACAACCTGCTGCTCGCGGTACATGAATACAAAGGCATGCTGGGACTGGCCTGGCTGAATCTGGCCTCGGGACAATTCCATATCTGCGAGACCGCGCCGGAAAATCTCGCTGCCGAGCTGGAGCGTTTGCAGCCCTCGGAAATCCTGCATGCCGAAAATGCCCGCGTGCAAAGCAGCAACCATGCGGCGATGAAGACTCTGCCGGATTGGCACTTCGATCTGGAGACCGCACGACGCGCGCTGTGTCAGCAGTTCGCCACACTCGATCTGGGCGGTTTCGGTTGCGACGACTTCACCGCAGGACTAGAGGCAGCGGGTGCGCTGCTCGGTTATGCCAAACTCACGCAGGGGCAGAGCATCGCCCACATCCGCAGCATGCAGGTCTACAGCGCCGATCAATATGTACGCATGGATGCGTCCACCCGCCGCAATCTGGAAATCACCCAGACCCTGCGCGGCGAACCCGCCCCTACCCTGCTGTCGCTGCTCGACACCTGCGCGACCAATATGGGCAGCCGTTTACTCGCGCACTGGCTGCACCATCCGCTACGCAACCGCAATGCGCTGAACGCAAGACTAGCAGCGGTCGAGCAACTCAGGGGTGCCCCCCTTTCCCCTCAAGGCGCGAGGGAGTTATTTCGGTCGGTGCATGACCAGCTGAAACCCAGCGTCGATGTCGAGCGTATCACCACCCGCATCGCACTGCGTTCCGCCCGCCCGCGCGATTTGTCCGGCCTGCGCGACACGCTGGCGCAACTACCACAACTGCAAGCCACACTCCCCGCTCGCCTTGCAAGGAAGGGGGAGGAAGCATCAACCCTGCTGCTTTTGCTAGCCGACGCGCTGCAAGCCGACGCCTCACTGATTGATCTGCTGCAACGTATGCTGAAAGCCGAGCCTTCCTCCGTGCTGCGCGAAGGCGGTGTTATTGCCGACGGCTTCGATGCCGATCTGGACGAATTGCGCGGCATACAGAACAACTGCGGTGAATTCCTGCTCGCCCTCGAAGCGCGCGAACGTGAACGTTCCGGCATCTCCACCCTGAAAGTGGAATACAACCGTGTGCATGGTTTCTATATCGAGGTTTCCATCGCCCAGTCAGCCAAGGTGCCGGACGACTATCGCCGCCGCCAGACGCTGAAGAATGCCGAACGCTACATTACCCCCGAACTGAAAGCCTTCGAAGACAAGGCGCTGTCCGCCAACGACCGCGCACTGGCGCGCGAGAAGCTGCTGTACGAGCAACTGCTGGATGACCTCGCGCCGCATATCCCGCAGTTGCAACGCATCGCCGCCGCTATCGCCGAACTCGATGTACTGGCCACCTTCGCCGAACGTGCAACGACGCTGAATTTCTGCGCACCGCAATTTTCCGACGACGCACAGATCAGCATCAAGCAAGGTCGCCATCCGGTCGTCGAAGCCCAGCTCAAAGAGCAGTCCGGACAGTTCACACCGAACGACACCACACTGAATGATGCGCGCCGCATGCTGCTGATTACCGGCCCCAACATGGGCGGCAAATCCACCTACATGCGTCAGGTCGCCATAATCGCACTGCTCGCCCATGTCGGCTGCTTCGTCCCCGCACAGCAAGCAGCACTGGGCGAGATCGACCAGATATTCACCCGCATAGGCGCATCAGATGACCTCGCTTCGGGCCGCTCCACCTTCATGGTCGAGATGACCGAGGCCGCCAACATCCTGCACAACGCCACCGAGCGCAGTTTGGTCTTAGTGGACGAAATCGGTCGCGGCACCAGCACCTTCGACGGACTCGCCCTGGCCTACGCCATCGCCCGCCACCTGCTGGACAACAACCGTAGCTACACCCTATTCGCCACCCACTACTTCGAACTCACCCGACTGGCCGAAGAGTTCACGCAACTATCCAACGTGCACCTGTCCGCCATCGAACACCAACACAGCATCGTGTTCCTACACTCCGTCAATGAAGGCGCAGCCAGCCAAAGCTACGGCCTGCAAGTCGCCGCCCTTGCCGGCGTACCCAACAGCGTGATTCGCAGTGCGAAAAAACAACTGGTGCGACTGGAACAACAAAGCGCCGCACAGAATCCGCAAGGCGATTTATTCGCCGCCGTACCGGAACTGCCAGAGCCGGAAGAGCATCCGTTGCTGAACGCCCTGCGCGATCTGCAACCCGACGACCTGAGTCCGAAGGCCGCACTGGAGAAGCTGTATCAGTTGAAGAAGCTGATTTAAGAGGACTCACAGTCCTGCAACTTCCAATTGCAGGAGCTACAGTCTATTGTTCGGCCAAAACGATTAGCCGCGACTTGCGGTTTTTTGGCAGCTTCATTCTGGGTGCTGGAAAATTAGCCTGTCAGTGGGATAAAATTCTTGGATGGCGACAATGGGGGCGAGATGAAGCACTACCAAGATACAGAAACGGGACTGATCCATGCGTTTGAGGATGACGTTGATCCTCGTGCGCTGAGCAACAGGAACATTCCAATTACACTGTCTGAATCCATCAAGCTAAAGCCAAGCGATTCACACGTGTGGCATCAGGGTGACTGGATTAAACAAGAAGAGGCACCTCTGGATTACACGCAACCCGTCTCCAGTGTTCCTTCGTACAACCCTGCATGGATGGCCTATTTTTTCCCATATACGACAGTCCATCGTGATGAAGACTCTGGATTGAATATCTCTCTCGAGCAGATCAATACGAATTCCTACGATGGCAATAGGCTAGCAGAAGTAGTAGCAACGCTCTCTTTAAACACGCCTGGCTGATTACGGACTGTACACGGCGTGTTAACATGCTACCTGTCACCGAGTAAGGAGCAAGCGCCATGAGCACGGTTTCCAACGTATCCGCCTCGAATGTTTTAGCCTATACGGCGAACACGAATTCTGCTGCCGCAACGACGGGTTCGGCTAGCAAGGCGGAGACTAATGCCGCTGCGTCAACTGCGTCTCCGACCGAGAGCACCATCGTTACACTGAGCAAGGCAAGCACCCCTGCGCCCCAGACCTATAATGCTTCCGGGGTGGTCAATTCGAACAAGACTTCCGATATACAACAGGCCCAAGCAGCAGTACTGGCCGCACAGAATTCAATCAGCAATGCCCTGAGCAGCATTACCGGTTCAGCCTCGTCGGGATCGGATGCAACTGCCGCACTGGCCCTGCCGGGAAACTCAAACCAGACTCAAGATTCATCCGGACTGTCGACTAGCACCTCGGTTATCTCTGGCAATCAAACACCACTGGATGCGGTGCTGGCATCGCAGAACGTCATCAGCAATACGCTCGCTACGCTGGGCAAATAACCCCATCCCCTTCAGGCAAGGCGGGCGGGCTGAATTAAAGGCGGCGGCGACGCGCTTCCCGCCATGGTTGCCTCACTACTGCTCCACGTAGAATTTCACCGATTTGCGTGAGCGGGGTTATCTCTCAATTACCCCAATGGTCGGCTTAGCAGCTACCGATCACCCCCTCATCTGCCACACACTTACCAGCAACAACTACTGCTGTTTTCCACTACCCAGCCACAGCTGATTCAGCAGCACAGTGACCTGTTCCAACAAGCCCTTGATGCCGTTCTCACCGACATAACCAAACATTTTTAGAATCACCGGCAGCAGATAGATCAGGGCGACAACCGCCGCCACCAGTAGGACTACAACCAGCATAACCAGTGCGATCAGGAGCGTCTTATTCTGTAGAAGTTGCTGCAATAGCGGGTTCAGATAGGTTCCCGGCGAGCCGTGTCGCGGCGCATGTCGATCTCCCCAACCCGGATGCCGATTGGGAGCCGCGTAATCGTCGTGCTGACGGTAGTCATAATGACTATGCTTGTTGCGATGGTGGTGATCGCGCTTGCGCAGCAGGTGTTCAAACAGGTTCATATCGGCTTTCAATCAGGTAATGAATCGGATGCGCTGCGCAAAGTGGCCTATGATCGACACATCCTCTTCCGCGATTTGCCGGTAAAAGACAAGCCCGCTTGTCGCTAGTTCCACGGATTCAATCAAGAACGAAAAATTGATAGCCAAAGCAATCAGCTCCGCATTGGCAATACCTGACTGACTACTGCTCCACGTAGAATTTCACCGACTTGCGTGAGCGGGCCTGTCTCTTGTGCGTGACCGTGCCGCGGATTGCGTCCAGTCCCGAGATAGGCTCATCGGGATACGCGGGATTGAGCGCGTGCAACAACCAACCGCCGTGGGCTTCGCGTTTGAGCTGGCGAAAAATATACTCCTCGTTGAGCCAGCCGATCACGAACAAGCCATCCTTCGCCGGATAGTCGGGTTCGATGACCAATATTTCACCGTCCAAAAACTCCGGCTCCATGCTGTCACCCATCACCATCAGGGCGACCGGGTCCTTGCCGGAACAGTTGCTATCGTCCATGACATTTTCCTGCGCAGTTGCACTCTGCGACTTGGCGGCAACGACGGGAATATTGATGGATCTGCGTGTTTGCATGTGATGTGCTCCGTAGGTGTACGGGCAGGATGATAGCGTCAGAACCGCCGCAATAGAATTACACCAAAGGGTCAGCCCCGCGAGTTCCGGGAAACCGGCAGGCATTCAATCGGACTGACTAGCCAACCTCTATCAACGCTAAGGGGAGATTTCTATTTGGGAGAACGGGGACATGACTACTTTGCGCCAACTCTGCACGTCAAAATAATGTCCTCCCTCTCACCTTGTGGCACACTTACGTCCGTTTAAGCCATCCATCGACTGATCACCTTGCAACCATACGAACTTTTTATCGGCCTGCGCTATACCCGTGCCAAGCGCCGCAATCATTTCATTTCGTTCATTTCGCTGATCTCCATGCTGGGAATGGGGCTGGGAGTGATGGCACTGATCGTTGTGCTGTCGGTGATGAACGGCTTCCAAACTGAAATCCGCGAACGCATGCTGGGCGCTTCGCCACATCTCGAAATCGTCGCCGACGGTGGGCGGATGTACGATTGGCCGGCGATTTTGAACATGGTGGCGCAGCATCCGCAGGTCGCCGCCGCCGCGCCTTATGTGGCGGGTCAGGGCATGCTGTCGTTTGGTCAGAGCGTGCAGGGGGTCATGGTGCGCGGCATTGATCCGGCACGCGAGACGGCAATTACCGAGCTGTCCGGCAAGATCAAAGCAGGGGCGCTGGAAGACCTGCGCAGTGGGCAGTTCAACATCGTGCTCGGTTCCGACCTGGCGCGCGCGCTCGGGGTAAAGCTGGGCGAAAAAGTGATGCTGGTCGCGCCGCAGGGGCAGATCACGCCCGCCGGAATGATGCCGCGCCTCAAGCAATTCCGTGTAGTCGGCATTTTTGAGATCGGCATGGCTCCCTATGACAACAGTCTCGCGTTGATCGAAATCAATGATGCACAGAAACTGTTTCTGCTCGGCGATGCCGTAACCGGCGTGAGCAGCAAGCTGCGCAATATCGATCTCGCGCCGCAGGTGGCCAGCGAATTGCAACGCGAACTGCCGCTCAATCTGTATGCCAACGACTGGACGCACCAGAACAGTAATTACTTCCGTGCGGTACAGATGGAGAAGCGCATGATGTTCATCATTCTGTCGCTGATTGTGGCGGTGGCCGCGTTCAATATCGTTTCGACACTGGTGATGGCGGTGACCGATAAGCAGGCCGATATCGCGATCCTGCGCACACTGGGGGCATCGCCGCGCAGCATCATGAAGATATTCATCGTACAGGGTGTGGTGATCGGCGTGATCGGCACCCTGCTCGGCAGCATCGGCGGCATCGCGCTGGCACTTAACCTAGATGTGGTGGTGCCCTTCATCGAACACACTCTGGGCATGCAATTCCTGGCCAAGGATGTGTACTACATCACCGAATTGCCCTCCGATCTGCGCTATTCCGAAGTCGCTCTAATCGCAGCGATGTCCTTTCTTATCAGTCTGCTGGCCACCCTCTATCCAAGCTGGCGCGCGTCGAAGACTCAACCGGCGGAGGCATTGCGCTATGAATAATCAGGATGCAGGATTGAAAATGCAGGATACAGAGAAGGTGATTACCTGCCGTAACCTGAGCAAGACCTTCAAGATCGGCACGCAGGAGGTGCCGGTGTTGCGCGGGATCGATCTCGATGTAATGCGCGGTGAGCGGATGGCCATTGTGGGGGCGTCCGGTTCGGGCAAGAGCACCTTGCTGCATCTGCTTGGCGGACTGGATCATGCGAATGGCGGCAGTGTCGAAATTCTCGATCAGGATGTGCAGAAGATGAACGAGACGCAGCGCGGGGAGTTGCGCAATCGCTCGCTCGGTTTTGTGTACCAGTTCCACCATCTGCTGCCGGAGTTCACCGCGCTGGAAAATGTCGCGATGCCGCTGCTGATCCGTGGCATGCAGCGCAGTGAGGCCGCGCCGCGCGCCGCCGCGATGCTGGAGCGGGTGGGGCTGGCGCACCGCGTCAATCATCTGCCCTCCGAACTGTCCGGCGGCGAACGCCAGCGCACGGCTGTAGCCCGGGCACTGGTCACCGAACCGGCCTGTGTGCTGGCCGATGAGCCGACTGGCAATCTGGATCGCAGCAGCGCGCAGGCGCTGTTCGAGCTGATGCAACAACTCAACGAGCAATTCGCTACCAGCTTCATCGTCGTCACTCACGACCTTGAGCTGGCCGGGCGCATGCAACGCCAGCTGCGGCTAGTGGATGGGGCATTGCAGGAGCTGTAAGACGCCAGCCCATCAGAATAATCGCCTTGCTTGTGTGTTGTTTTCCTAGGGCACTTTAAGCATCCGCTGATATTTTTTGTTCCGGGGAGAATGCACTATGCGTCTCACACGTTTCTCCTCCCTGAGCGTGGTCTTAACCAAGTTAAGACATTGCCCCCGGCCCCCTCTTACTGCCGGGGGCTTTTTTAATTGCACCTACTGCTGTCAGGTTAATACGCAAACAGATTCACTTGATTAGTGGCGGCACCCTGTTCTGATGTGTAATCACTGCCCGTAAAGGCTTGCTGGATGGGCATTTTCCCGAACAGAGTGAACGAAAATATCTGTAGCAAAGTGTAAGCGGCAAGCTTAGCGCATTGCGCTCGCGCAACACTTGCGTCGGCATGCTGCAACAATCCGGTAGGATACGGATCATCCAAACTATAACGGTTACACACGCATTATCATGCCCCACCTCGTCGTCTCTATCTCCAGCCACGGCTTCGGTCACGTCGCCCTGACCGCCCCCATCCTGAATCGACTGCATGCTCTCATGCCGGCGTTGCACCTGACGGTGCGCTCGGCGGTCCCACCTGCCCATCTTCGTTCGCGCATTCAAGCCCCGTTCGAACACCTGATTAGTCATGGCGATATCGGCATGAAAATGTCCTCGGCGCTGGATGTCTTGGTCGAAGATAGCCGTGCCGCCTACCGCGAGTATCACCACAACTGGAATGCGCGTGTCGCTGATGAGGCGCGACTGCTACGCGACCTCGGGGCAGACATGGTGTTTTCCAATGTCGGCTATCTGCCACTGGCGGGTGCGCAACAGGCTGGCATTCCGAATGTGGCACTGTGTTCGCTGAACTGGGCTGACATCTACCGCCACTACTGCGGTGATGACGAGATCGCCGCGCAGATTCAATCCTGCTATGCCAATGCCGACGCCTTTATGCGTGCCACACCGGGCATGATCATGAGCGACCTCCCCAACTTGATGCCTGTGGGCCCGATCGCCGAAATCGGCAGCAATCGGCGCGACGAGTTGAATTCTCTGCTGGGACTGTCGCAAGAGGAAAAGCTGGTGTTGATCAGCATGGGCGGAATCGCCGGTCGTTTGCCGCTGGAAAACTGGCCGCGTCTGAACGGGGTACGTTTTCTTGTGCAGGCAAGCTGGCGTGTCGAACATGCCGATGCCATCGTGCTTGAATCGCTGCCCGTGAGTTTCAACGACCTGCTCGCCAGCAGCGATGCCCTGCTGTGCAAGCCCGGTTACGGCAGTTTCACCGAAGCGGCCTGCTGCGGCATTCCCGTGCTGTATGTCAATCGCCCAGACTGGCCGGAAGCACCCGCGCTGATCGAATGGCTGCAGCAAAACGGCATTAACGGCGAGGTGACCAGACTGGCATTAAACCAAGGGGAAGTTGCATCGGAGCTGGAACGACTCTGGCAGGAGCTGCGCCCTCCCACCCCCATTCCGACAGGCATTGCACAGGCTGCAGAGTGGCTGGCCGAAAGGCTGGCACGATAACTCGTACTGGATTAGCTTGGTGGGGGCGTAAAAATTGTAGAGCGGTTGCGCCCACTCTGTTTAGATACATACAGCGCCTGATCAGCATTATTCAGCGCCACCGTCCAGTCCTCACCAACCTTGCAACTGGCGATCCCGACTGAAACCGTGATAGCTCCCACTGGCTCATCCTTGTCCTGACGGCGTATCCTGCCTTTCTCTATCGTTTTCCGGATATTTTCGGCGACCACCCTTGCATCTTGCTGATGAGTATCCGGCAGAATCACGGCGAACTCTTCTCCACCCATCCGGGCAACGCTATCCTGCCCCTTGACCAGAGCGGTCAGTACATCGGCAATCATGCAAATGACCTTATCGCCGAATATATGCCCGTGAGCATCATTAATTTTCTTGAAGAAATCGATATCCAACATAAGAAAACTAACCCGCTTTTCCTGCCTCTCCGGACACGCCGCAATAAGCTTCATTTGCTCGACAAAACCCCGGCGATTGAATATCCCGGTAAGCGGATCTTTCAATGCCTCGCTGCGGGCATTCAGCAACTCCTGACGCAGTTGCTCGACTTCATTCTTACTCTCGTGCAACTTGTCCTGCAACTGATCGAGAGAGGCGCGCATGACTTGCGTATCCTGCGCAATTTCACTAACGAGTAACTGCAACGCCTCGGCATCCACAACCTGACTCAGCGTCGCACCATGTTTTATCAGGTCTGCGTTAAATTTTCCCGCTTCATCGTCCGTAACATCCGTGAATTGCGTCAATTTATTCAGCAAATTCTGCATATTCTGCTTGAATATCTGCTCGGCCTCCTGATTGGCATCGAGAATATAGCGATGGTGCAAATCAACAATACGCTCGTCAGTAAGGGGGAGCTTGTCACCAAGTAACTCATTGATCGCATTACTTAGCGGCAGATTGATGCCGGTGATAAATTCATACCACACGGCAAAAGTAATGGGATTAAAGGCGGCCGGATGAGAGGATATCCTCTGGAGCAATATCCTCAATATTTCCGCACTCGCAGCCTGATCCTGCGTATACCTATTCTTCATTCTAATGCGGGCACTCAGGCCTCTCCATAGAACAACACCATTTAGTGCAGATGCTCGCTGTCGCCATCATGCACATGCCCATGCTCAATTTCTTCAGCAGTGGCTGTGCGCACGCCGGTCACGGTACAGTTGAAGGTCAGCGTCTTGCCCGCCAGCGGGTGGTTTCCGTCTACCGTAACCTCATCGTCATTCACCTCGACCACGGTATAAAGCAGAAAATCATCATCCTCCGAGTCGTCCGGGCCTCCCTCGAACTGCATGCCGACCTCAACATCCTTGGGGAAGGAACTGCGCGACTCAACCTCCACCAGTTGGTGATCGTACTCACCAAAGGCGTCATCGGGTTTCATCGTAACGCTACAACTTTCGCCTACACTCTTGCCATGCAGCGCCTCTTCAACCAGCGGGAAGATTCCATCGTAACCGCCATGCAAATAACTAACCGGCTCTTCCAATTTTTCAAGCAACTCGCCCTCGGAATCGAACAATTCGTAATGCAGGGATACAACAGAGTCTTTGGATATTTTCATTTTAGTTCCTTTATCAAATTTAGAATTTCCCGAGCATGTCCATGCGCATGAACGCCATACATCGCATGTCGAATCGTACCCTGCTTGTCTATAACAAAAGTGGAACGGCTGATCACATGCTTCTTGTGTCCTTCCCACTCTTTTTCGACCATCACACCGTAGCGTTTGCAAACGCGCGCATCCGGATCTGACAACAACAACACTGACAAACCGTATTTGTCGCGAAACGAAGCATGGCTCAGGCAATCGTCACGACTGATAGCCACGACGATCGTATCAAGCTTGGCGAAGTCGTCTGCCAGATCGGTGAACTCGTTTGCCTCCAAGGTGCAACCGGGCGTGTCATCTTTGGGATAGAAGTACAGCACAACATTAGTTCCACCCTGCATTGACGTGAGCGCAAACGTCTCCATGTCGGCGTCCGGCAACTCGAAGTGCGGCGCCTCAATTCCTGCGGTAAGCTGGACTGCATGCATCAGGTCTACCCCCTGCGGGCATTTTAAACACATTTCAGCTGCTCCATAAAAGTTTTTGCACGCCGCGCGCTCCCGCGCGCACCAGTCTATAATTACCCGCATGAAAACCATACAGACACTACTGGGCGGCCTGAGCGTAAACGAGTTCCTGCGCGACTACTGGCAAAAGAAACCCTTGCTGATCCGCAAGGCACTGCCCGCTTTCAACGGCTTGCTCGACCCGCAACAACTGATAGAACTCGCCTGCCAGGAGGATGTACAAGCGCGCATCGTTACCCAGCACAAGGGGAAATTCGATTTACTGCATTCGCCCTTTGAAACCGAAGATTTCGACCAATTTGGCAAGAAAAAATGGTCCGTACTGGTTCAAGGCGTAAACCATCACCTGCCGGAAGCGGCTGAACTGCTAAAACAGTTCTCCTTCATCCCTCACGCCCGACTGGACGACTTGATGGTGAGCTACGCGCCCAAGGGCGGCGGTGTGGGACCGCACTTTGACTCCTATGACGTATTCTTGTTGCAAGGACTGGGACACCGACGCTGGCAGATTTCCGCACAGTCTGACCACACCCTGATTGAAGGTGCGCCGCTGAAAATACTGCGCGATTTCCGCATCGAGCAGGAATGGGTGCTGGAAGCGGGCGACATGCTGTACCTGCCGCCGCATTGCGCACACAACGGCATCGCCGAAGACGACTGCATGACCTATTCAATCGGGTTTCGCACTCCGGCCTATCAGGAACTGGCCGAGCAATTTCTGGTATATCTGCAAGACCGTATTGAGGTGGAGGGCATGTACGCCGATCCGGATCTGAAATCGCAACAACACCCGTCCGAGATAGGTTCGGCCATGTTGCGCCAGGTAGAGCAGGCGATTAAAAAGGTCCAATGGGACAAGGAAGACATAGCAAACTTCCTCGGCTGCTATCTGAGCGAACCCAAACCGCATATCTTCTTCGACAACCCGGATCACCCCTTGAGTCAGGCTAAATTTGTACAGAAACTGCAAAAGCACGGCGTAACTCTGGAGCTAAAGAGCCAGATGCTATGCCATGACGGCTGGATTTTCATAAATGGCGAAGCCTTCGAAGCGACCGGTGAGGACTATGCGCTGTTGCGTGAACTGGCTGACAACCGCAGCCTGCCGGCGCGGATGGACAGCCCATGCGCCGAACTACTGTACCAATGGTATCTGGACGGGTACCTCCAACCTTACGCATAGCAGGAGCACACCATGGGCGACGAGGCCTTGCAACACACCCAACTGGACGGCATCGCCGACTATACGGAGGCACTCGATAACCTGTGCCAGCTGGCACAACGCAATCTTTACCTGTTCGAAAACGATTTCGACGGGCTTGGCTACAACAGCGAGGCGCGCTACCAGACCTTGCGCCATTTTCTGCTTGCCAATCCCGCACACCGGCTGTTCGTGCTGACCCACAACCCCCATTACCTGTCCACCCGCTGTCCGCGCATGATGATGTTGCTGAGCCAGTTCGGCACCGGCATGACCATACGCCAAACTCCAAAAAACCTGCAACATCTCACCGAACCCTTCGCCGTGGCCGACGAGCAACACTATGTCCGACGCTTCCATTTCGACGACCCGCGCGGCATTCTGGCCCGCAACGACCCTGCCCATGCACTGGTTCTGAAGGCCCGATTTATGGAGATGTGGAGCGCCTCCCATACGACCTTGAGCGGCACCAAATTGGGGCTGTAAAAAATAGTTGCAAAAGCTCTAGATTTTTTATATGCAACTGTTAAAATGCGCCGCCTTCGATTTCAAGATCAGTCTAAAACGAGGCAAAAAACACTTAGTATTTACTTACTTAACGAAACCCTTCCCGAGGATTTAAAATGAAAAACTCCGCTATTATCGCTGCTCTGTTGGCTTTGGCTCTGTCTGCTTGTGGCGAAAAGCCAGCAGAAGCACCAGTTGAAGCTCCTGCTGCTGTTGAAGCTCCTGCTGCTGTTGAAGCAGCACCAGCTGTTGAAGCCGCTTCTGAAGTTGTTGCTGCTCCAGCTGCTGCTGAAGAAGCCGCACCAGCAACTGAAGCCGCTCACTAAGCTGCGCGCCTTTCGGGCAATAAAAAGCCGACGCAAGTCGGCTTTTTTTGTTTTCAAGCATTCAGCATCACGCTCAGCTTATTTCGCGCCAGGCAAACCCTTCCTCCTGCGTGGCCACCCCCACCCATTCAGTCTCGCAAGTCAGCACTCCACTCAATGCCGCCACCGCAAGCTCGGTTGTATTGTTGCTGCGACTCAAATGGGCGGCAACCAGATGCTGCAACCTGCTCACATCCAGCCTAGCCAGAATCGCGGCCGATTCCTGATTGTTCAAATGGCCGTATCGCCCTCCCACGCGCTGCTTGAGGCTGTAGGGGTAGACCCCATTCTTGAGCATTTCGCTGTCGTGATTGCACTCCAGCACCAGCGCATCGCAACCATGTAACAGCGATTCGATATGCGGCGTGCTACTACCGGCATCGGTGAGCACACCAAGACGGTGCGCGCCGTCACCGAATACGAACTGTACAGGTTCGGCCGCATCGTGCGGGACGGGATAGGGGGTGATTTCGATGTCGCCGATGGAGAAGGGTTGATGCGGATCAATTTCGTGAATCTGCTCCACACCGGAAAAGTTGCCTGACGAGCTGCGCTCGGAAAGACTGCGCAGCGTACCGTGCGTAAGCCAGACAGGCAGGCCGAACTTGCGCGCAAGTCGTGCCACTCCCCCGCTGTGATCGCCATGCTCATGGGTGATAACGATGCCGCTCAGCTGATCGGGGGAAATATCGAATCGTGCCAGTCGCGCAACACTCTCACGCAAACCGAAACCGCAATCCATCAACAGTCGCGTCTTACCAACTTCGACCAACAGCGCGTTACCCTCGCTGCCGCTGCCCAGGGAGGCGAACCTCATCAAGCCTATTTTTCGATGTGCTTATAAATATTCTCAAGCATGCCTATCGCTGCATCGTTGATGGCTCCGTCCTGATCGACCACCACCACCTCGCAGGACGAACCGCTGTTCTTGACGTTCACGCGATAACGCCGATCATCTGTTAACTTGCTTTCTTCCCAGAACATCAGGCTATCCAACCAGCCACGCTCAGCCGGAACCGGACGCAGGAAATACACGCCATTGGTTCTGTCCTTGTCTTCCACCGACAGACCCGCATGCTCGATTGCCAGACCGACTTTGCGCCAGGCCTTGTCAAACAGATCGTTCACCACCAGCACCTTGGTGCCGTCGAATATGTCCAGCAACGTGGATTTCCCATCGCCGCCGACCACCGCGCCCGTTGAGGCAACCGTACCCGTCGTCGCATCCGCGGCTCCTCCCGTTGCCACTACGGCACTCGCTGCCTGAGTCTCGCTCGTGCCGAAACGCACCATCAGCTTTTGCAGCATGATCGCTTCCATCTCGGGGTCGGCGGGACGCGTCTGCCACTTGGACGTGCTGCCGTCCTCGGAAAGCACCTCTTCCATGCCGCGATGAGTAATGTAAATCTCCGTGCTCTCGCCCCTGCGTTCTAGGCGGGCGCGATACTGATCACGCTCGCCGGATGAATAGAGACCGTCGAATACCTTGCCCAGAACGCTACGAACCGCATCCTGAGGAATCTTGGCACGATTCTCGGCCCACTCCGTTTCCATCACGCCAGCGGCCTGATCTTCGCTGGCGATCGTCAGTCCGTTCTCCTGCCAGAAGCTCCTGACCACCGGCCAGACTTTTTCCGCACGATCACTCACCACCAGCCAGCGCTGCGCGCCATTACGCTCCAGACGAACACCGGCTACTTCAGGCAAAACACCATTGCGATTCGTGCGCACGGCTTCGCCACCCTGGCTGTAATCGGAATAATTGGCAACCGTCGCACCCTCGCCGCCCGGCACCTTAAAACGGTCATCCGTCTCGGGAGTCGTTAACTCGGGAGGTATCTCCAATGACGGGACTTGAGCCCCGCCGGATTGGTAGTCGATACGCTTGTTGCCCAGCCCCATCGAACTGCATCCCGCCAGCGACAGCAATACAACAGTGGAAATTCCGATATGCATAGCCTTCATGATTTCTCTCTCTGACGACATTAGTGATGTGTGATGACACCAGCCTGGCGCATCGCTGCTTCAACCACGCCTTGAGCCGACGACGATAACGGCGTCAGCGGCAGGCGCAACGTATTCTTCATTTTTCCCATGCGTGCCACCGCCCACTTCACCGGGATCGGATTGGCTTCAACAAACAGATTGCGGTGCAAACCGAGCAACTGGAAATTGATTTCACGCGCACGCTCCAACTCGCCATTCAGTGCAGCCATGCACATCTCGTGCATCAGCTTGGGCGCAACGTTGGCCGTCACCGAAATCGTACCGTGCCCACCCAGCAGCATCAACGCCAGCGTACTGGCATCGTCACCGCTATAGACGGCAAAGTCTTTGGGTACGCGCTGCAACAGATCGCTACCGCGGTCTATGCTGCCGGTTGCATCCTTGATGCCGACGATATTGGGAATTTGCGTCAGACGCAGCACCGTATCGTTGCTCATATCAGCCACGGTACGGCCCGGCACGTTGTACAGAATATGCGGCATATCCACCGCCTCGGCGATAGCCTTGAAGTGCAGATACAAACCTTCCTGAGTCGGCTTGTTGTAGTAAGGCACCACAGTCAGGCTGGCGGCAGCGCCGACCTTTCTCGAAAAGGATGCCAGTTCGATGGCCTCTTTAGTGGAATTCGCACCAGTTCCGGCAATCACCGGAATACGGCCAGCCGCGTGCTTCACCGCCTCGGCGATCAGCAACTCATGCTCTTCCACATCGACGGTTGGCGACTCGCCGGTCGTACCGACCACCACGATGCCATCCGTCCCCTGTTCGACATGGAAATCGATCAGCGCGCGAAACGCCGCCAGATCCAGACTGCCGTCCTCATTCATGGGCGTGACGATCGCCACGATACTGCCTTTGATCATTCTTCTGTCTGCCAACATAAATCAAAGGCGGCATTCTAACAGGATGTTGCATAACGTTGCGAGGACAGCGCGAAGGTGCCTTGATCATATAACGCGCAAATACAAATTCACCCGCATCGCTTCCCCCGTTTGCCGCGGCAGGATGTCGCTCCGTGCCCGATTTCAACGCGCCATAAATCGCAGAAACCGCTCAGCCGCGCGACAAAAGCAGCAACGCTATGGAATAATGCGTGAACTTAATCTGATCCCCACCATGTCCGCCCCAACCCTTGCCAGCCTGCAGCCCGGCGACACCGCTACCATAGTCGCCATCCACGCCGAAGAAGCGCTGCACCAGCGCCTGCTGGCGTTGGGCTTTCGCAGCGGCAAACAAGTAGAGCTTATCCGCCGCGCCAGCTTCTCCGGACCGCTGCAGGTGCGCCTTGGCACCACCGATGTCCTGCTGCGGTGCAGCGAGGCGGCCAAAATCTCTATATGCATGGGAGTGCTGGGCACATGAAGCGTATCGCACTACTGGGCATGCCCAACACCGGCAAATCCACCCTATTCAATCGCATGACGGGTGGCGCAGCCCGTGTAGGCAACTGGCCGGGCATCACGGTGGAACTGCTCAGCGGCAAGATTCTGCTGGGCGGTGACATGGTGGAAATCATCGACCTGCCCGGCATCTACGACCTGCATGGCTACTCCGATGACGAACAGGTCGTACGCCATTTCCTGCACGACAATGTGCCCGACCTCGCGCTGGTGATACTCAACGCCAGCCAGATCGAACGCCAGATGAGTCTGCTGCTGCAACTCAAACAGCTCAACATGAACGTGGTGGTGCTGCTGAACATGGCCGACGAGGCAAAAAAATTCGGCATTACCATCAACAGCCGGAAAATGGCGGAACTGCTGGGCATGCCGATTTTCCTGCTCAGCGGCAAGTATGGCAACGGCTATCAGGAAACCATGCAGGCCGTCACCAAAGCATTGCGCTACCCCACTCCGGGTATGGCCGAACAACTGCGCTCACAACTGGAGCAGGACGAACATATCGAATCCGAGATGGCGCGGGTGATGAAACATGCGGTGCAAATTCCGGCGCGACTGCCGGATAACCTCACCGAGAAACTCGATCGCGTGATGCTGCACCCCTGGCTGGGCCTGCCCATTTTCTTTGGCATCATGTATCTGCTGTTTCAGGGCATCTTTCTGCTCGGCCAACCGCTGCAGGTCGGCATTGCGGAACTGCTGACCTGGCTACGCTCGACCGCACTCGAACCCGCCTTCGCCGGTCTGCCCGCCGGGCTATCCGGCATGCTGCTCGACGGCGTCTACAACGGCGTGGCCACCGTCGTCGCCTTCGTCCCCATCATTGTATTGTTCTTCCTGTTCATGGCCATGGTCGAGGATAGCGGCTATCTGTCGCGCGCCGCCTTCCTGATGGATGCGCTGATGGCACGGCTGGGATTGGACGGGCGCGGCTTCGTGATGTTGCTGATGGGATTCGGCTGTAACGTTCCCGCGCTGATGGGAACCCGCGTGATGCGCTCGCGCTCGCTGCGACTGCTGACCATGCTGATCATTCCGTTCTCGCTGTGTTCGGCGCGCCTGCAGGTCTTCATCTTTTTCACCGCCGCCCTGTTTTCGCCGCAGGCCGCGCCGCTGGTACTGTTCAGCCTGTACCTGTTCAGCTTCGCCGCCGCCATCGTAACTGCACTGCTATTTAAGGGCTCGTTCAAAAACAACGAACCCTTCGTACTGGAACTCCCCCCCTACCGCTTCCCTACCGTGCAGCAAATGATATTGCGCGGCTGGATGGAAGTACGGCACTTCCTGCGCCGCGCCAGCAAGTTCATCGTCGCCGGCGTCATACTGGTGTGGCTACTCACCCATTTCCCACTCTCTGCCGCTCCCGCCAGCAGCGACACACTGGCCGGCATCCTCGGCGGCTGGCTGCATCCGATCTTCACCCCGATCGGCATCAACGATCAACTCACCATCGCGCTGTTGTTTGGTTTCGTCGCCAAAGAGATCGTCATCGGTTCACTGGCGGTGATCTACGGCCTCTCCGGCGATGCGCTAAGCGGCGCGCTGGGACAACAACTGGACTGGGTGCAGGCCTACAGCTTCATGCTGTTCACGCTGATCTACACCCCCTGTTTGTCCGCCATTGCCACCCTGCACAGCGAGTCCAAAAACTACGGATATACGGCACTGACCATAGCGTGGTCACTGGGTCTGGCCTGGCTGACCAGTTTTGGCTTTTATCAGGGAGCCCGTGCATTGGGATTCTGACAATTCCTCCCAACCGGTTCAGACCTGCTTGCAATCCCGATAAAAACGCCAGGCATTCTTTCCGCTCTGCTTCACCTGATACATCGCCTCATCCGCCTGTCCAATAAGACCCTCGACATCTTCGGAATCTTCCGGATACATCGCAATACCGATACTGCCGCCCACCTGACAAATATTCCCCGACAGATCAAACGGCTCCGACAACGCAGCGAGTACCTTTTGGGCAACCATCGCCGCGTTTTCGCATGACTCGATGTTATCCAGAACGAAATTGAATTCGTCTCCCCCTACCCGTGCAACCGTATCCGAATCTCTGATGGCGCCCGCCAATCTTGCGGCGACCTGTTGCAACAACTGGTCGCCTATATTGTGCCCCAGCGTATCGTTGACCTGTTTGAAGCCATCAAGATCAAGAAAGAGCACCGCCACCTTGTTTTGATTACGCTTCGCCAGACGCAAGGAATGCTCCAGCGTATTCGTCAACCGCACCCGGTTCGGCAGATCGGTAAGAAAGTCGAAATGCGCCAGATGCGCGATCTTCTCTTCGGTCAGCTTGCGCTCGGTGATGTCCCGAACGATGCCCACAAAATAGCACTGCCCGCCCAGCACCATTTTCGAGGCGGACAACTCCATCGGAAACTCCTCGCCACTTTTGCGTATCGCTATCACTTCCCGACCGCGCGCGCCGAGTATCCGCTGCGCACCAGTCTGGGTATATCGGCTGAGATAACCATCATGTGCACTTCGGTTCGGCTCGGGCATCAGCAGACTGACATTCTGCCCCCGCACCTCGTCACTGGCATAACCAAAAATTTGCTCGGCGGCCGGATTAAACCCCTCAATCAAGCCCTTTTCGTTGATCGTGATAATGCCATCCATCGCATTCTGAATAATAGCCTGCAACTGGTCTTGGCTTTTTTGCAGCTCGGTCTTGGTCTGCTTCAGGTTCGTCACCATCTGCCAAAACAACTTGACCTCGGGACCGCTGGCTACCCGCTGCCCCCCCATAATCTCATTCGCCTGAGCGGCGATCTGATCATCGTGCGACAAGTTATAGATGATGCAATCCTTGAATCCCCGGCAAGCCAGCAGAGCTTCTCTGGCATCGGTATAGGCGGGAATGCCGTGTACCCGGGCCATTTTCAACCCCGGCGCATCCGGGTTGGTGTCCACCATGGCCACAACCTCGACCAGACTATCCTCCAGAAACATTTCCAACAGCGCGGAACCGCCCCGCCCTGCCCCCACAATAAGAACCGGATGTCCGTTTGCCCTTGATGTTGGCATATTCATATTCTTTTTCCCCGAGCTTACATAAGACGTGCGAGGCTGGATTCTGTCACACCCCCCCGGAAAACGGCATTAAAAAAGTAGGGGAATTGCTGTCGAGCTTCCGCATAGCCAATTCTGACAACGTTAAATAGTGTGGCTGCACTTTACAAAACACACATCAGCGGACAAGATGCCGGCCTGTTTTCAACGTCTCAGGAACATAATTATGGGCTTCATCTCTTGGCTGGTTATCGCCGCCATCTTCATGCTCGCCGAGTTCGGCTCGGGCGCTTTCTACTTTTTCGCCGTCGGAGTAGCTTGCCTCTATCCGGCCTACGCCGCCTACCTTGATGCCTCGGTGGGCACCCAACTGCTGGTGCTGATTTCTGGCGCATTGGTACACGCACTGATCGTCATGAGCCTGCGCAAAATCAGAGCCAAAACATCACCCCCGCCCGTTCCCGATGACATAGGCAAGCGCGTCGAAGTCATCATCTGGCAGGATGAATGCACCGCCCGCGTACGCTACCTCGACCGCGACTGGCAAGCCGACAAACTCGACGCCTCTATGCCCGACGCCAGCTTCGGCATCATCAAGGAAGTCAGGGGCAACAGACTGCTGATTTCAACTGAAGAGACTGTATAAATCGTCATCGATTGCGGCACCGGCAACAGCATAAACGGGTAGTAGAGCGAGGGGCGGTATACTGCGCGGCAGAACGCTTCCCCTCACCCCATCAATAAACCCCATGAAGAACTTCACCATCGCCACCCTGTTGCTGCTTAGCCTGAGCGCCTGCACCACAGCGCCTCCGGTGCAGCCGGTTGCCACCCCGCAGATCGTCGAACGCCCACCCGCAAGGATTGCACTTGCCCTGGGAGGCGGCGCCGCACGCGGTTTCGCTCATGTCGGCGTGATCAAGGCACTTGAAGCGCAGGGCATCTCTCCCGACATCGTCGTGGGCACCAGTGCGGGCTCGGTCGTGGGCGCGCTGTATGCCTCAGGACTCAACGGTTTTCAGATACAGGAACTATCCATGGAAATGGAAGAAGACCAGATTCTCGACGGCTCGGGCGTATATCGCTGCCTGGCCGAGACGCTGATTTCGGACAAACGCGGTTGCATCAAGGGACGGGCATTACAGGACTTCATCAATCGGAACATCAAAGGGCGTCCGATAGAAAAACTGAAGAAGACCTTTGCGGCGGTCGCCACCAACCTAAGCAATGGCGAACTAGCCGTATTCCGAACCGGCAACACCGGTATGGCCGTGCGCGCCTCGTCTTCCGTACCGGTATTTTTTGAGCCCGTCACCATCAACGGCCAAGACTACGTAGACGGCGGACTGGTCGCCCCCGTACCCGCCAGCGTGGCACGCGGCATGGGCGCCGACTTCGTCATCGCCGTCGACATCTCGGACCGCCCGCAGGATGGGAAGACCGCCAACATTGCCGACATCCTGTGGCAGACCTTCTCCATCTTCGGACAGACCCTCAATCGCCATGAACACTCCAGTTCGGACATCATCATTCGCCCCGTCACCGCAGGCCTGCCCTCAACCGACGTGAGCGGCCGCAACAAGGCCGTGCTTGAAGGTGAAAAAGCCGTCGCCGCAATCCTGCCGGAACTGAAAGTCAAACTCGCAAAACTGAACGAAACTCGCCATGTGGCAGGAATGCCTTAAGAGCAGGATTTGGGATTTGGGATTTGGGATAAGAGCATGAGCCTAATACGGACAGCACATAAACATTATTTATAAGGCAAGTACAAATGAAATCAGTAGTCAGAATGTTCTTCAAAATCTTGCGCATCATCCTCATTCCCGTCGTCTTGCTATGGGAGATCGTGACCACCCCCAAGGGCATAGTCCGCCCGGAGAAAGATCAACAAAAAGTGGATAAACAGACCCGCAAGCTGGCGCTGTACCAGTTTAAAACCTGCCCCTTCTGCATCAAGGTCAGACGCGAAATCCGCCGCCTGTCGCTCAACATCGAACTGCGCGATGCCCAGCACGATGAACAAAACCGTGCCGCGTTACTGCAAGGCGGCGGGAAAATACAAACCCCCTGTTTACGCATCACCGATGTACAGGGGGATAGCCAATGGCTGTACGAGTCGAGCGAGATCAACGCCTATTTACATGAGCGGTTCGGAAGTTAAACCCATCACGCAGCCCCCAGTCTTTCCATCGCCTCTGCCGCGATCTCTCGCACCTCGGCATTCACATCGTTCAGACAGGTTTCAATAGCACCACGCGCAGCGGCGCTGCCGGTCAGGCCCAACAGGTGGCAGGCGTCGGTGCGTGTGCGATGGTCGGAATGGCGCGTGAGTTCGGTCAGTTGCGGCAGCAATTGCTTTAGTGCGGGTTGGTCGGCGTAGCGTTCGAGTAACGCGCTGACGCCCAGACGCAGGTCGATGTCGGCTTCGGGATCGGCGAGTACGGCGAGTAGCGGCTTGAGGCGTCGGGTATCTTCAGCAACGTAGGCTGCGGCCTGATGGTAGCCGCCCTGCTTCAACAGGTGTTCGACATAACGCGCCGCGCCCTCTTCCCGGCTCGCCCACTCGGCCCACTGTCTTAGTTCGGCGGGACTGTGCGCACCGGTGAGGATGAAGCTGCCCAGACGCAACCAGGGAGCACTGCGTATACCGTATTGCTCGGCCAGTTCGGGATGTTCGACAACATTCATCACCGTCAGCGTCCCGATCAGACCCTGCTGTTCCAGCTCAGCCAGACTCTGTTTCACCACAGGACAGTGCGGGCAGCCCGGGGCGACGAAGAGCAATGCATCGGGGAGTGTTACCGGCATCGCGGCCTTTCCATCAAAGCGGTTTCCTATGCTTAGATTTCAGCCGATAGCTTGGGTGCGCGATCATGCTTGTACAACAGCGGGATCAACACCAACGTTGCCAGCAGCATGAACAACGGACCGAACAGCCAGAACACCAGCGGCACGCAGTAATAGTAGGTGCGCATGCCGGTACTGTAATACCTGCCGCCACTGTTGAGGTAAGCCGCAACATGCTGCGGGGTAATGGCTGGATGCTTCAAACCCAGCGGCACATTGATCAAAAATCCGACATGATTGAATATGCGTATCGCCATAGAAAAACTGAAGAAGGCCACAAACAAATTGATCAGCAGCAGAATGAGCTTGATCATCCACAATCCGTTATGTGTAACGCCATTCGGATTCAGCGCCTGCCAGGCATTGCTCTCTGCCTGCGAACTTAGTGTCATCACGCCCATGATCAGCAATACGGCGGTGGAAGCGAGAAAGGTTGCCGCCATAGTGGAATTGCGCAGCGTCTGGATTGGAATCACGTCGGGCGTGCCGGAACTCATCAAGGTTTCGACCCAAAGGGTACGGGCTATCCTGTTGATCGCCTGAACCGTATAAGTTGGGTCTTTCCTGACCTTGTTGCGCAGATAAAGGTGATAGAGAATCAACACAAAAATAGACAGCGCAAAGCTGAGAATGTCATTTGAAAATGTTGTGAGCCAGATTGAAACCTGTGAAATATCGAACAATTTTATGCTCCAAACTCGAGTGGAATAAATTGACTTCGGCAGACAAGACTGGCGCACATTCTACAGAAAGCGGCGGCCATTCCGCCAAACTGCCATCGGCACGATAATTTTTTCTGAAAGTTTGCCGCAGGCATGCTTAGCCCCAGCCCAATTACCGGCATCCGCTACTCGCCGTGCAGCGTGACAACAAGCTGTCGACTGCCACCGTGATTGCGGTGTTCACACAGGTAGATACCCTGCCAGGTTCCCAACCGCGGCCGCCCATCTGTGATCGGGATATTTAGGCTCGCCCCCAGCAGGCTGGATTTGATATGCGCGGGCAGATCGTCGGCACCCTCGTCCTGATGCTGGCAATAAGGCTCGTCTTCGGGAACAGCACGATTAAAGTAACTCTCAAAATCCTGACGCACCGTGGGATCGGCATTCTCGTTGATCGTTAGCGAGGCGGACGTATGCAAAATAAAAATATTCAGCATGCCGATTTTGCAAGCGCGCAGCGCCGGCAGTTCGCCCAGCAATTCTTCGGTAATCAGGTGAAAGCCGCGCGCTCTCGGCTTAAGGCGTATCTCTTTTTGTATCCACATGATCACAAGTTATTGAAACATAATGTGTCGGATTATCGCGTAAGATAGATACGGTGTCAGAATCCATTAACCTTTCCGAAGCAGGCAATCATGAGGCATAGCTCAATCTTCCTTATCTTTATCATCCTGCTTGGTGGATGCGCCACACGCGACAAACCCAACCCGGCCTATTACCGGCTCGAGTTGGGAAATCTTCCACCCGCCGATGTCGTACTCAACATTCCCGGACTGGGCCCCTGCACCGACAATCCCAACCGCACCCTGCATCTAAATTCCAGCCAGCCCATCAACGTGCTGACCCATGGCTGCTTCGGATCGTCCGGCCAGTTTCGCGGATTGGCGCAAGTACTGGCATTTCAGGGACAGCAAACTGCCTGCTTCACCTACGATGATCGCAATGAGCTCACCCAAAGCGCAACTGAACTGCGCAATGCCGTCACTCTACTCGCGGAACAAACCGGCACACCGCAGATTATCGTGATTGGTCACAGTCAGGGCGCGCTAATCGCCCACAAAGCACTCACCGAATTGCCCGTACAACCGCCAGAACGTCGGGTCAGCATGCGTCTAGTGACCATCTCCGGCCCGTTCAACGGCATCGCCTCCGCGGAAACCTGCGGTCGCAAATGGTTAAGCTGGCTCACGCTTGGCCTGCTGCCGGTGACTTGCCACATCGTGACCGGCGCCAAGTGGAAGGACATTACCTATTCGTCCGACTTCATCCGTGAACCCGGCTCATTGATACCCGAGGTCAACAGCTACCTCAAAATCGACACCAACGAAACGGGCACTTGCAGACTAAAAATGAACGGCCGCTGCCTAGAAAGTGATGACATTTTTTCTCTGGACGAGCAGCACAATGCTCTAGTGGAGGGTGATTCGCGCGCTCAGCGAATCGAAGTGCGCGCAGGTCATGTAGAGATCGTTGGCGACAAACGCGTAGCCCCTCTCAAACTGATCGCCACCCTGCAACAACAAGGCATCCTGCGCCCCACCACCTCGGGGCGTATGGCGACATTCAACCGAATGCTTGCAAAAGTTTATAAAGATGAGACTCTGCTACGTCAAACCGAATGACACCAGAGCCGATAAATCAGCCGTGGTTACTGCATACGCGCAGGGTGTCATGAAGTCTATCGCCATCTCAATTCCGCCAGAGAGCACAAGCTCCATGAACGATATGCCGTGAAGGGCATGAATCCTGTTCCGGGCTAAATCGAAGCAATCCGTGCCCCATTTAACGAACATTGAAGCCATCCCCCCAACTCATTCAGCCTGATGAATCAGGCCATTACCGCATTTTTTAGTACTCCATCGCGGCGAATGTGTAAAATCCCCGCCTCACAGGAGGCACCGGTTGGAAAATCCATACACTATCCTTGGCGTTGCGCCGACTGCGACAGGCGAGGAAATCAAGAAAGCCTATCGTTCGCTGGCAATGCGTTTTCACCCGGACAGAAGCCCGGACGCCAAGGCGCAAAGCCGTTTCAATGCCATCAAGACGGCGTATGAACTGCTTTCCGATCCCCAAAAAAGAGCGGCCTACAACCAGAGCCTGAACAACCGCATCGTCATTGATCCGGAGAATGTGGCGCGTTCGTTGTGGCATGGCCTGTTTGAACGGTGCGGCATTGCGGTGCCGCACGATGACCTTACATCACGATAATCAAGAAACATATGAACAAAAATATACATCACGAATTTGCTTACCAGTCGCGTGAACTGGGCGTCCAGATTGAAGACACACTGGGCGAGCCGCCTGACCGGAAGTTCTATGCCCGCGTCATCTCGGCGTTGATCAGCGAGTATGCAAAAGGAACGGGACTCGACGATGTGAACATGCTGAGCTTCGCGCTCACGGATCACCTGCGCTTTGACGACCCGGCCGGACTGCTGGCGCAATGCAAAGAATATGACGACGGCGACGCCTCGCAAACCATAGGCATGGTGTCCTGTGCGGATGCCGAGGCAGCCAAGGCGTTGGCAACCGTAGCCGCGAGCAATCCCGAGCTGGCGCGTAAAGCCATCCTCACCGCATTCCTATTCAAGAACACCAAGCGCTGGATGCCGACCGAGGAGGTTGCCGAAGAAGAGGAAGAAGACGACAAAGAAGAAGGCAACGGCATGGAAGACGAGGATCAAGTCGGACCCGGCCAAGACTTCATGGACTTGTTCGATTCGCGCGGGGACGGGAATGACAAATAAAGCCAATTTTCCGGCGATCAGCCGTCAGGTAACCGAGCTGGTTCTGGCCGGCTCGTCCGAACATGCGGAAGAAGCGATCAACGACACGGCGGAACAATTCGGTGATCTCGCCGTGGTCGCGGTGCTGGAAACACTGGAACCACAGGTGGCGTCCATGCATCTGTCGGCTTTCGATGGCGGAAAATTATCCCTGGCAACATTGCTGATTTCGCCCAAAGCATGGGCGGAAAGTCTGGCCTTCTTCGCCGCGGTCTGGAGCGAGGACATGATCGAAGAGGAGCCGGAGGTACTGACCGAATCACTGTTCGCCCATATCCACGGGGTCGTTTTTTCGACCGATGATCCCGACCGGCGCGGCCAGTTGATCCATGAGGCGCTGTCGACCGACTGGGGAACCACGGCCTTCGCCATATTATTCTCGACCGCCACCGAAGACATCATCGAAGTCGCCAACGACATCTTCCGTCGCGGCGCGTATAGCAGCGGCCAAACATCAGCAGATCACGATGTCATTCCGCTGGCGATGGAAATTGCCAACGGCGATTCCGACGCTTGGGACAGGGTGATGTTCGAACTCTTCCCCGACTGGCAGCCCGGTGAAAATCAACTGCGCGCCAGATCGGAAGACGGTGATGATGACGAGGATAACGAAGAGTTTGCCTTTGCCCGCACCACCCACGAACTGCTGATACGCCTGCGCAAACAGATACCGAGCAAAGCAACCCGCACGCCCAAGCAGGGAGCCAAGCCCAGTCTGGGCGAGGATATTTTCTCCTGATGCGCCGCAGTTAATCGCCATGCAACTTGCTCACCTCACCTCTCGCCCCCCACATCTGGTACCGGCCCTAGAGGCACTGTCCAAACGTGCAGACAGCGAGACGGTGCAAACGCTGCTCGATGAACTGAGCGGCATCACCGTACTCGTCGCCAAAAAATTCACCAACGAGCGTACCGAAGACGGCCTGCTCGACGCGTTCCACCTGACGCTGGGCTGCATCTCGCTGGGCATCAGTCAAGCCAGTCTGCCGGAAGACGGCGACGCGCAGCTCACTTTTTTGCTGCATCACGGTGCCGAATATGTGTTCCAGATGGGCTTCCGCCACATCAAGGAATTGTCCGCCCTGCCCTATACGACATTCGTGTCGGACTTCGACAACGATCCCGACGTAAAACAGCGCGATATGAAATTGCTGTTCGCCGACATATGCCGCGCCGATCCGAGCGTGGCCTGGAAAGGTGACGACATATTTTCACTTGAACAGCAGGGACGTCTGGACAACCAGCGCATCGTGATCTGCGCGCAGTGGCTGCGGCAGAAAAACTTTTCCGGCCCGGTCAAAGATTCCGATCTCGATGCCAGTGCGGTCATCGCCATCGCCGTGATCTTTGGCATCGCGGGTGATGGCCGCATCGTCGCGCGCGTTGGACAAAGGGAAATCGAAAGTCTGATCAGGCAGGTGCGCAAATCACCACCGGATGTCGAGGCCAGTTGGAATACTCTGCTGAAAAACGTGCCGGCTCAACATCACTCGGTGCTGCGTGAAGTCATGGACGAATACAACAACACCATCATCAAAAAGATACTATCCAAGACCAGAATCAAAACCGTACTCACCGAGATACAGGATTGCTATGCGTCCAGCGAACTGGATGTCGAATACGACTGAGCCGTGATTCACCAGTCCGGAACCGCGGCCAAAGCGGCTCCTACAGTAGC
>JBBQXA010000019.1:0-26739 GCA_038210095.1 Burkholderiales bacterium
GCTGATACACCGGCAGTCAAATACGGAATGTCGAACTTTGTCCGACTTCACTCTGCACCTCTATTCTTCCATGGTGCTTCTCCACGATGCCATACGACACCGACAGCCCCAGCCCAGTACCCTTGCCCACGGGTTTGGTAGTGAAGAACGGATCGAAAATTCTCTTCAGATTTTCCGGCGGAATCGCCTCGCCGGTATCGGCCACCTCAATCCACACCTGTGCATTTTCCTGCCCGGTGCGAATCGTAATGACTACGCGCTCTTCAATAGACTGTGCAGCATTCACCAGTAGATTCATAAAAACCTGATTGAGCTGTGACGGCAAACAATAGACTTCAGGCAAGGTGGCATATTCCTTGATCACCTCACACTTGTACTTCAATTCATTCCACACGATACTCAACGTACTTTCCAAACCACGTTCAATGTCCGCCCATACCCATTGCTCATTTTCACCCGAGTGGGAAAAGTTCTTCAGGTCGAGCACGATTTTCTTCACTCGTTCCAAGCCCTGCTTCGACTCCGTGAGTAGCGCATGGATATCCTCCCGAAGGAAACCGAGATCGATATTCTGTTTGAGCTGTTGCAGTGCCTCAAGCTCAGGACCTTGTCCCGTCATCACTGCTTCCAATTTTTCATACTCGTTTAGCATGAGAAACATATCCGCAAGATATTTTTCCAGAGCTCCCATGTTGGCATTAATATAGCCAATGGGGTTGTTGATTTCGTGCGCCACCCCTGCTGCCAAATGTCCGATAGCGGCCATTTTCTCGGCTTGTTGCAACTGGTTATGGGCTTGAACGAGTTGTTTGTTCAACGCCGCCAACTGGGCATTTGTTTGCTTGGTTTGCTCAAGTTGGAGCATGCAGCATTTCCTCTGCCTGCTTGCGCGCGGTGATGTCATTAAAGTTTATCAACAGACGCCGCCCCGCCCTGGATCCCATGAGGACGACATCTTTTACCGAGCCATTCTTGCAAGTTATTTTGACTTCCATCGGGGCGATGGGCGAATCATCCTGCATTGCACGGGCTATCTCGGTCTCCCATTTGACTACAACCTTTTCACGATAAGCCGGGTTAGGATAAGCGCACAGAGACCATTCTTCTATCGTTGAAATATCTTCGATCGTATAACCAAACAGGGCTGTAAATTCGGCATTGGCATACTCGATCACGCCGTGTTCATCCGCCCACGCAACCGCCACCGCCGATGAATCCAGAATCGCCAAGAGTTTAGTCTCACTTTCCACGAATTGCGCATACAGTTTTCGAGCGGCTTGCTGCGCGCGATCTCGCCCGCGAATGAGCAGCCACGCTAGCCATCCGGATAACGCACTGAACATGAAACCAAAGACTAATATCGGCCATGAATTCCCCGCACTCAAGCGTCCATATAAACCAGGTAGTGCCCGTATATGAACTGTCCAGTTGTGTCCGGCAATTTGAATGGACTGATTAGCAAATAACGCCGATTCCCGCACGCTTCCTTGCTGCAATACCTGGACTTCGCCACAGTCATCTGAGTCATACATAAGCGTTGAGCTATTTATCTCATTGCCATCGAATATTTCAACGTCAAGATCATCCGCCAGCTCCCCTTGTATGCCAGCCATTAAGTCGTCCATACGAAATGGCGAATACACCCAGCCAATGATGTTGGTTTGTCTGGCGTTCAACGTATTGTGTGGGGAGTTATTTTTGTAGACCGGAAGATAGATCAAAAAACCCGCCTGATCTTTTTTACCCGTCTCTTGGACCAAGCGAACCTTGCCGGACATCGCGGCTTTATCGGTATCACGAGCGCGAGCCATCGCTTCATGACGTACGGGCTCGGAATACATGTCATATCCGAAGGCGCGCAGATTGCGGCCGACAAGTGGTTCCAGGTAAACTATAGAGGTATAAAGGTTACGATTTCCCTCCGGGGTTATGCGGTATTCCGGCAAGCCCTCTTGTCGAATTGAAGCCAGATGAGACGTTTTTTGGTCTGACGGGATTATTAGTGAAAAACCTAGCCCCTGAATCCCCGGGTAGTTCTCTGCCAAATCAAGTGCAGATACATAACTCCTGAATTCTCCGCGCTCAACTACGTAAGACGAATCATACAGAGCCCTAACGCCATACAAGACTTGCACGTAAGTCCCCATCCTTTGCTGAATGCGGATAACGGCTTCACGAGTGCGAAAATCAAAGTAGTCTTGGTATAGTTTAGCTTTGGCGTGTTCTGATTGCTGCCAAACCGTTAAGGTCAGGATCAACAACATCAGCAATACCGTTATGGGCGCATACCGAATGAGTCCCTTTCTTCGAAAAGTCTCAAAGAGGATATCTCGATTATTTTTATTTTCGGATAGCATGCTTGCTTCCTAAGCTATATTTCCGCGCCGAATTGACGATAAAAAATTATTCCATCGGGCCGTTATAAAAATTCAAAACGATGCATTTTCCATGCGTCACTCTACCACGCCAAGTGGCCATATTTAGTAGTTCCCTGACCTATCATTGTTTGACATCAATATTTTTTTCCATCTTGATGTAACCTTTGTCTCCGTTCCATCGAATCTGCAGATGGAGACGGGCTCTCCTCTTACTCAACTCAAATAAAGGAATCATCATGAACAATACTCAAAGCATACTTTCTGCCGCTATCGGCGGCCTGTTGGTGATGGGTTTGACGGGCAATGCGGTTGCCACCGACATGAAGATGGAAAAATGCTACGGCATCGCCAAGGCAGGCAAGAACGATTGCGGCAGCAAGGCAGCGGGACACTCCTGCGCGGGTCAGGCCAGCAAGAACAATGATCCGGCGGACTTCGTTGCAGTCCCCAAGGGTACTTGCGACAAAATCGCCATGGGCAACACCGAGCCTTCCGGCGCGATGATGATGAAGTAATGAATACGCCCGCAAACCTTGCATTACCCGATATGGCAGGCATAGGCTTGCGGGCCCCTCATTACCGTGAGGTGCTGGAGCAGCGACCCGAACTGGGCTGGGTCGAGGTGCACAGCGAGAATTTTTTCGGCGGAGGGGCGGCTTTGCACTCGCTGCTGGAAGTCGCCCAACATTATCCGGTTAGCTTGCATGGTGTCGGCATGGGCCTGGCCTCGCCCGACCCACTGGATGCCGGACATCTACGCGAGTTGCGCAGTTTGTGCGCTGCCGTGAATCCCGCCAGCGTATCCGAGCATCTGTGCTGGAACACAGTGGGCGGCGTGGCTATCAACGATCTCTTGCCTTTCCCCTACACGCAGGATGCGCTTGCCCATGTCGCCGACCGCGTGCAACAGGTACAAGACACGCTGGGACGCCGGATACTGATCGAAAATCTTTCCTATTACGTGGCGTTTGGCAACAGCGAGATGCGCGAGGAAGAGTTTCTCTCCGAACTGGTTGCGCGCACCGGCTGCGGCATCCTGTTCGATGTGAACAACCTGTATGTGAACAAGGTAAATCTGGGCGTGGATGTAAATACATTCATCCACGGCATCCCAGTCGAGGCAGTGGGTGAGTATCACCTCGCCGGTCCCAGCCTGATTGAAGGCTGTCTGGTTGATACGCACAGCGCACCGGTATTCGACGAGGTGTGGGCGTTGTACGAGGCCGCTTTGCGGCACATCGGCAAGCGTCCGACACTGATTGAGTGGGATATGGATATTCCATCGCTGGCAGTGTTGCAGGGCGAAGCAGCCAAAGCCCAGCAAAGGATGGATGCACAATGACTCACTGGACTGAAACTCTCGCGCAATTTTCAGCGGCGATCCGTAGCGGAGTCAATATGCCGGGACTGGCTGCTACGCGCTATCCGTTGGAACGCGGTATCGAGGTATACCGCAACAACTATCGCGGCAATCTGCACGACGCATTGGCGGGCGCGTATCCGGTAATCAGGCAACTGGCAGGCGACGAATTCTTCCGTCTACTGGCGAAACACTATATCGCCCAACACGCTTCGCGTAGCGGCAACCTGCATCACTACGGCGATGGGATGGCGAGCTTTTTGACGGATTTCGAGCCCGCACGGCAACTGGCCTATCTACCCGACATGGCGCGGCTGGAATGGGCGTATCACCGCGCCTATCTGGCCGACGATTCAGTACCGTTCGAGCTTAACCGTCTTGCCGCCATTCCGCCCGAACATTATGGCGAGCTGGTTTGGCGGCTGCATCCAAGTTGCTCGCTGCTCACCACCGCTTATCCCGTTGCGGCGATCTGGCAGGCGCACCAGGAGGGCGAGCCCGAAAATTTCAATATCGCCATGGATTCCGGCGGCGTGTGCTTGCTGGTATTCCGCCACGGGCTGAGCACCGAGATCGTCAGCATCGCCCCCTCCAGCCTTTACTGGCTGGAACAATTACAGCGGGGTGTCGCGATGGGCGAAGCTACCGAGGCCACCCTCTACGCCCATCAAGATTTCGACCTGGGAACGACCTTGCACCACTGGCTGACACAGGGTGTGCTGATTGATTTCGCGAGCACAACCGGAGAGCGATCATGAACTGGATATTACGTCTAATTCACCGCTATTTCCTTGCCGGCAACCGCCTGACTCTTGCCTTACCCCTGTTCGATATCGGACTGCGCCTGTTTCTGGCAAACATTTTTTTCAAGTCCGGATTAACCAAGATACAAACGTGGGACAGCACCTTGTATCTGTTCCGCGAGGAATATCGGGTACCGCTGCTTTCACCCGACTTCGCCGCCTACCTCGCGACCAGCGCCGAACTGACGTTGCCGGTGTTACTGGCGCTGGGCTTGTTTGGACGCTTCGCCGCCTTGGGGCTGATCATCCTCAATGCAGTGGCCGCCTATTCCTATTACCACGAGTTGAGCGAAGCCGGCCTGAACCAACACCTCTACTGGGGAATGCTACTGGTCGTACTGTTGCTGCACGGCATGGGCAAGTGGTCGCTGGATAACTGGATAGAAAAGTATTGCCAACGGAGTGTGAGTTACCCATCGCGATGACGGGTTAACATGCAGCCCCCGATATAAAAACTTGAAAATCCCGGTGACCGATAGCGGCGACAATTTTGGCGGGTGGATGCAACAGGCGTTGAACGGCGACACGCAAGCCTATGCGACGCTGTTGAGCGAAACTACGCGCCTGCTGCGACCTTTTCTTGCGCGTCGCTTGTATGCCGGAAACGAGGTGGACGATGTATTGCAGGAAGTTCTGATCTCCATCCACAAGGCGCGCCACACCTACGACGGCACTCGCCCCTACAAACCCTGGGCCTATGCGATTGCTAAATTCCGTTTGCAGGATCATTTGCGCTCGCACTATGCCGACCAGTTGCGCGATGCCCAGGATATTGCCGAGCTGGAAAATTTCCTGCCGGAAGATGTAACCGAATCGGGGTTCAATTACGAATCCATCAGTACAGAGGTTGAAAAACTTCCCGAGAAGCAGGCCACGATTTTGCGGCTAATGCATCAGGAGGGCTACACCGCCAAGGAAGTCGCCGAAAAAATCGGCATGAATGAATCGGCTGTCAAAGTGGCAGCGCATCGCGCCTACAAAGTATTGCGTCGGAGATTGGAGCGCTAATGAACAACATCGAACAACTGGTTGCAACGCTGAGTAAGGATGCCGCAACAGTTAAGCCTGCGCCTCACCCTTACGGACTGGGTCTGAAATGGCTGGGGCTGGCACTGGCCTATCTTGCGATCTCACTAGCGGTATTCGGCATGCGCCCGGATCTGGCCCGCGCACTTCAGAATCCCTGGTTTGTTGCCGAACTCGCGGCACTTTTCGGCATGCTGGTCACAACCGCCTTAAGTGCGGCATTACTGGCATTCCCCGACCTGTACCAGAAACGCAGACTGGCCATGGCTCCGGCGGGGATGTTTGTTCAGTTCGTATTACTGATGGCATTTTCATGGCATGCGGACGTACCACCCGCTCCGCTGCCTGCGCATAGTTTCGAATGCAGCCTGAGCATCCTGCTGTTCTCGTTGCTACCTGCCGTGGCTATCTTCCAAATCCTGCGCCGATACGCCGGCACCCACCCGCAACTGTCTGGCATCGTGGCCGTATTGTTCGCCTTTACTACCGGGGCATTTTGGTTACGACTGCATGAATCGAACGACTCGATCATTCATGTGATTGAATGGCATTACCTGCCGATGCTGGCAGTGATTCTGGTCGGTTACTGGTCAGGGAAAAAGATGCTGAAATGGTGAAGTCTGACTTGTAATACAGGGTTGAATTTATACCCGACCTGCCCCACTCAAAGTGGTGACAAAAAGATCGCCTCGCGCAGTTTCTTGAGTTGGTCGCGCAAATCCGCAGCACGCTCGAACTCCAGATTTTTCGCGGCTTGCAGCATTTCCTTTTCCAGTCGGGTAATTTCCTTGGACACTTCCTTCTCGCTCATCGCCAGATATTTGGCCTGAGCCTGCGCGGCCTTGAGCTGGTTGCGCGCGACTTCCGGCTCATAGGTACCTTCGATGATGTCCTTGATGCGTTTGATCACGCCCTGCGGTGTGATGCCATGCTTCTCGTTGTGTGCCCTTTGCTTGGTGCGGCGGCGCTCGGTTTCATCCATGGCCTTGCGCATCGAGTTGGTGATGCGGTCGGCATACAGGATGGCTTTGCCGTTCAGGTGACGTGCGGCGCGGCCTATGGTCTGAATCAACGAACGCTCCGAACGCAGAAAGCCTTCCTTGTCCGCATCAAGTATCGCGACCAGCGATACCTCGGGAATATCCAAACCTTCGCGTAACAGGTTGATGCCGATCAGCACGTCAAACATGCCCAAACGTAGATCACGGATAATTTCGACGCGCTCTACGGTTTCAATGTCGGAATGCAGATAGCGCACCTTGATGCCGTGCTCGGAGAAGTATTCGGTGAGCTGTTCCGACATGCGCTTGGTCAGCGTGGTGACCAGCACCCGCTCCCCCACCGCTATGCGCAAACGCACTTCGGACATCAGATCGTCGACTTGGTTGGTCGCGGGGCGCACCTCGATCTCGGGATCGATCAATCCGGTCGGACGTACCACCTGCTCGACCACCTGCCCGGCATGTTCGGCCTCGTAGACTGCGGGCGTGGCGGACACGAAAATCGCCTGACGCATCACCTTCTCAAATTCGTCGAAACGCAGCGGACGATTATCCATCGCGGAGGGCAGACGAAAACCATAGTTAACCAAGTTCTCCTTGCGCGCGCGGTCGCCCTTGTACATGCCGCCTATCTGCGGAATCATCACATGGCTCTCGTCTAGAAACATCAGCGCATCCGGCGGCAGATAGTCCAGCAGTGTGGGCGGTGCATCACCCGGCTTGCGTCCGGACATATGACGTGAATAGTTTTCGATACCCTTGCAGAAACCGATCTCGTTCAGCATCTCAAGATCATGGCGGGTACGTTCCGCTATGCGCTGCGCCTCGACCAACTTGCCTTCGCGCTGATAGAAGGCGATGCGATCAGCCAGCTCCAGCTTGATGGTTTCTATCGCCTGCAACACCGTGCTGCGCGGAGTGACGTAATGACTGGAAGGATAGACGGTAAAGCGCGGAACTTTTTGCAGGATTTGACCGGTGAGCGGATCGAACAGCGATAACTGTTCCACCTCATCGTCGAACATGGACAAGCGCAAGCCGTGTTCGCTGCTTTCCGCAGGGAAGATGTCGATCACATCGCCGCGCACGCGAAACTTGCCGCGACTGAAATCCACATCGTTGCGCTCGTACTGCATGTCGGTCAGACGTTTGATCACGTCCCGCTGCGGAATGCGCTCATTCTGGCGCAGGTGCAGGATCATGCCGTGGTAATCCACCGGATCGCCGATGCCGTAGATTGACGAGACGGTCGCGACAATCACTGAATCCTGCCGCTCCAGCAAGGCTTTTGTCGCTGACAGCCGCATCTGCTCGATCTGTTCGTTGACACTTGAATCCTTCTCGATGAACACCCCGCGCGACGGCACATAGGCCTCGGGCTGGTAATAGTCATAATAGGAAACAAAATACTCGACCGCATTTTCGGGGAAAAACTCGCGCATCTCGGAATACAACTGCGCCGCCAACGTCTTGTTCGGCGCCAACACGATAGCCGGACGCCCGGTACGGGCAATCACGTTCGCCATGGTGAAGGTCTTGCCCGAACCGGTCACCCCCAGCAGCGTCTGATATGCCAGCCCGTCTTCTATGCCCTCGACCAGTTGTGCGATAGCCGCAGGTTGATCCCCCGCCGGTTCGAATGGTAGGTGCAAGAGGTAAGGGCTATTGGGAAAGGTGATGGTATACATGATTAGCCGAGCATTGTACGGGGAAAGATGAGGTTTCTAAACCTTGAAGCGACAAACCCACTTACCCGAACAATATTTCAATGTCGTATGCAGCGTATAATGCTGACTTCCATACCTATTACATGAAGAGACCTCTACATTGAGCACTGTCAGTTTTGCCGATCTGAAACTCGCCCCTGAAATTCTCCGGGCACTTACCGAATCCGGTTACACCACCCCTACTCCCATTCAGGCTGAAGCCATTCCCCTGGCGCTAGAAGGTAACGACCTAATGGCAGGCGCCCAGACTGGCACGGGCAAGACGGCGGCCTTCGCCTTGCCCATGTTGCAAAAGCTATTGCCACACGCGAGCTCCAGCACCTCGCCTGCGCGCCATCCGGTGCGCGCCCTGGTTCTGGTGCCGACACGCGAACTGGCCGTGCAGGTGGAGGAAAACTTCAAGGCCTATGAGAAATACACCAAACTGCGCTCGCTCGCTGTATTTGGTGGCGTGGACATCAAAACTCAAACGCCGCATCTCAAAAATGGCGTAGAGATATTGGTCGCGACGCCGGGGCGTTTGCTTGATCATATCGAGCAAAAAACAGTGCAACTGAACACCGTGCAGATGTTGGTTCTGGATGAAGCGGATCGCATGCTGGACATGGGCTTCATGCCCGCGCTGAAACGTATCCTCGCGCTGCTGCCACGCCAGCGTCAAAGCCTGATGTTCTCCGCCACCTTCTCGCCAGAAATCAAGAAGCTGTCAGAAGAATTTATGATCTACCCCACTCTGATTGAAGTCGCGCGCAGCAATGCCTCGGCAGATAACATCGCGCAGAAAGTCTATCTGGTCGAACACGACCACAAGCACGCCCTGCTGGCGAAATTGCTGCAAGGCGACGATGCAAAGCAGGTTATCGTATTCACCAAGACCAAACTTACCGCCAGCCGTCTGGCACGCCAGTTGCAGCGCGAAGGTTTGGCCGCAGACGCCATTCACGGTGACAAGACACAACTGGAACGTATGCAGGCGCTGGAGGCCTTCAAGCAAGGTAGTGTCACCGTGCTGATTGCCACCGATGTCGCCGCCCGCGGTCTGGATATCGACAGTCTGCCCATGGTGATTAACTACGAAATTCCCCATTCAGCAGAAGATTATGTACATCGAATTGGACGGACTGGCCGCGCTGGCGCCTCGGGCACGGCAATCTCGCTAGTCGCACCGGAAGAAGAGCGCTATCTGCTAGATATTGAAAAACTGATCAAGCAGGAAATCAAACGCGAGACGCTGCCTGAACTGGCGAAACCTCCACGCGAACCGCGTAGCGAACGCCCTGCACATGAACGCGAATACCACAAACCGGCAGCGAAGAAGCCCAACCACGATCTGTGGTTCGATAAACCTTACGTGCCCAACATCACCGCTGCAGCAATCGAAGAGCAGACCAAAGACTCGACCATCAAACCGAAGGCACAGATTCCGGCACTGTTCCGCCGAAAGGATTGATTAAAAGTTAAGTCAGCTGGGAAGCGTTAATGGATAGCGGGGATATTAAGAGGGTAAGCTTCAAGCCGAACGAGGAATTCAGCCAACACCTGCCCCGTGCGAAAATCGAAACGGTCAAACTTCAGGCCGTATAGCACGCAGTTTTTGCTGACAGCCCGCTGACATACCGTCGCACTTCCAATAAAACCCGCATTGAGATACACAGGAAACGACATTCCATCCGCAACAAGGTGGGGAGCCGTATTGAATTCCACCAGAGCTCCTCCCTGTGAAATATCATGCGTCCTGATGTCAACATCAACGCCGTTAACCATAACGCAACCATTGGAGGCGAATGGAAATCGGCGAAAACAGCGTCGCTCCGGAATATTCATATTCCCAATCAGTTTATTGATCTTGCTCATGGCAACCACTATAACAAAATTAGCTTAAACTTCTGAGAAATTCATTGTTTCCTATCAAGTCGCAATAGATCGAATAAAGGAGGAAAGCTTTCTATTTTTCCCCGATTCACTCTTGCTTCAGCACAGGTATAATCGGGCTTAACGTCCAACCAATCAGGAAAAATCGTGTCTCTCTCCATTCGAGTACAAGCTATCAAACCCTCCCCCACTCTGGCCGTTGCCGCCCGCGCTGCGAAGCTCAAGGCGGAGGGGAAAGATATCATCGGCCTGGGTACCGGCGAACCGGATTTCGACACACCTCAGCATATCAAGGACGCAGCAATTGCTGCCATCAATAATGGTTTCACCAAGTACACCGCGGTAGGCGGCACGCCGTCCCTGAAGCAGGCAGTCATCGCCAAGTTCAAGCGCGACAACGGCCTAGACTACAACGCAAAACAAATTCTGGTCTCCTGCGGCGGCAAGCAGAGCCTGTTCAATCTCGCACTGGCCGTTATTAATCCCGGTGACGAGGTCATCATCCCGGCACCTTACTGGGTGTCCTATCCCGACATCGTGGTTATCGCCGAGGGTGTGCCCGTGATCGTACAGGCCGACATTGCGCAGGGTTTCAAACTGACTCCGGCACAACTGGAAGCCGCGATCACGCCAAAAACCAAAATGGTCATCCTTAACAGCCCCAGCAATCCCTCCGGTGCGGTGTACACGCTGGATGATCTGAAGGCTCTGGGCGAAGTGCTGCGCAAGCATCCTGGCATCCTCATCACAACTGATGATATGTATGAACACATCGCACTGACCGACGAAAAGTTCTGCAATATCCTGAACGCGTGTCCCGACCTGTATCCGCGCACCATGGTACTGAACGGCGTGTCGAAAGCCTATGCGATGACCGGCTGGCGCATCGGTTACGCGGCCGGGCCCGAGAACATCATCACCGCGATGGAAAATGTGCAATCGCAAAGCACATCCAATCCGACCTCGATTTCACAGGTCGCGGCAGAAGCAGCATTGAACGGCGATCAGAACTGTCTCGCGCCTATGATCAAGGCATTCCGAGAGCGTCATGTGTACGTGGTAAACGAACTTAACCGGATTCTGGGCGTGCAGTGCCTGATGGCAGGCGGCGCGTTCTACGCATTCCCCGATGCGCGTGGCGCCATCGCCAGACTGCACCAGCAGGGCAAGATTGCGGAAACCACAGATATCGCGCTGTCTGAATATCTGCTGGCCGAGGCCGGTGTCGCGGTCGTACCCGGATCGGCATTCGGCTCTGAAGGCTACTTCCGCATGTCCTTCGCGACTTCGATGGAAACCCTCACGAAAGCGCTGGAACGCATCAAAAAAGCACTTTCATAGCATCCTAATATTGCCTCGCCGCACGGAGGCAGTTGTTATCAGCGCACTCTCTAGACTATATACACGCAGCCTAGAGAGTGCTCGTTCCAGTCCCGCCCTCCCGAATCATCGTCGAGCAGGTAGCCGACTCTGGCGATAACGCGGCCAACTCAGGAAAGCACTAGACCGAACTATCTAGACCTTCTGGCATATGGTTTCCCGCCGCGCCATCTGCTCTAATTCGTTCTTCTCAAATTTATATTGGCTACTTTAAAACGCCGGCCTGTCATGACAACGAAACCTGAAGAAATAGTCGCTCATGTACTCAACGCGCTGAAAAGTAACGAGTCGGAATTACCAACCCTGCCTGACATTGCGCTCAAATTGAGGGACATGCTCAATAACGAAGAGACCTCAGTCAGCCAAGTAGTAGGGCTTATTTCCAGCGATCCGATTATCTCGATGCATGTCATACGTGCCGCAAACAGTGCCGCTCTGTTTCGCGGCGAGCCGGTTTTCAATCTGCATGATGCCGTCGTCAAACTTGGCTCTCGATTGCTGCACGGAATGATCATGAACATCACGCTGAACAATCTGTTCAAGGCCAAAAATCCGCTCATAGCCAGAAAATTAACTGCATTGTGGGAGCACAGCCACCAAGTTGCAGCAAACAGTTATGTACTGGCACGCCAATGTCCGCAACTGAAACCCGATACTGCTCTGCTGATCGGCCTAGTTCATGATATCGGCGCACTGCCACTCTATCTCTATGTTGATCGTTATTTCCCAACCATTGATACTGAAACACTGGAAAATCTGGTGAAGGTGCACACCTCCACGATCACGCCACGCCTGCTAAAGAACTGGAACTTTCCTGAAGGGCTCGTCAACGTCATCTCCTTACATGCCCGCCATGAAGATCTTGGCGACGCCAAGGATGCCAGTTACCTTGATGTGCTAACCATGGCCAATCTGCACGCTCACGATGCTGAGTTGATTCTCTCCGGCAACAATATGCTGACAGCTGAGCGCCTGGGCTTCTATGCCGAAGACAACCGAAACTTCCTGCCTAATCATGCGATACAACTCTCAGCAATCAGGAATATGCTGCGCATGAACCCGCCCCAACCTGCCTAGCTCGAATTAAACCTAGCTGCTTGCTTTCAGGGCCGTCCGCTTCAGACAATTTCGGTGTGTCTATTAGCGAGCGTGCAGAACAGGATTAGCCGATGTCCCGTCGACATCGAGACCGACTGATCCCATGCCGGATCGCAATGAAAGATTCACAGTAATGCGCCCGGATAATTTCTGCGCTTCCATATCGAACGAACCCGATGCGCTCAATACTCCAGCATTCAGCTTTAGCCCACTAAAACGATAACGCCCATTATCGACCGCCAGCTCACCTCTTAACTCATCGAAATTGGTAACTCCGCCCGGCTGGCTATCCTTGCTATGCGACCGCGCAGTATCAACCAGATCAAAGCTATTGATTGCACCTTTTTGAGCCACGAACGAACCTTCCAGACTTGTGGAATCAATCAATTTTGCCGCATTATCCGCACGCATTCTAAATCTCGCCGAACCATCCATATCTCCTCTCAAGATAGGACTGACCTTCTGCAGAGTGATAGCCTTGGCAATCAGGTTTCCCTTTGCCTGCCAGCCCGAACTCCAAGAGAGCCGCGCATCTCCAAGCAAGCGTCCGTCCATGGCACTGCCATCCAGATCGGTGATGATCAATTCGTCACGCGTCAACTCTCCATTTGCTCTCATATCCTCAAAGACCCAGTCCGGCAACATCGGCAGAGCACCGTTACGAACCGTTATCGCCACTTTGAGCTTGCCCTCCGTTACGGCATTGAGTTCCATTTCAAATTTATTCTTATCGGCATGCAAAATAGCCTTGGCAAATTTTCCGGCCGCATCAAAATTCAATACGCCATCAATATCAGACAACTTAAGCGCATCCGTCTCAAGAACAGCCCGATTCAACTCCACACGGGCCACCGGATACTGCACATTCCCTGCCAGCTGTTGCAACCACATGGGCAACTGTTGCAGCGACTCGCCGTTCACCCGCAGCCCCTTCAGGCCGAGCGCATTGACAGGTTTGGTAGCGGAAAACAATGCAGAAAATGCAAAATCCACCTGCGCAGACTCCAGCCGAACTTGCTTGGCATCACCGATAGTCACCTCGCTCAATTCCAGACGCGGAGTCGGCAGCAATCTTCCAGATAAATTTCCGATATGCACCGGCTGTTTCAATCCAGCTGTCAGCAGCCGCTCAATATTTGCTGCACGCTCCTGCATAGGTAATATGAAAGGTAAGACGAATAATGCCGCAATCATCAGGACAACTAATCCAGCGCTAACTTTACCCCATGGAATTGGTTTGCGCCGAGCTCGAACGGCGGGCACCTCGACCTTGGCTTCCGGTTCCGCAGCCTTATCTGCGCGCGCCTCATTTGCTTTGGCTGCTCGTTGCTCAGCCTCAGACCACACCTTGGCCTGTGCTGCGGCGATGGCGGCCACATCTGCCTCACTCGGCATATGAGCCTCGGCAACGGCTTTTTTCGCGACTGGCTCAGCCGATTTCTCCTCAACAGGGGAAGATTTTGTTTCCGGCTTGATCGCTTCACGCATGCTATCAGGCTGCGAAGGTATGGCCTCTTGCGGAATATCCGCTGAGGATTCGCCCTCCACCGCCGAGCTCTCCGCAGTAACATCTACCGCAGCCGTAAAAACGAATGGCTCTAACTTGATTGATTGCGCCACCGTCGAAATGACGGAAGGTTTTTCCTCAGTCGCTACGAAATCTACCAGTTCATAGAGCGCATGTTCACGTCCGTGCTTATCCTGCTTTACGCCACGGTACTGAAACAAATTGGCATACTCGTCACTCAGTCTGGAAATGAAATCGTAATAGGGCCTTGAGATTAATATCTGATCAACCTCGGCAAAACTCATCACACGTTGCGCATCGTTAATGCCATCGCCGACCATATTGCTCTGACCATTCATATCCTTAACTATATTGACCGGGCCCAAATGAATACCCGTGCGCACATTGAGTTCGGGATAATCTTTATGCCGATTACCTATCACCGCCTCGCGGAACTGTCTTGCGACTTGCAACGCATCCTCCGGATGGTGCAAAAACCCTATTGCCGCGCCATCACCAGTATCCAGAATAATACGCTCGTCTTCTCCCAGCGCATCGAGAGACGCTGAAACCAACTGATTGAACTGTTTTTTGATCTTGATCTGCTTGTTGACGGGTTGCTTGGTGTAGCCCACCACATCGAAGAACAATACTGTCGCACTGGTCGAGCGCTTCCCATTGGCATCATGCGTTTTCCGGGCTAATGCAGCAGCTTCCCTTTCAATCTCTTCGCGCGCACTGACATCCTGCTCCGCCTTGATACGTACAGCTTCCTGCTCTGCCCTTTGTTCTGCAGCCTCTTGCTCTGCTTTGATTCGTGTTTCCTGCTGCGCCTTCTGCTCGGCTCGAGCCTTGGCCTCTTCCGCTTCACGAGCTTTGGCTTCCTTCTGCTTTTTCTGCTCTGCCACTTCCTGCTCAGCTCGAGCCTTGACCTCTTCCGCTTCACGAGCTTTGGCTTCCTTCTGCTTTTTCTGCTCTGCCACTTCCTGCTCAGCTCGAGCCTTGGCCTCTTCCGCTTCACGAGCTTTGGCTTCCTGCTGCTTTTTCTGCTCTGCCGCTTCCTGTTCGGCTCGAGCCTTGGCCTCTTCCGCTTCACGAGCTTTGGCTTCCTGCTGTTTTTTCTGCTCTACTGCTTCCCGCTCCGCCTTGAGTCGCGCTGCTTCGGCTTGTTCCTTGGCTTCTTTTTCCTGGCGCAGCCTGACTTCCGCCGCTACTATTTTCGCTTGGGCTTCCGCCGCCTGCTGCTTGATGCGCTCCGCTTCTTCTCGTGCTTTGGCAACCTCTTCAGCCGCCTGTCGCTTGGCCTGTTCGGCCTCTTCTCGCAGCTTAATCGCTTCCTGCTCAGCCTTCAAACGCGCAGCCTCTGCTTGCGCCTTGGCTTCTTTTTCTTCTCGCAGCTTGGCTTCGGCTGCTTCCTTCGCCTTCACCTCAGCTTCTGCATGAGCTCGCGCATCGGCTTCCGCCTTTGCCTGAGCTGCAGCCAATTCCGCACGCACTTCGGCCGCCTCCTGCTCGGCCTTAAGCCGGGCGGCTTCGGCCTGCTCTCTGGCATGATGCTCTGCCTTGAGGCGCGCTGCTTCAACCTCCTGTTGGGCCTTCAATTTTGCCACTTCAAGTTCTTTGCGCGCTTTGGCTTCAGCCTCATCACGCGCCTTGGTCGCTTCCTGCTCAGCCTTGAGACGCGCAGCCTCAGCCAGTTGCTGTGCCTTCAACTTCTCCGCTTCAATTTCCTTGCGCGCCTTTGCCTCAGTCTCTTCGCGCGCCTTCCGGACTTCCTGTTCCTGCTTCAGTCTTACGGCATCGGCTTTCGCCGCTTCCGCAGCCATATCCTCCGGACTCGGAGCGCGAAATACACCTGTAAAATCAAGCTCATCAAGACTCGAATTGGAGAGCTTTTGAACTGGCCTCTTGATGGGAACCACCATGCCGGCGGGCATAGCCATTTGAGGGGGCTTGCTAGATTTCACGACAGGCTCATCGTGCGGCTTGATTTTCTCCTGAATAAAACCCGAACGCAGCAACTCGACAAATAACTCGGGCAGGATTGAACGAAAACTCGGTGCAGCACGGCGGGTAATATCTGTCAGAGAGGTCTGTCCATCGACCATCAATAAGGCGCGTCTGATATCTCCGTGCAAGTGGGAGTTTTTACCGTGAATCTCATCCTCGCCCTTGCTCGTCCTAACGAAAACGCTCTTATTATTCATATTTCATCTGACTGATTATCTGTTTGATCAAAAATCCGAATCACTTCGCCCCCTCAGTGTTGGCCGGTCCCGCGACTCCAGAATTGCTCTTTTCGCGGCGCCCTCCAAAAAGCTTGTTCAGGAACCCTCCCACCTTGACACCCAATGCGGTTCCCAATCCAGGCCCAAGAATGGCCGTACCCACAGCAGCCCCCGCCCATGCCGCCCCGCTTACTCTGACAACGGGTTTGTTCAACGTACCCGAAATCACCATAGGCATACTCACCAATCCGCCCGTTCGCTTCAAATCGACATCCAGAATACCCTTCAACTGCAACGTCGGAGCCACATCAACCCATCCGTCCGCATTCAGAGAACCGGACGATATTCTCACATCCCTGAAATGGTAGCCCGACAAGTTGATATTCACCGAGCCAGTCAAACTATCAAATCGGGTCACCCCCACCGCTGATTTTCCGGAACTATTCACCGCCTGAGCCAAATCAATCCGGCTTAATGCGCCATCGCGCAACTTGAACTTTCCTGCAAGTTTAAGATTTTGCGGGAAGCGATCGAGTCTGTCCAGACTCATCGAAATCCTTACCTCGCTTTGCAGCCGGCCATGGAGCAATACTTCGTTACTCAGTGCCTTCCCCAGTCGTGCCACATCGATATCTTTCACTGCCACTTTTGCATCAAACATAGCCACATCACGCTGAATTCGCATATTACTGGATAGTGTTCCTCCATACAGAGTAGCCTCCAACCGGCTCAGTTCAATTGAATGAGAATCCAGATCAACATGGGAGCGGACAGAATCAATAGCCAAAGGCTGTGCGAAACTTTCGGAAATACGCGCCCTGACATTGTCAGCGCGCAAATCTCCCACGAAATTCAAATTATCAGGCAAACTTTTCCAGTCACCCGCTTGGGCATCCAGCTTGCCCTTCCCGGACAAAGTACCATACAACCCAACTGGCTTCCCCAGCAAAGCCATCAATTGATCCAGATGTATCCTTGCTTCCGTTAGTGATCCATGCAACACCCATCCTTCCGAGAAATCCAGCCCGCCCAAGCCGACGATATGCATACCCCGAGAAGTCACTGACAATTGATTTGCAACTATCCCCTGACCGGTAAATACGCCATCCAGCAGAAAGTTATCCAGTGGAAGCCTCACCGGATACGGCAAGTTCCAGTTCTTTGCACGCACCTGTAAACCAACGCCCACATTAGGCAGGGGCGTCAAAGTTATCGTTAGCTTCTTTTCATCTAGCCCGAACCAAGCACGCTGGAACACGCCCGCCTGCGAAAAGTCCAGCTTACCCTCCAATGGACCTACCGCCACATCCGGAAATAATACAATCACACCGGACAGCCACATCTCACCCATCCGCGGGCCCTGCTTAACAGCAGGAGTACGAGACAGAACCTCCAGCAACTTTCTGATCTGAGCAAAGTGCGCGGCTCCATCCCTCAATTCAAGATGCATTACCAACCTGCCTGCCAGTAAATCGGGCATAACAGGCGACACATTGAGCGACCGAACTGCAATCCCGCTCGTTCCGCCCAGTAACGTGTCACGCAGCTCCAGATGTGGCCAGGGGAAAACTGCAACGCGCAAACTTCCCACACTGACGGGCATCTGCAAACGCGCACTCAATGTTTTCTCCACCTCGGGCACGTAAACATCAAGCGGCGTCAGGTATAGCGTCAACATAGCCAACAGCGCAAAAGCAGACACCGCGACCAAGCTTGAAACCAGTATGCGCTTCAACCACGTCATAAAAAATCCATTCTGCTATTGACCTGCTTGACCGAAATCACTATCATGCGCACCTCTTCATTCCCTGATAGCTCAGTCGGTAGAGCGACGGACTGTTAATCCGCAGGTCCCTGGTTCGAGTCCAGGTCGGGGAGCCAGATAGATAAGGCCTTGCAGCGATGCAAGGCCTTTTTCTATTGCCACCGTCTAAACCTATGCTGGACAGCATATTTGGTTTATTTGTCGCGTGATACATTTCTAATTTTTGTTGGGCTGACATATGCTTCGCCTTGTAATAGTTGGCGCACAATATATGGGAGACTCCTCATTTCTAATGCAGGGGGAAGCTAAAATTAAAACTGCCCACACAGATTCAATATAACGGACCATCATGATCAAAGTATTTCTCACCATAGACCCGCAGACCCTGCGCGGACTTCACGACGATGAAGCAAAACTACTTGGAGTCTTCCAATCTCTGATTGAAGCCGAAAAAGCCCTCGGCGATATGCTCAATTTCTGCACTATCCACTCCGAATTCCCAAATTAGCGCGTACCAACCCTGACCGTTAGTCGCGTCTATACGAAGAGCGAAACGATCACTGCCAGAACTCCGCCAAATGCGACAAAAGGCAGACTCGAGTGCGAGAACTGGGTGTACTCGTCTATCTTGATGGCAGCTGCGGTAATAATGATGCTGACATAAGTAATAGTAGTAAACATTTTATAGCCCTCCTGTTCTGCAGGCCAAACCATGTATTGACTATTATCTGACGAGATTGGCCTTGCGTGACGGCATACTGAAACTCAGAGGAGTGCAGGTCAACGAGTTGCCGCGTGAACGGCGAGGCGATTTGATTATCGGATTAATTTTACCGACCAAGGGTTGGATTTCGACTGTAAGCGGAAGCCTCCGTCCTGCACCTTGTTTATTCTATTCTCAGGCGAGAATCGTCACCCTCCTATATTTATTCCACTCTGTTCGTTCTATCTCTTTCCTACACGACAATACTTACCCCCGATGGCAGTTGCGTGGGATATGTATGTATTCCATGTGACTGTGCTAAGCATGGTGATTTTTTCAAGCTGGAACGCCAGTCGGAGATGCACCCTTGGAAGATAAACTATCTAGTGTAGTGCTTCGTTCTTTTGGCAACTTAAGCGGCGATCCACCTTCAGCGAAACGTTCATGCCAACGGCCAACCTGAACGCGACCAATATCCAATTGATCGGCAATCAACTTGCTGTCCAAGCCCTCTGCTGCCAGCAATATAATATTCGCACGACGCGCCAATCACACGTACATCGTGTTCAACCGGAACCACCGCTGCAATATCTGTCTTTGCTCACCGCTCAATTTGATTACGCCCGCCTTTCGCATCTCGCCCTCCCAACTAGCGACTATCCTTCACCCAACTTCGCATGTGCCGCCGCCAATCTCGCAATCGGCACGCGTGGGGATGAGCAGGAGACGTAGTCCAAGCCGATCTGGTGGCAGAAGTTGATCGAGGCCGGATGGCCGCCGTGTTCGCCGCAGATGCCTACTTTCAGTCCCGGACGTTCCTTGCGACCGTCTTCTATCGCAACTTTCATCAAGCGCCCTACGCCGTAGACGTCCAACACTTCGAAGGGGTTATCGCGCAGGATGTTCTGCTCGATGTACATGGGCAGAAATTTATTCTCGGCATCTTCGCGCGAGAATGAGAAGGTAGCTTGCGTCAGGTCGTTAGTGCCGAAGGAGAAAAACTCGGCATTCTGGGCCAGTGAGTCTGCTCGCAAACAGGCTCGGACCACTTCCATCATGGTGCCGAACTTGATCCTGACCTTGATGTTGCTGCGCTGTTCTACTTCGGCGACAGTCTGGTCGACTAGACCTTTGACATAGCGCAACTCGGCGGCGGTACAGACCTGAGGCACCATGATTTCGGGATGCACATCCAACCCTTCCTTGATGCATTCCACGGTAGCTTCTGCCAGTGCGCGTATCTGCATCACGTAGATTTCGGGATAGGTGACACTCAGGCGTACGCCGCGATGACCCAACATGGGGTTGACCTCATGCAGCACGCGCACTTTTTTCAGAATGGCCTGCTTCTTCTCCAGCGCCTGTTCGACGATATGCGGATTGACCGCATTCATTCTCACCTGCGCAATGTCGGAGGAAGTCAGCTCTGCATCGCCCAGCAAGTCCAGCGTGTTGGACAGTATCTCCATGCCGCTGGAAGTTTTATACAGATGCTGCAATTCGGCGATTTCCTTGATGAGCTGTTGCTCCGAAGGAAGAAACTCATGGATGGGCGGATCGAGCAAACGTACGGTCACCGGCAGCCCCGCCATGGTGGAGAGCAAGCCTTTGAAGTCACCGCGCTGTATAGGCAGTAGCCGGTCGAGTGCCGCCTGCCGTTGCTGCGTGTCTTCGGCAATAATCATGTCCAGCACGATGGGCAACCGTTCGCTGGCATTGAACATGCGTTCTGTGCGGCACAGTCCTATGCCTTTGGCGCCGAACTGCAAGGCGCGTTTGGCATCATCTGGCGTGTCTGCATTCGCCATCACGTCGAGTCTGGCTTCCTGATCCGCCCAGCCCAGCAACACGTTAAGTTCGTCGGTGATTTCGGCCTCTATCGTCGGTACATTGCCCAGATAGACCATGCCGGAGGTGCCATCTATGGTAATGATGTCGCCCTCGCGAATCACGGTCTCACCTATGGTCGCCTGACGCAAAGTCACATTAACCTCTATGCCTTCAGCACCCGCCACACAGGGCTTACCCATACCGCGCGCGACTACCGCCGCATGCGACGTCTTGCCGCCGCGACTGGTCAAAATTCCGCGCGAGGCGAAGAAGCCGTGGATATCTTCCGGCTTGGTTTCTTCGCGTATCAGGATAACCGGCTTGCCTGCCCTGCCCTGCTCTTCGGCACGGTCGGCATCGAACACGGCATGGCCGTAATCCGCACCGGGTGAAGCAGGCAAGCCGGTCGCAAGCGGCTTCACTTTCGCGCTCGGATCCAGACGCGGGAACAGCATCTGGGCGAGGCTGTCCGGCGCGATGCGCAGCAAAGCCTGACGGCGGGTAATCAAACCTTCTTTCTCCATCTCCACCGAAGTGCGCACCATGGCGGTGGTGTTCATCTTGCCGTTGCGCGTCTGCAAGCAGTACAGCGTGCCGCGCTCTATGGTGAACTCGAAATCTTGTATTTCGTGATAATGCGCTTCCAGCTTGGCGCGCAACTCCTGCAACTGCCGGAACAGGTCGGGCATTTCAGTCGCCATGAAATCGATGGCCTTGGGCGTACGTATGCCCGCGACAACATCCTCACCCTGGGCGTTCACCAGATACTCGCCAAAGATGTGATTTTCGCCCGTCGCCGGATTGCGTGTGAAACCGACGCCGGTGGCCGAGTCGTCACCACGATTGCCGAATACCATGGTGCAGATATTCACCGCTGTACCATTCGCCATTTCGGGCGTGATGTGAAATTCGCGACGGTAATCAACCGCCCGCTTACCCGACCAGGAACGGAACACCGCCTTGACCGAGAGTATTAATTGTTCACGGGGATCTTCGGGAAACGGCCTGCCGGTCTGCTCCTGCACGACCCGCAGGAATCGTTCACTGATTTCCTTCAGGTCCTCGGCAGTAAGTGCAAGGTCCTCCTTGATGCCGCGATCCTGCTTGACTGCATTCAATTCGGCGTCGAACAATTCGTCGGAAATATCCAGCGCGATTTTTCCAAATAGCTGAATAAAGCGGCGGTAGGTGTCGTAGCCAAATCGCGCATCCCCAGTCTGGGCGATCTCGCCTGCCAGCGTCTGCGGATTCAAACCAAGATTTAGAATGGTATCCATCATGCCGGGCATAGACATCGCCGAGCCCGAACGAACTGAAACCAGCAGAGGATCATTTGCATCGCCGAAGCGCTTGCCGGTCTTGAGTTCCAGTGCCTTCATCTGTGCTTGTATCTCATCCAGCAACGACTTCGGCAACTCCTCGCCCGAGGCTGCGAGATAACTCAAGCAGGCTTCGGTGCTAATGACGAATCCGGGTGGAACATTCAGTCCGATCTGAGTCATCTCGCACAGGTTCGCGCCCTTGCCACCCAGCAATTTCTTGTTCTTGCCGTCACCCTCTTCGAAAGCAAAAACCTGCTTTGTCTCTTTCACAATGCTGTTCACTGAACACCTCCATTAAGATAGATTTATTCTCTGCCAATCCATTGCATAGAAAAATAGCCCTAATGGCACTGAAGGTCAATGTAACAACAAAATTATTTTGCCACTATAGGGAGATATCTACTGCGTCCAATCCTATTCCGATACGCAACGAAGTACAACGAGGATTTGGGGTGCCGTCAGGCTCGAATACATCGAATTCGCGACAAGTGGAAGAACGCAAGGGGTAAATACTGCAAGACACTTGTTTACCTACATCGCCTTCGAGTGCGATGCAACGTAGCGGCTTGGTGTTGGTACCTGTCATGCAACGCAGATGCGGTGAGACGTGTTCAGTGAGCGCTACCGGAACCAGACCGCCTGCTGCCTCGTCTGTCTCTGCCCAATAGAAAGAGACCCGAAAGTTGGTGCAACATGCACCGCAATTCTGGCAGTAATTGACCGACGAAAGCACGCCGACACCCTCCATGAATGAGATTGCCGAGTATCAGAACAGTGCTGCGCCCATGACCGCCACACACACGGTCAACAAACCCAGCACTAAGTTTACTGCAATCAGTTTACGTATCCGGCCCAATTGCTCGCCTGCTTCTTTCCAGCGCTGTTTGCCGACATGCAAACTGAGCGGCACATAGCAGGCAAAGAACACAAAGCCGTAGATCAGCATCATTACCAGTCCGAGTAACAGCATGATATGCACATGCATTGGAACATGGGAAAACCCGCCAAACAGATAAACCATGTAGAAGCCGCTGACCATCAGTATGCCGATGGCTAGCCAGACCCAGTTGAAAAAGCGGCGAAATACACCTTCCCACAGACGCAATCGCTCGGGCGGCGCAAGGACTTCGACGGCGGTCGGGCGCAGCACCACATAAGCGAAAAACATACCGCCGACCCAGATCAGTGCGGCAAGCAGATGTAATAATTTGAACAAGCTCATGTCTTCCTCACAAGTGGTTTTCGCGAGTGTACTGCAACAGTTCACGCACCGGTCTGAAACTTTTTCGGTGCACTTCAGACACGCCATGCTCGCGCAGGGCGGCAAGATGTACGGCGGTAGGATAGCCCTTGTGTATGGCAAAACCATATTGCGGATACTGATCGTCCAATTTCAGCATCAACTCGTCGCGTGCCGTCTTGGCCAAAATTGAGGCGGCTGAAATCGCGGCCACCTTGCTGTCACCCTTAACGATGGCCTGGCTGGGAATGCCTGTCTGCGGACAATAAAGGCCATCCACCAACACCTGATGAGGCGGTATCTGCAACGCCAGCACGGCACGCTGCATCGCCAGCAGCGTGGCTTGCAATATATTGAGTTCGTCGATTTCCTCGGCAGTAGCCCAGGCAACCGCCCAAGCCAGTGCGCGTTCGCGGATGATAGGGGCGAGCAAGTCGCGTTTCCGTTCTGAAAGTTTCTTCGAATCACCCAGTCCTTCGATAGGGTTGGCATCATCAAGGATTACCGCCGCCGCACTCACCGGCCCAGCCAGCGGCCCCCGCCCGGCTTCGTCAACGCCGCAGATCAGAACAACGTCACTCACGCCGGCAAATACGGCAGGATGGCAGTGGCCGCTTTCTGCGCGGTATTCTGACGCAAAGACCGGTGCAATTCGAGGAAAGTCTCTTCGATGCTTGCCACCGCATCCTTGTTGTTGACCAGATTCAACAGGGCCTGAGCCAGATTCTCCGGCGTTGCATCTTCCTGCATCAATTCCGGAACAACAAAGCGTTCGCACAGAATGTTGGGCAGACCATAATAGGGCTGATAGGCTTTACGCTTGGTCAACCACCAGGACAATCTTGGCATCCGGTAGGTAATAACCATGGGCCGCTTCAACAGGGCGCATTCCAGGGTTGCGGTACCGGATGCGACCAACACGCCGTCGGCTGCGATCATCGCATCTTGGGCATGCCCGAACAGCAGCGTGATAGGCAATGACTGTGCATCACAATCGTAGAGCGCCTGTTCAAATATGCCGCGCGTCTCGCGACTAACCAGCGGCACCAGAAAACGAGCGTCAGGAATGCTCTGCAGCATCAGTTTTGCCGTTTCAATGTAGGTGTTAGCAAGATATTTCACCTCACTCTGTCGGCTGCCTGGCAGGAAGGCGAATACTTTTGCCTGCGACGGTATGCGCATAGTCTCGCGCATTTCTGCGCGCTTGGGGTAGTCGGGCAACATGTCGGCCAGCGGATGACCCACATAAGTGACAGGTACGCCGGCATCCTGATAAAGCTTGGGCTCGTGTGGAAACAACGCCAACATGTGCGATACGGCGCGCTTGATCTTGTTGATACGCTCGCCACGCCATGCCCAGATTGAAGGACTGACATAGTGAATGGCGCTGATGCCGTGCTGTTTAAGCGCCAATTCCAGATCAAGATTGAAGTCAGGCGCATCCACCGCGATGAACAGATCGGGACGATTGGCTAAAAAATAAGTGCGCAGCTTGCGACGTATGCCGACTATTTCGCGATAGTGGCGCAACACCTCTACATAGCCACGTACCGCAAGCTTTTCCATCGGAAATAATATCTCCATTCCGACTGCCTGCATCTTGGGGCCGCCGATGCCGACAAAATGCAGCTCCGGTCTTTCTTGCTTCAACGCCGCCATAAGGTGGCTACCGAGCAGGTCGCCCGATGCCTCGCCCACGACAATGCCGATTACGATTCTCTTTTGCAGCATGAAAAAGCCCTTGAGCGTACCAGATCAGCGGACGATGCCGCGGGTGGAGGTGGAGAGAAAGTCGGCCAGCAATTTCAATTCAACATGTGCCGCCAGTTGCGAGTCGATAGCCGCCTTCGCATCCTCGAAACTCAGACCTGACTTGTACAACGTCTTGTAGGCTCGCTTGATCGCCATGATTGCCGGACTGGAATAGCCGCGCCGCTTCAATCCTTCCGAATTAATTCCGTGTGGAGCGCAAGGGTTACCGGACGCCAGTACATAGGGTGGCACATCCTGCAACAGGATCGAGCCCATACCGGTGATGATATGTGCTCCGATTCTTACAAACTGATGTACCACGGTAAAACCACCCAGAATGGCATAGTCGTCAACATGCACGTGGCCTGCCAATTGCGAATTGTTCGCAAAAATGGTGTGGTTGCCAACCTGACAGTCGTGCGCCAGATGTACGTAAGCCATAATCCAGTTGTGGTTGCCGACTCGCGTCACGCCCACATCCTGTGCCGTACCCAGATTGAAGGTACAGAATTCGCGTATGGTGTTGTGATCGCCAATCTCCAACCTTGTCGGTTCGTTCGCATATTTCTTGTCCTGCGGGATTTCACCCAGCGAACAGAATTGGAAAATGCGATTGTGTCGCCCGATACGGGTGTGACCATGAATCACAACATGCGGACCGATTACCGTGCCCTCGCCGATCTCGACGTGCTCGCCAATAATGGAATACGCCCCCACTTCGACATCGTCGGAAAGTCTGGCGTCCGGATGAACAATCGCGGTCGGATGAATCATATTCGCCTCTGATTTTCCGGAGTTAGGCAACCGTCTTGACGGTACACATCAGCTCTGCTTCCGCAGCCAGTTGCCCGTCAACCTCGGCGATGGCCTTGAACTTGAATACGCCGCGCATACTGCGGGTCAGTTCCACCTTGAATATTAGCTGATCACCGGGCGTGACCGGACGCTTGAAGCGCGCATTGTCAATGCCGGCAAAGTAATACACCGACTTCTCGTCCGGCTTACTGCCCATGGACTTGAACGATAGTAACGCGGCGACTTGCGCCATCGCCTCAATTATCAGCACACCGGGCATGACCGGATGATGCGGGTAATGACCGGGGAAGAACGGCTCGTTGATAGTGACATTTTTCAATGCGACGATATTTTTATTGGGTTCGAGCGACAGCACCCGATCTACCAGCAGGAATGGATAACGATGCGGCAGGTGTTCAAGTATGGCGTGAATGTCCATGGTGGTGCTCATGCTAATTCCCTTTTCAGTGTTGCTCATTGTTCAAATGACTCAATCTTTTTTTCAAGCGCCTTGACGCGGTCAACCAATGCATCCAGATGCCGCAGGTGAACACTGTTTTTGCGCCAATCCTCGGCCTTGGAAAACGGGAAGATGGCCGCATACGAACCCGCTTCGCGTATGGATTTACCGATCAGCGAAAATGCCGCAACTTCAACATAGTCCGCGATCTTGAGATGCCCGAGGATACCCGCGCTACCACCTATCTTGCAGTAGCGCCCAATGTTGGCACTACCCGCGATACCCACACAACCCGCGATCGCCGTATGTGCCCCTATGCGTACGTTGTGCGCAATTTGAATTTGGTTGTCTAGCTTTACGCCCTCTTCAATGACCGTGTCATCCAGCGCACCTCGATCTATCGTGGTGTTCGCGCCGATTTCGACATCATTGCCTATCACGACTCGCCCGACCTGGGGAATCTTCACCCAATGGTCTTCATCCATCGCAATA
>JBBQXA010000020.1:0-26323 GCA_038210095.1 Burkholderiales bacterium
GGCGAGCAGGCGCTGGAAATCGCCGATATGCTAGTGCGCTCGTGTTCGGTGGATGTGGTGGTGATCGATTCGGTCGCAGCATTGACGCCCAAAGCCGAGATCGAAGGCGAGATGGGCGATGCGCAAATGGGCCTGCATGCCCGCCTGATGTCGCAAGCTCTGCGTAAATTGACGGCCAACATCAAGCGTTCAAACACGCTGGTAATTTTCATTAACCAGATACGTATGAAAATCGGCGTGATGTTCGGTAATCCAGAAACCACCACTGGCGGTAATGCGTTGAAGTTCTACGCTTCCGTCCGTTTGGATATCCGCCGTATCGGTGCGATCAAGAAGGGTGATGAGGTGATCGGCAACGAGACCCGCGTCAAGGTGGTGAAGAACAAGGTTGCGCCGCCATTCCGTGAAGCGATATTTGACATTCTTTACGGCGAGGGCATCTCGCGTGAAGGCGAAGTCGTCGAGTTGGGCGTGCAGCATAAGCTGGTTGAGAAATCCGGCTCATGGTATAGCTACAACGGCGAGAAGATTGGTCAGGGCAAGGATAACGCGCGCGAATATCTGCGCGCCCATCCCGAAATTGCATTGGAAATCGAGAACAAGGTGCGTGAGGCACTCGGCGTATCTCTGTTGGATGCAGGGGAAAAATCCAAGTCCAAGACCAAGGCCGGTGTGAAGGACATTGAAGAAGCGTCCTGAGCTTAGTCTGCGTGCCCGCGCCCTGCAATGCTTGGCGCGGCGCGAATATAGCCGTGCCGAACTGCGTGGAAAACTGTTGCCGCATGTACAGGCCGATGAAGAGTTCGATTCGGCATCGGCACCCGATCTGGAAGCCTTGCTGGACGATCTGACGCAGCGCGGATGGCTGTCTGATGAACGTGCGGCGACGCAATGGGTACATGCTAAACGCAGTCGTTTTGGTACCCAGCGCATTACCCATGAATTACGCCAGCGCGGCATTTCCGACACTCTGATTGCGGCAGCTTTGCCTGAGTTGAGGGAAAGCGAACTGGCGACTGCGCGCGAAGTGTGGCAAAAAAAGTTCGGCCAGATTCCGCAAGACGCAAAGGAGAAAGCGCGGCAAATGCGCTTTATGCAATCTCGCGGATTCAGCTTCGAAGTAATCGCGAAAGTATTGAAAATGGAAACTGTTGAGGATTGATGCAAGTTGAGGTCAATTATCCGGAATATTTGACAGTTAGACCTGAGTTCGGCATCCTGTGACGATGTTGCGTCTTTCCAGAAAACTTATTGCTGTCCTGATGTTGCTCTGGCTGCCTATGTCCGGCGCCAGTGCGCTGGCGGCATCCATAGCGATGCAGGCACCTCATGGCTCCTGTCATGAGAGCGCGATGCAGCAAGAAATGTCTGGTGATCATCAGGCCGGGGATGTGCAGGATCAGCACGCATCGCACGATCAGCAAACATCACATCAGTCTTCCCATAATACCTGTGGCGTCTGCCATCTGGCTTGCGTCGGCTACTTGGCCGTTCCGAGTGTTGCGACGCTGAATCTGCCTGAAGCTGGCGCTGTCGTCACGCCTTATCTGTTTACGTTTGATTCCATCACCTCCGCACCAATCGATCCTCCCCCTCTCGCTCGCGTTTAACGCGGGACGAGATTGTCTATTTTAAAACTGAGTTAGTTTCCTCGTCCCGTATCGTTCGGCAGTCGCATTGCGTCTGTCCGCTCTGAAATTTTCAGGATACGACAAATGAACCTCAAAACTATTTTGGTACGAAGTAGCTCTGCCAACTCGATACTGCACAAGCTGTTGCTCAGCGTTTCCTTGTTGGCGACTGGCTGTGCCGCGACGGCACAACCCGTTGTTGATGTATATAAAAGTCCATTTTGCGGTTGTTGCAAAGCTTGGGCGACACATCTGGAAAAGAATGGATTTACTGTCGTTCTGCATGATGTGAACGATGTACCCGCCACTCGCGCAAAACTAGGCATGCCTGAACGTTACGGTTCTTGTCACGTCGCCAGAGTTGATCAGTATTTGATCGAAGGTCATGTGCCTGCGGCGGACATCACGCGACTGCTGCATCAGCCTGTGCCGGTCATAGGCCTCGCTGTTCCGGCTATGCCGCCGGGCTCGCCCGGCATGGAAGGCGACGGAAGTGTTCCGTACGACACGCTGCTGGTCGCGAAGGATGGCAGTGCAACACCATTTGCTCACCATTAATTAATGTATTTCAGGTTTCTACAGGAGCATAAGATGAAAAAAATAATTACGAGAGGTTTGTTTCTGGCGCTGTTGATAGGTTCGGGTGTTGCCATTGCCGAGCCTCATGATATGAGCGGCATGAAGATGATGTCGCATGATATGGGTAAGCCCATGCAGATGGTCGATGGTGAAGTGAAGAAGATCAGGAAAAGCAGTGGCAAGGTGACCTTGAAGCATGGCGAGATTATTGATGTGATGCCTGCGATGACCATGAGCTACAAGCTCCGGGATAAAACTTGGCTGCAGAATCTGCATGTTGGCGACAAGGTGAAATTCGCGCTGGAAAAAGAGGGCGATGATTTCGTCGTGACACATCTGAAAGTCGTGCGGTAGGAGCAGGATCACGTCGGTGTTGCTTACGGGCATTGCCGACCATCGGGGGAAAATCATGAATCGTTTTATTGCCTTGTGTTTGTTGGGCTATCTTTCAGGCTGGACTGCGCATGCCGCCGAATTGCCGCTGGGGGCAGATGTGCATGGTTTGCTGGGCTATGCGCGAGAGCACAATCCACAACTGGCGGCTATGCGTCATGAGGTCGAGGCGGCACAACATCGCAATGAATCCGCTGGCGCGTTACCCGATCCGGTATTGCGTGTCGAACTGATGGACATCACCAATCAGGGCACGAAAACGGCTAGTTTGTCGCCTTCGCAAGTTGGTGGGACGCGCTATCTGTTGATGCAGAGCGTACCCTGGTTTGGCAAGCGCGATTTGCAGCGTGAGGTCGCGGAGGCTCAAGTTGCGCAGGCCGATGGAACCTCAGCGGCGACCTGGGCGGAGTTGTCCAGCCAGATCAAGATGACCTATGCCAACTATTACTATTTGTCTGCCAGTGAAAGACTGGCGCAACAGATGCTGAAATTGATGGTGGCACAGGAGCGCATTGCTCAGGAAAGATATGCGCATGGTCTGGTTGGGCAGCAGGCATTGATCAGGGCACAGCTTGATCAAACGGCACTGCAAACCGAGTTGATCGATCTGCAGAATGGTGTTCATCACCAGCACTCCCGGTTGAATGTGTTGCTGTCACGTCCGGCGATGGCCGAGCTGGCAGAGCCAAGGCAACTGCGTATGCTCCCTGCTGCGGCCCGACTCGATTATGCCGTGCTGGAAAAACGTTTGCGTGCGCGTAATCCGCAGTTGCGGATTGCCGATGCACGTAGCAGTGAGGCGGCCAAGAGTCGTGATCTGGCCTATGTCGACCGCTATCCCGGATTCACGCTGGGGGTAGCGCCCACCCAACGCGGCAATACGGTGAAGAGTTGGGACCTCATGGTCGAAATGAACCTGCCATTGCAGCAAGGTAGAAGACGCGCGCAGGAATATGAGGGCGAGGCGCTGCTTGATGCTGCTGAAGCACGCAAGCAGGCTTTACTGGACCAGACGCAGGGGATGTTGTCGGAGTCTTTGTCAGGGTTGGAATCCGCGCGGCGTACCGAACTTCTGACGAAGACGCGTCTGCTGCCGCAGTCCGAGCTAATCTGGCAGTCGGCATTAGCCGGTTATGAAACCGGCAAGGTGGAGTTCACGGTACTGCTTGATGCACTGCAACAAATCCTAAAAGCAAAACGTCAATTGTTGAAATCACAGTTCGAGGCGCAATCGCGTCTGGCTGAAATCGAAAGTTTGCTGGGAGAAGAATTATGAACAGGAATTATATAATTGCTTTCGGCGCATTGTCATTGGTGGGGGTTGCAGCCGGTGGATACTGGATGGGCGCGCAGCACCGCATAGAGGATCAAGGATTGAGGATTGAGAGTAAGGCTGAGCGCAAGCCGCTCTACTACCGCAATCCCATGGGGCTGCCGGACACCTCGCCGGTGCCCAAGAAGGATGCTATGGGCATGGATTACGTGGCGGTGTACGAGGGCGAGGCGGGATCCAGTGGTGTGATAGACCTCTCCAGCGACAAGGTGCAGATACTGGGGGTAAAGAGCGAGGCGGCAGCGTTGCGCGAGATCGACAGGACATTGCGTGCCGTCGGGCGTATCGAGATCGACGAGGCGCGCGTCTACACCATCGCGCCAAAGTTCGAGGGCTGGGTGGAGCGGCTGTATGTGAACACCACCGGGCAATCGGTCGCCAGAGGACAGGCCTTGTTCGAAGTGTATAGCCCAGAGCTGGTTTCGGCACAGCGCGAACATGAAGTGGCCGTTCAGGGTATGAAAGCATTCGGGAATGCCGATGCAGAAGCCGGCGACAGCATGCGCAGGCTGGTTGATGCCAGTGCCGCTCGGCTGCGCAACTGGGATATGGCCGGTACGGAGTTTGGGCGCGCGTCCGGTGGTCGAACGCTGACCTACCGCGCAGCCGCTTCCGGCATTGTGCTGGAAAAGAGTGCCGTGCAGGGCGTGCGCTTTATGCCGGGCGACATGCTGTACCGGATTGCCGATTTGTCGTCGGTGTGGGTGATGGCCGATATTGCCGAACAGGACATTGCCGCTATCAAAACGGGTGACGCGGTGCAGGTCAGGCTCGACGCCTATCGCGGACAAACTTTTGCGGGCAAGGTCGATTTTGTCTATCCGACGTTGAACAGTGCGACGCGAACTGTGCAGGTACGTGTTGTGATTGCCAATCCGCAAGGTCTGCTTAAACCTGCGATGTTTGCCAGTGTGGAATTCGACTATGGCAAGCGTACCCCTGTGCTGAGTGTGCCAACCTCCGCCGTGATCGACAGCGGAATCCGCCAAGTGATACTGGTGCGTCTAAGCGAGGGGAGATTCGAGCCGCGTGTGGTCAGGCTCGGGCAGCGCGGTGCTTCTTATGTAGAGGTACTTGAGGGTGTCGCCGCAGGTGAGCAGGTGGTGACTTCAGCTAATTTCCTGATCGATGCCGAGAGCAATCTCAGGGCTGCGCTGAGCGGACTCGGGGGAGTACCAGTTGCCGCCGATGCGCAGCAAGCCGCCAAGCCTGAGCATAAGCCCGTTAGCGTTGGGCATCACGGTCAGGGTACGCTGGATGAAATCTATGATGATGGTTCCGTCAGCATCACCCATGATGCGATTGAGTCGTTGGGCTGGCCCGGCATGACCATGGACTTCGAGTTAGCCAACTCATCGTTGAGCAAGGGTATCAAGCCGGGCAGTCAGGTCAGTTTCGAGATCGTCGAGCGCGTCCCGGGCGAATGGGTGATCACCAAGCTGCAAGCGCAGCCAGCCATGACTCAACACGAGGGACACTAACATGCTCGCGAAAATAATCGAATGGTCGGTGCGCAACCGATTTTTGGTGTTACTCGCCACGCTGTTCATCACGCTGGCGGGTGTTTATGCGCTGGTCAAAACCCCGCTGGATGCGTTGCCTGATCTGTCCGATGTGCAGGTGATCGTCTTTACCGAGTATCCGGGGCAAGCACCGCAGGTGGTCGAGGATCAGGTGACCTATCCGCTGACTACGGCGATGCTGTCCGTGCCGAAATCCAAGGTGGTGCGCGGATTTTCATTCTTCGGCGCATCGTTCGTGTATGTGATCTTTGAAGACGGTACCGATATTTATTGGGCGCGTTCGCGTGTGCTGGAATATCTCAATAGCATTGCGGGACGATTGCCGAAAAATGTTGCCCCGCAGCTCGGTCCCGATGCGACCGGTGTGGGTTGGGTCTACCAGTACGCGGTATTGAGCGAAAAGCATAATCTGGCCGAACTGCGCACCATGCAGGACTGGTATTTGCGATATCAGCTCACCAAGGTGCATGGTGTCGCCGAGGTCGCTTCGGTGGGTGGGTTCGTTCAGCAGTATCAGGTGGTAGTTGACCCCGACAGATTGCGTTCTTTGGGCATACCGCTAGCCAAAGTTACTCAGGTGATACGTGATTCTAATCGTGATGTCGGCGGGCGCGTGGTCGAAATGGCCGAGACCGAGTACATGGTGCGTAGCAAAGGCTATTTGCATGGTGTGCACGACATCGAAAATCTGGTGGTGAAGGCAGAGGGTGGAACGCCTGTGTTGTTGCGCGACATCGCGCGGGTAGAGTTGGGGCCGGATGAGCGGCGCGGCATGGCTGAACTCAACGGCGAAGGCGAAGTGGTTTCAGGCATCGTCATATCGCGTTTTGGACAGAATGCGCTGGAGGTCATCGACAATATCAAACAGAAGATAGCCGAAGTATCCAGTGGCTTGCCCGATGGGGTGACGATTAAGGCTGTCTATGATCGCTCCGATCTGATTAAACGGGCGATAGAGACGCTCAAGCACACCTTGCTGGAGGAGGGCGTCATCGTCGCCGTCGTGTGCATGGTGTTTCTGATGCATGTCCGTAGTGCACTGGTCGCCATCGTGATGCTGCCCATCGGTGTACTGATGGCCTTCATCGCGATGCGCGCACTGGGGTTGAATTCCAACATCATGAGCCTGGGCGGGATCGCGATAGCGATAGGTGCGATGGTGGATGCGGCCATCGTGATGATAGAGAATGCACACAAACATCTGGAGCGACTCAAGAACGACGAGTCTCGGTTCGACGCGATACTGAGTGCCTGTAAGGAAGTCGGGCCATCCCTATTTTTCTCGCTGCTGATTATCACCGTTTCCTTCCTTCCGGTATTTACGCTGGAAGCGCAGGAGGGGCGCTTGTTTGCGCCGCTGGCGTTCACCAAGACTTTCTCGATGGCGGGTGCAGCGCTGCTGTCGGTGACGCTGGTTCCGGTGCTGATGCTGATCTTCATACGGGGCAAGATCATGCCCGAAGCGCAGAATCCGCTGAATCGCTGGCTGATTGCAGTCTACCGTCCGATGATTTCTGCCGTACTGCGGCACAGGCAGGCGGCTATCGTGGTCGCATTACTGACATTGGGATTGAGCCTGTATCCGGCAATGAAGCTGGGCAGTGAATTCATGCCGACACTCAACGAAGGGACTTTGTTTTATATGCCCGCTTCATTGCCCGGCATGTCGGTGACGAAGGCGGCTGAGTTGTTGCAGACCCAGAACAAGATCATCAAGAGTTTTCCCGAGGTCGAGTCGGTGTACGGCAAGGCTGGGCGTGCTCAGACGGCCACCGATCCCGCACCGTTGGAGATGTTCGAGACCGTCATCAATCTGAAGCCCGAGAGCGAATGGCGCGATGGCATGAACATCGACAAGCTGACCGTCGAGATGGACAAAGCGCTGCAATTTCCCGGTGTGGCGAACTCATGGACCATGCCCATCAAGGCGCGTATCGACATGCTTTCGACCGGCATACGCACGCCCATTGGCATCAAGGTGTTCGGCAAGAATCTGGACGAGATGGAAAAACTCGCCAAGCAGATCGAGACAGTGGTGAAGACCATACCGGGTACCAGCAGCGCTTTTGCCGAGCGCATCACGGGCGGCTTCTATCTGGATATTGAACCGGATCGGGTCGCGCTCGCGCGCTACGGGTTGACGATGGGCGAGGTGCAGGATGTGATCGCCACCGCACTGGGCGGGGAGAATGTCACCACCACAGTGGAAGGGCTGGAGCGGTTCGGCGTGAACGTGCGTTATCCACGCGAGTTGCGCAGTTCCCCCGAGCAGATTGCACGCGAGGTGTTGGTGGCAACTCCAGACGGGGCGATGATTCCGCTGGGGCAGTTGGCCAGCGTCAGCATCAGCAAGGGGGCACCTGCGATACGCACCGAGAATGCATTACTGTCTGCCTATATTTTTGTGGATATCCGCGAGCGCGATATCGGCTCTTACGTAGCTGAGGCACGCCGTGCCGTGGCGGAACAGGTCAAATTTCCGCCCGGTTACTATGCGACTTGGAGCGGTCAATTCGAATATATGGAACGGGCTGCCGCGAAGATGAAGATCGTCATCCCGATTACCCTGCTGTTGATCTTCCTGCTGCTTTACCTGAATTTCCAGCGAGTCACCGAATCGTTGGTGGTGATGCTGTCCGTGCCCTTCGCACTGGTCGGCGGCGTATGGCTGCTGTGGTTGCTCGACTACAACCTGTCGGTTGCGGTTGCAGTCGGATTCATCGCATTGGCCGGGGTGGCGGCGGAGACCGGGGTGGTGATGCTGATTTATTTGGAAAAGGCCTGGCAGGAGGTTCAGTCGCAGTGTGATCGCGAAGGCAGGCTACCCGTTGCGAGCGATTTGCAGGCCGCCATCATGGAAGGAGCGGTTGAGCGCGTGCGCCCCAAGATGATGACGGTGGTGGCGATCATGGCGGGGCTGTTGCCCATACTCTGGAGTACGGGAGCAGGTTCGGAAGTGATGCGTCGCATTGCCGCACCCATGGTGGGCGGCATGATTTCCTCGGCAATTTTGACGCTGCTGGTAATTCCGGTGATCTATGCATTGATCAAGCAGAAGTCATTAGTTGAAAAGTAATACTGAAAGCGAGACTGAAAATGATAAATATACTTCCCAATTGGCATCCTATTTTCGTGCATTTCACAGTCGCGCTGTTGCTTGTCGCTGCCGTAATGCATGTGCTATCCCACTTTGTGACTAACGGCGGACTGCGCACTCAATTGGCCATCGTCGCGCACTGGAATTTGTGGGTCGGTGTGGGATTCACCCTGATTACCGTCGCGGCGGGATGGTACGCCTACAACACCGTTAGTCACGACACGTCTTCGCATCTCGCCATGACCGAGCACCGGAACTGGGCGATGGTCACGTTCGTGCTATTTCTGGGTATTGCAGGCTGGGAGTATTACCTGCATCGCCATGGTAAAGCCAAGGGTTGGTTATTTACCGGCTTGTTGGCGATTGCGGCGGCATTGTTGTTGTCCACCGCATGGCACGGAGGAGAGCTGGTTTACCGCCACGGACTGGGCGTGATGGCGTTACCTGCTGCGGAAGAGGGACACGATCATGTTCACCAAATGGAGGGGGATGTTCACTCGCCTACGGTAGCACCGGCCTCTCAAGGCTATGGGAATGAGCATGCGGCGCATGTGCACTGAGCGATATGAGTTTGAATAGTTGAGGAAAATACGTGAAAAGTTAAGCCTTTGAGGAGATGAAGATGTTAACCAAAGATGTGGTTTGCGAAATGGAAGTAGCTGCCGATTGTCATCCGCTCACTTATCTGGGCGTATCTTATGCCTTCTGTTCCAAACAATGCCGGGAGCGTTTTCAGGCGAACCCTCACCTGTATATCGGCATGACTTTCAAATAATGCTCAGGACATGACGCCATGACTCAAACCATTGCCATCAATAATCTGAAACACTCGCACCGGTTCGACGAGGGCAATCCGCTTGCCGAAAAAAATACCCTGCGAGTGGCGCTGCTGACTGCAACGATGATGGTGGTCGAGATTGCCGGAGGCTGGCATTACAACTCGATGGCGTTACTGGCCGATGGCTGGCACATGAGTTCGCATACGGTCGCCTTGGGCTTGTCAGTATTCGCCTATGCTTTCGCTAGAAAATATGCACACGACCCGCGCTTCTCGTTCGGAACCTGGAAGATCGAGGTGTTGGGCGGTTACACCAGTGCGATATTTCTTGTGATGGTGGCGGGGTTGATGATCTATCAGTCGATTGAGAGGCTAATCTCACCGACTCCGATTCACTATGATCAGGCCCTTGCCATCGCGATCATTGGTTTGCTGGTAAATCTGGCTTCCGCGTGGCTGCTTAAGGACGGGCACGCTCATGATCATGGGCACGATCATCATGAGCATCACGGTCACCATGATTTGAACCTGCGTTCGGCCTATCTGCATGTCATCGCCGATGCGGCGACCTCGGTGCTAGCCATTATTGCGTTGTTTGGCGGCAAGCGGTGGGGGGGGCAAGCTGGCTGGACCCGGTGATGGGGCTGGTGGGTGCCGTGCTGGTTTCGGTGTGGGCCTATGGTCTGTTGCGCGATACCGGACGGGTATTGCTGGATGCCGAGATGGGCGCACCCGTGGTGGAAGAAATACGCGAAGTCATCGCCGGATCGCCCATCGAGGCAAAAATATCCGATTTGCATGTTTGGCGCGTGGGGAAGGGAAAGTATGCCTGCATCCTCAGCCTCGCGACGGATAAGGATGTCTCGCCAGAATACTTCAAGGAGCAATTGAGTATTCATGAGGAATTGGTGCATATCAGTATCGAAATCAATCAGAGCGGGAGGCAATCATGACAACTGAAATGAAAGACCCAGTATGCGGCATGACAGTGAAGCCGGAATCTCCGCATCGCAGCGAATATCACGGTGTCGAATATCATTTTTGCAGCGCAAAGTGCTTAACCAAATTTCAGGCAGCGCCGGAAACCTATCTCAATCCATCCCCGGCGAAGCCCGCGACGCTGAAGCCGGGCGCGATGTACACCTGCCCGATGCACCCCGAAATCCGCCAGCCCGCGCCGGGTAGCTGTCCCAAGTGCGGCATGGCGCTGGAGTTGGAATCTCCCGTTGCGGCTGCGGTCGAGTACACCTGTCCGATGCATCCCGAAGTGGTGAGCGACCAGCCGGGCAGTTGCCCCAAATGCGGCATGGCGCTGGAAGCGCGCGATGCAGCAGCGGAAGACAACACCGAATTGAACGACATGACGCGGCGCTTCTGGTTCAGTACGGCATTCGCGCTCCCCGTGTTTGTAGTGGCGATGGTCACCGACTTGTTGCCGCAAGCCATGCCCGAATCCGTTTCGATGATGGCGCTGCAATGGTTCGAATTTGCGCTGGCAACGCCAGTGGTGATCTGGGGTGGATGGCCGATATTCCAGCGCGGCTGGGCCTCGTTGGTGAATCGTCACCTCAACATGTTTACCCTGATCTCGTTGGGCGTTGGCGTTGCATGGGTATTCAGTATCGTGGCCATGTTCTTGCCGAATCTGTTCCCGCCAACGATGCACAGCATGGGCGGTTTGGTGCCGGTGTATTTCGAAGCGGCCGCCATGATCATGGCGCTGGTGCTGCTGGGACAGGTGATGGAACTGCGCGCACGTAGCCAGACCAGCTCAGCGATCAAATTGCTGCTGGGCCTCGCCCCTAAGACCGCGCGCATCGTGCGTGCTGATGGCAAGGAAGAGGACATCCCGCTCGAACAGGTGCAGCCGGGCGATGTGCTGCGCGTGCGTCCCGGTGAGAAAGTGCCAGTGGACGGCGTGGTGCTGGAGGGCACGAGTTCGCTGGATGAATCCATGGTCACCGGCGAATCCATCCCGGTGGAAAAAACGGTGGGTGCGCGGCTGATCGGCGCGACGGTGAATGGCACTGGCAGCCTGTTGATGCGCGCCGAACGCGTCGGCGCCGACACCTTACTGGCGCAGATTGTACATATGGTGAGCGAGGCGCAGCGTTCGCGCGCGCCGATCCAGCGTCTGGCCGATGTCGTGGCGGGTTATTTTGTTCCGGTTGTGATACTGGTTGCGCTCATCACCCTGGCCGTGTGGGGAATCTGGGGGCCGGAGCCGCGCTTGGCGCACGCCATCGTTAATGCGGTGGCAGTGCTGATCATTGCCTGCCCTTGCGCATTGGGGCTGGCCACGCCGATGTCGATTATGGTCGGCACCGGGCGCGGTGCGCAGGCGGGTGTGCTGATCAAGAATGCCGAGGCGCTGGAAATCATGGAGAAGGTGAATACGCTGGTGGTGGACAAGACCGGCACGCTGACCGAGGGCAAACCCAAACTGGTATCGGTTGCGGCTATCGCAGATTTTGACGAGAGCGAAGTGCTGCGCTTGGGCGCAAGCCTAGAGCGTGCCAGCGAACATCCGCTGGCAGCGGCGATCGTGAACGGCGCGCAGGAAAAAGAATTGGCGCTTGTGGCAGTGAGCGACTTCCGCTCCTACACCGGTAAGGGCGTGGCGGGAACGGTCGAAGGCCGCACTGTCGCCTTAGGCAATCTCAAACTGTTCGAGGAACTGGCCATCGTTCCCGGCGCACTGGTTGCGCACGCCGACACGCTGCGCGGCGACGGCCAGACGGTGATGCTGATTGCGGTGGACGGCAAGGCGGCGGGCCTGATCGGCGTGGCCGACCCGATCAAGGCATCAACACTGGAGGCAATCCGCGCGCTGCACGAGGAAGGTATACAGGTGATCATGCTGACCGGCGACAACCGTATCACGGCGGAAGCGGTCGCGCGCAAGCTGGGCATAGACCGCATTGAGGCGGAAGTGCTGCCCGAACAGAAAGCCTCCGTGGTTAAGGAGTTGCAGAAGCAGGGCCGCATCGTGGCAATGGCGGGCGATGGCATCAATGACGCGCCCGCGCTTGCGCAAGCGCAAGTTGGCATCGCCATGGGCACCGGCACTGACGTGGCGATGGAAAGCGCGGGCGTCACCCTAGTCAAGGGCGACCTGAACGGCATCGTGCGTGCCGTGCGCCTGTCCCGCGCCACGATGAATAATATCCGCCAGAATCTGTTCTTCGCCTTCATCTACAACGTGCTGGGCATCCCTATTGCGGCGGGTGTTTTGTATCCGATTTTTGGACTGCTGCTCTCACCCATCATCGCGGCGGCGGCGATGAGCTTCAGTTCGGTGTCGGTGATTGCCAATGCGCTACGGCTGCGTCGCGTGAAGTTATAGGAGGTTTTTGGTTCAGTCTGCCTTATTGAAGGAGAAGGAAATGTGGGATCACATGTACGGATATGGCTGGGGTGGCATGGGTATGATAGGCATGTCGCTGTTCTGGATTTTGCTGATCGTCGGTATCGCGATACTGGTGAAAAGTTGCGGAATCTGCGAGAAGAACGCGTTGGAAAAAACCGCACTCGATATTCTCAAGGAGCGTTACGCGCGCGGTGAAATCGAGCGCGAGGAATTCGAGCAGACGAAGCACGATCTGGAAAACTGACGCCGAGGCCACGTAAGTATCGTTTTCAGACGGATGTCAGATGATAGAGCAGCGCATATTTTTCTGATGGCTAATAACCTACTTTTAGTGTGCTATTTAGCCTTTTGCCGACGTATTATTGTTGTTACCATTCGGAGGGTGAATATTGCCACTTGATGTGGCTTTTTAGTTGCATGTCTATAAGGCCGAAAAATAATTACTCGCGGTCAAACAGGGAGATGGTTGTGCAGAATAAAAATGCCTATGTTTCACAAAAGGAAGTTTCGTTTTCGAGCAAGTCAGTACTGATTTCAAGAACCGATACCAAGGGAATTGTGACTTACGTCAATGATGCGTTTGTTCAAATCTCCGGTTATTCCCGAGAGGAACTAATAGGCAAGAGTCATAACATTGTGCGTCATCCGGACATGCCGCCTCAGGCATTCAAGTGGTTGTGGGATACCATGAAGGAGCGCCGTCCATGGCGCGGAACGGTCAAGAATCGCTGTAAGAACGGCGATCATTACTGGGTGCGAGCAACGGTTGCGCCCGTTTTTGAAGATGGCCAGATCATGGGCTATTCCTCCGTGCGCAGGCCGCCTACCCGCGAGCAAATTGCCGAGGCCGAGAGTCTTTATCGTCAGCTGAATCAGAGCGGCGGGCAGATCGTATCGAAATTTGAGGCTTACAAATTTGATAACTGGAAGCTGACGCGTAAGCTTCAATTCGCTATTCAGGCGACGCTGCTGATCGCGCTGGGCTACGGGCAATATTCCGTGTTCCAGCACATGAAAGAAGATGCCAAGACAGTTGCTATCAGCGATGCAAAAAAACTTTCAAGCGAGATTATTGATAGTGCCAATATGTTGATGGTTGCCGGACAAATCGGCGATGTCGATATGCGCAAGTTGTTGATGAAAAAGATCAGCATGGCCGAGGGGGTCAGATCGGCACAACTGCTGCGCGCACAACCGGTGGTGGATTTGTATGGCCCCGGTTTGCCCGAGGAGCAGATTTCGAATGATGTGCAACGTCAGGCAATTGAGAGCAAACAACAGGTCGTGACATTCAATGAGGATGGGACGCATGTGCATGTCGTAACGCCCTATATGGCCAGCAAGGATTTTCACGGCACGGATTGCACCGGTTGCCATCAGGCCGAGCCGGGAACCGTGCTGGGAGTGTCCGAACTTGAAATTGATGTGACGCCCCAGTTTGACGCAATTTCCACATTAGAAAAACGCACGCTGGTCGGACAGATTGGCTTGCAGGTGTTTCTGTTCTTTTATCTGGGCTTCCTGGTCAATAAGTACGCTGCGAGGCCAGCCGAGGTTGCTCAGCGTGAGTTCGAGAAGCTGATGCAGGGTGATATGAATGAGGAAATTGATATAAGCGGCCGCGATGAGTTAGGTGTGTTGTTGTGCGGTGTGCAAACCATGCAGTCCTATTTGCGTACCATTGTTGACGAGGTTGTCACCCCGGTCGAAAAAATGCAGAAGCGCATTCAGGATATGGGTAGCCGGGTTTCGGGCGTGGCGGCAAATGCCTCCAACGAACGTCAGCATATTCAGCAGATCACTGGCACGATGGATGGTTTCAGCAGATCGGTTGCCGAGGTGGCGGGCATGGCAGGGGAATCACTGGCCGACGCCAAGGCAATGCAGCAGGTGGTCGAGGAAAATAATCGCAACATGGAATTGAGCATCACCGCGACCAGCAAGGTGGCTGAAACCGTGCAGAGCACCAGTCGAACTATCTCCGATTTGGGTAGTGCGGTCGAGAATATCGGCTCCATTGCGAACACCATCAAGGAGATCGCCGAGCAAACCAACTTGCTGGCATTGAATGCAGCCATTGAAGCGGCGAGAGCCGGCGAGCAGGGGCGCGGCTTCGCGGTAGTGGCGGATGAGGTACGCAAATTGGCTGAACGTACGGCGACCAGTACCAAGGATATTGCAACGACGATCAGTGATATCAGCAGCATCTCGGATGCCGCGGTATCGTCCATGCATGAGGCGGTGTCCGAAGTGGAGACGGGCATTGCTCTGATCCGTAAAAATGGGGAAGGTCTGAAGGAAATACTGGAAGCGACCAATAGTGTTTCGGCGCGCATTGAACATATTGCAGGTGCATCGAAACAGCAGTCCGAGGCCGGGATAAGTATGTCGGCCAGTCTGGAGAGCATCAGTAATCTGGTGGACAGTAATGCACAAGCGGCCATTGAGGCCAATCTTGAGGCTGAAGAACTGGCGAAGTCAGCGATAGAGCTGAGAAAGGCCGGTTATCCATTAACCAAATGTGCGATTGGCTGAGCTGTTAGGGTACAACCGCTAGTGTAGATGCCGCCCTCCGGAATTTTCGGGGGCTGGTTTCTTTTTTACGTGAGGTAATCATGAAGTTTGTGCCCAGTCTGCCTCCTCCGAGAATAACCGGAGTGGGGGGGCGATTGATGGTCAACAGGCTGACGCCGGTAAAGGCGGCCAAACCGGTGCAGCCGCGCAGCCTTCCGCCACTCGTGGTGCAGCACCAGCATGAGTATCATTCAGAGCGGCGGCATGATCCGCATCTGGACGGAGACCGCCGAATTGCCTGTCGTCGCATTCTGCATCTGCCCGTATTGGAGGAGTTGCGTTCCGGAACGGATAGGCGCCACCATAGCCAAAGGGAGAATGATCAAAGTGATCATATCGACATTGAGGCTTGAGCGGATGGAGTATTCCTTCTGTTAAACTCATACTGGCTTCGGGCACGACTTCCTAAACTTGAGTACATATATTTCGTGAGCTTAAAACACAAATTTTTTCTGCTGGTTCTGTTCATCCTGCTTGGATTTTCAGCCGTTGCTTGGTTCTTTTCCCAGAACTTGATGACGCAAGTTAATGAGAGATGGGTGACGTTGTTTGCCGGACGACAAGTTATGTTTGACAAGCACCGCACCCTGTTGCCGCTGACGCGCGAAATTGCGTTGGCTAGGCAGATGGCCGAAGACCCTGCATTGATAGAGATGGCGCTGCACGAGGATGATCCCCTTGTACGCAAGCGGGCAGTCGGGGTGATGGAAAATTACCGCAGTAATTTTCGTGACCAGAGTTATTTCGCGGCTTTTGCACGCTCTGGAAATTACTACTTCAATAATGCGTCCGATCAGTTTTCCGGCAAGCAATTGCGCTATACCCTGTCGAGGAAAAATCCGAATGACAAGTGGTTCTACGCAACGTTAATCAGTGGCAAAGATTATCAGGTCAATCTCGATCCGGATGCGCATCTCGGCGTGACCAAGGTGTGGATCAATGTATTGATTAAAGAGGGCGATCAGGTGCTGGGCGTGATAGGTACGGGGATTGATATCACCGACTTTCTCAAGGAAACAGTCGATATTTGGCAGCCCGGGGTGCACAATTTGTTTGTCGATCGTGACATGGCAATACAGCTGTATCGTGATGCTGAACTGATCGACTATGCCAGCCTTACCAAGGAAGTAAAGCAGCGTAACAGAATCGACAAACTGCTGACAGAACCGGAAGATGTCGAAAATTTGCAGCGTGCTATGCGGCGCCTCGAAAAATCGGGTGAGCAGGTGCAGACTCTGTGGGTAACATTTCAGGGAAACCGACATCTGCTGGGGGTTGCCTACCTGCCTGAAGTCGGTTGGTATGACCTGACCCTGATGGAATCTCAAGGACTATTCCAGACACGCAGTCTGCTGCAGATTCCTTTGTTATTCGGCTCTGCAATGGTGCTTGCGCTGCTGCTGGTTGGCTGGTTGGTGCATCGCTGGATTCTTCAGCCGGTTAGTCAGTTGCGTACCTCTATGGAAGGGGTACAACATGGCAACTATCAGGTCGACCTGCCACCTTTCGGGAAGGGAGAAATTGGTGAATTGGCCCGGCGATTTTCCGGCATGGTGGCAGAGGTGCGCAATACACGGAGCGAGCTGGAAGAGAAGGTCAGACTGCGGACTGAGGAACTGTTATTGCTGACGGAAATTGATCAGTTGACCGGTTTGTTTAACCGGCGTGGCATGCAGGAACGACTCGATCAGGAACTCGCCCGTCAGCTTCGGCAGGGGGGGGCATTGGGGATGCTGTTGCTTGATCTGGATTTCTTCAAGCAGATCAATGATCGCTACGGACATGTGGCAGGCGACCTTGCCTTGTGCGCCGCGTCGGGGGTGATACAGGACTCTCTTCGTCCCTATGATCATGCGGCCCGTTGGGGAGGTGAAGAGTTTCTGGTGTTGCTGAAAGAATGCGATCGGGACTCTTTGCTCTCGGTGGCCGAACGGATGCGAGCGGGAATCGAAGCGCTGGCCATTCCCGGCAGCGAGGGGATATTTCATTGCACCACGAGCATTGGTGTGTATTACGCCGACTCGCCAGAAGATCAGGATGCGTTATTGCGTAAAGTCGACAAGGCCTTGTATCAGGCCAAAAATGATGGCCGCAACTGCATTCGTTCTGCCTAAAATAGTCCGCGTATGAAGCAGGAATCTCTTTGGAACAAGACTGCGTTGCTGCAATCGCCCCCGTTCTTCCCCTTGCATCCCGTTATTGATCGCCTGAGTGAGGAGGATTTTCCTTCCATGCAGGACTGTAACGAATTGCTGGCACAGTACCTCCAGCCCGTTACCGTACAAAATGGTTCGCCGTTGCATTTCGTGCCGCAACAATATGGCAGGTTGCCGTTTGAGGCCCAGTATGAGCCGCGCTGTTTTCTCAAAGGCGAAGTGCAGAGCCGCAGCGAAAACTGGCATGATCTGCTGAATGCACTAGTCTGGTTGACCTTCCCGGCTGCCAAGGCAGCCATCAACGCGCGGCATTATCAGGCCCTGACCCGGGGCGATCTGCCCGCCGCGGAATCTCAGCACAGTCAGCGTGGCGCGGTGCGCGATATGAGCACGCTGTTCGATGAATCCGGTGTGGTGGTGGCCTGCGCAGAAGAGGAGTTGGTGAGCCTGTTGCGTGATTTTCGCTGGCATGAGTTGTTCTGGCAACGGCGAGCACAGGTGCGCAAACACATGGGATTCTTTATTTTTGGACATGGGCTGTATGAGAAGTGTTTGCATCCCTATGTCGGTCTTACCGGGCAGGGCTTGGTGGTTCCGGTAGGGACGGAATTTTTTGAATGGCCGCTGGAGCGCCAGACTATTTATCTGGATGATTCGCTGGCGCAATACCTGACCGATCCGTTACATTGCCGCAGCACATCCGAGTTGACGCCCGTACCCCTGCTGGGGGTGCCGGGTTGGACGACAGGCAATGAAAGTGAGGACTATTATCGGGATACCTCGTATTTTCGTACGGGGCGGCGTGCGGCCAATATGAATTCTCGTTAGCCTAGTGTAGCGTTGCGCGCTATCTGGAATTTATGCGAACAGTCAGAGCGGTATGGTAGGTCGGGCTGAAACCCGACCTACCAAGGCTTGCGTATATGTCTCAACAAGATTGCAACGCTATGCTAGTTCTGTCTGGATATATTGCTCAATGCGACCCAGCAACGGGCGCATCTGGATGACGGTTTTACGTATGAGTTCTGGTGCGGCGGCATTCTTGCTGTGCTCATCCAGTTCTCCGCACAGTTCGGCAAAGCCTATCGCCCCGACCATTCTCGCCGGAGCCATATTGTGATGGGCCAGCCTGCCCAATGTTTTCAGATCGTTGCGCTCCACAGCAGACTCGATATGAATCATGTCTCCCCGCGCGAGATTCAGAAACTTGGTGGCGAATTCGTACATTTTCCCACGGTCACTGCCGATCAGTTCCGCCAGTATCGATAGGTCAATCACCTCCGGATCGCCGGACCATGAGGTCATTGAATTTGTCTGCGTTTGTACCGGCGAGTCGGTCGAATTGAGTGCTGGCAGCCAGTGTGCAACCGTGTCATAAAATGCACTGGGGGTGAAGGGTTTGCCGATGAAGTCGTTCATTCCCGCATTCAGGCATTCCTTACGCTTTTCTTCCGAGGTGTGTGCCGTTACGGCGATAATCGGAAGATCAAGTAACTTGAGTTCGGAACGGATTGCTCGCGTGGCATCAATTCCATCCATCAACGGCATCTGAATGTCCATTAGTACGCAGTCGTAGGAATTCTGGCGCAGTTTTTCCAGCACCGCCACCCCTGACTCAGCCAAGTTTACCGACGCCCCTGCCTCTTCCAGTAATTCACGCATAACCATTTGGCTGAGCGAATTATCCTCGGCCAGTAAAATGCGCGCGCCGTTAAATCGAAAAAATTGATCCAACGATAGTGGTCCATCGCTACTTTTTTCAGTAGGAATGATCTTGTCCAGTCGTACGCTGAACCAGAAGGTGCTTCCTTTGCCCGGAATACTTTTTGCGCCGACCTCGCCATTCCTCATCATGCCAACCAGCTCTTTGCTGATCGCCAGGCTCAAACCAGTGCCCTCGTAGGCGCGAGTGCTGGAGCTATCGGCCTGCCAGAAGGGTTCGAACAGATGCGGCTGCAGGTCGGGGGAAATACCGATGCCACTATCCTCGACTTCAAAGCGCAGTCGGCACGATAGTTCGTGCTCTTCTTGCAGCAACACGCGGATAATAATTTCTCCCTGTTCGGAAAACTTGATGGCATTGTCGATATATTTGTATAACACCTGCGTGATTCGCTTGGCATCGCCGTGCAATTTTAGGCGATAGATATCAGGTGAAACATCCAAAATCAGTTTCAGTCCTTTTTTATCAGCTTCTTTGGCCCCACGTTTTTCGAGGTCGGTCAGGATTTCTCGAAGTGAAAAGTTAAAGGGGGCGATCTGTAATCTGCCTGATTCCAGATTGGCAAGGTCAAGTATGTTGTCTATGGTGTCCAATAGATGTTCGCTGGCAAATTGCGCTTTTTCGAGCAGATCCAGCTTTTTGTTATCGGTTTCCACCCTGAGGATCAGATGTAGCATGCCGAGAATGACGTTCATCGGTGTGCGCAACTCGTGACTGATGTTGGCAAGAAACTCGCTCTTCGACTTGTTGCCGATCTCCGCTTGTTGTTTCGCGCGTTCAAGTCGCGCGGTATAGGACAGGTTTTTGCGCCGGCTGTAAAGTAACAGCCAAGTGATCAGGGCCAACAATAAACTGGCAGCAATACCACTGTAGGTCACGGTGCGGAGTCGATTTGAGTTGGTCAGCTTCGCATCAAATTCCGGAGAGGAGGCATAGTTCAGGGTCCACAATCTGTCCGCGACCATGATTTGCCGGGTGCTATGAAAAATTGCAGCTGATGTATCTTGATTGCCGGAGGCGTAGTTGTACAGCAGTGTGTCCGGAGTGGCTGATGTACCGTCGTAAACGCTGATACTGAAATTATTGTGAGGTGTGATTAATTCGGACATGAGGTTCTGCATGCGGAATGTTGCTGATACCCAACCGAGAAGATGGTTTTGGCGAGCCTCTTGGCTGTCGTGCGGCATATCGTTCCGGTAGACTGGCATGACCATCAGCAGATGCCCGTCATCGGGTTTTTCTCCCTGCGGTTGCAGTAACTTTCCAGTTATGCTGAGTGTGGCTGAATCGCGAGCCCGTTCAAAGCTGGAGCGGCGTTCGCCAGATGCCAAACTATCCAGCCCAAGATCCTGCTGCTTGCTGTTATGAAATGTTTCTAGCTGAACCGTTGGTGCATAAAAATTGCGTTGCCCCTCAGGATTAATGGCGTAGTCAGGAAAGCCCTGTTTGCGGGTGGCGGCGATGTGCTGCACTTTCTGTTCGTCAGGCACAATGGCTGAGTAGGCCAGATTCACGATGCCCGAATAACGCTCTTCAATGCGCAAGCTTTTTGTATAGGCTGAAAACCCTTTGAAGCTGACTTCATTGGATGCGGCATAAAGTGCCTGCATGCCGTACAGGACTTCCGCGTAGTCGGCGAGACGATGTTCTGTCAGGAGTTGGGTTTCGCGTATGCCGATGTCAAACTCGTTCTGGCGTTCTTCTGTGATCAGCCGACGGGTTTCTTGCCACAGTACTTGTGTTGTCAACAAAGAGAGGACGAGAACCAGAAGCGGCAATAGCAGATCACGACGCTTGAATGGAGACGTATCTGGCCGGACTGGGCCCGCTGTTGCGTTGATCTGTATTTGATTCATATCTCAGCAGCGGAGTTAGCTGATTTCGATTTTGTTGTTCATTGCGAAGTGCACCAAATCCGCTATATTTCTCAGCCCAAGCTTGCTGAGTAGATTGCTTTTGTGGGTACTGACGGTTTTATCGCTGATGCAAAGCTGTTGGGCGATTTCGTTAATGGCAATGCCTTTTAGCAACATGCTGAATATCTGTTTTTCCCGCGTTGATAGTTGAGACAGGGGGGTATCCGTCACGTTATTGGCCGAAGCGAAGGCCAGTTGTTCAGCCATCTCCGGCGGTAGATATCTTCCCGTGGCATAAACCTTGTTGATCGCGATCAGCAGTTCGGGCGGCTTGCAGTTTTTGCTGATGAATCCGGAAGCGCCTGCCTTCATCGTGCGCAGGATGGTCTGAATGTCGCTGTGCATGCTGAGCACCAGAATGAGCAGGTCAGGATAGGTGCTGCGTAGATGGGTAATCAATCCCGCATCACATAACCCTGGCATGCTCAGGTCAAGCAGTACCAGATCGGTCGGTGTGGTGTGCAGTTTTTCGAGCAGCATATCGCCGTCGGCGGCTTCGGCCACCACGGTCACACCCGCAGCAAGATCCAGACATTGACTGAGTCCCGCTCGTACCAACTCATGATCATCGGCAATAATTATTTTAATCATCTCTTTTTCCTGAGTACGTTCATCTACAAGTACATTAGAGCGAATTTGCTTCAAGGTGGCTATAGGCGGAATCCTAGATTGAACTGAATATTTCCCCGCTATTTACTTCTCGGAAGATTAAGGATGGCATCGGCACAACGTAGACCGCTTTGTATTGCAGCTTCAAGCGTGGCAGGATAGTCGCCAGCAGTATAGTCGCCAGCCAGCCAGAGTTCCGGCAGGGCGGTCTGCTGTGACGGGCGTTGAAGATTGGGAGCGCAACAGAACGTGGCGCGCTTTTCTGCAATGACCTTGAACCATTCCGGTTGCTCGATGATGCCGAATTCCTGGCTCAGCTCGGTAACAACTTTCTGAGCCAGGGCCTCTTGGCTCAGACTTTGATGAATACCCTCAGCACTGATGACGGCGGCGATCAGTCCATGCTGTTCGCTGATCTTGCCCTTGTCGAACAGCCATTGGCTGTAGCGTTGGTGCAGGCCGATCATGGCTTGAGGAAGGCAGGTATGGGTGGAGTACTGCAAATACACGGTATAGATAGGCTGATGCTCCAGAGCGTCAATCTGTTGCACGGTGCTATTGAGTTCCGCTATCGGTCTCAATAGTTTGGTGGCGATAGTCGCCGGAGTAGCGCAAATGATATGGCTGAATGTGTGTGTGCCATGCGCGGAGGCGAGTTCGATGCCGTTATCCACGGGGGTGATGGTCTCAACGCCGCAAGAGAGGAATACCTTGCCGCCGTGCAGGCCGATATAGTCCGCGGCGCGTTGCGGAAACAGGGCGGTGAAGTCGATTTTCGGCAGCAGCATGTCGCTGTCGGCACGGGAGCGATTCAGCGCATCGCGCAATACATGCAGCAGTACCTGCGCAGAAGCCTTGTGGATAGGGGTATTCAGCGCGGCGAGGGTGAGTGGCTCCCATAATTTGAGCGTCAGGTTAGCATCTTGCCCATGCTGTGCCAGCAGTTCGGCGACCGTGAGGTCTTTCGATAAATGGAAATTCATCATGCGCAGCGCGAGCATGAAACGTGCTGCTTTGATGCGTTCGCTCCAGGTCAGTCCCTGAGCCTTGAGTAGTGCGATGAGTAAATGCAGCGGGGCGGGCAATCGAGGAGCTTTCATGGCGAACTGGTTTTGTAGATCCAGTTGCAGTGGCAGTCGCAAAAAGTCCTGTTCGATATTGCCGCCCACCTGTTCGATTAGGCGCAGGGTATAGCGGTAGCAACCCAGCAGCAGATGCTGGCCGTTATCCAGCTGGGTACCCTGATGCAGCACGCCACGCGCCCGTCCGCCCAGCTGTCTGGCACTCTCGAATACCGTTACCGGGATGCCATGAGCAGCCAGCTCGGTTGCCGCAGCCATGCCGGCATAGCCGCCACCTATGATGCCAACGTTCAGTTCTTGAGCCACGCCTTGAATGCCAGCCAGAGTTTGTAGGTGGGCGTGAGTGAGACTCGCCCTTTTAGTACATGGCAGCCTGTTGCTTCGACCTCGTCCAGCGTGGCAAGGTAAATCTCGGCCATAATCAGTCCGGTGCGCTGCGTCTTGCGATCAACGGCAGGCAGGTGAGCTATGGCTTGTTGGTAGTAGCGCCGTGCTCGCTCAATCTGGAATGCCATCAGTTTCTGGAAATTTTCTGTTTCGTTTGCATTGAGTAAGTCGCTCGCGGGTACGCCAAACTGTTGCAACTCATCCATCGGTAAGTAGATGCGATTGCGCCGCGCGTCTTCACCCACATCGCGGATGATATTGGTGAGCTGGAAGGCGATGCCGAGGTCATGCGCATATTTCAGCGTCTCGCGGTCGGTATAGCCGAAGATCTCGACCGAAAGCAGACCGACCACCGAGGCGACGCGGTAGCAATACAGTTGCAGTGACTTGAAGTCCGGGTAGCGCGCCTGTTCGAGATCCATCTCCATGCCATCGATGATCTCCAGCAAATGTTCCTGCGCCATGTTGAACTGCTTCACGATGGGAGTCAGCGCCAGTGCGACGGGATGTTGCGGATGGCCCGAGTAAATTGCCGCCACTTCGTTGCGCCACCAGTTCAGTGTGGTGCGCGCCACATCCGCATCCGAGCATTCATCGACGACATCATCCACTTCGCGGCAGAAGGCATACAGTGCGGTGATTGCACGGCGCTTATCTTTCGGGAGGAAGCGGAAACTGTTGTAAAAGCTGGAGCCGCTGGCAGCGGCCTTGTTCTGGCAATATTGATCTGGAGTCATGGTGCGGATGATTAGAGTGGTGCGCTTTTGACCAGCATGATAACCCAGTCGAACGGCTTCAAGACGGGGCGCTTGTTGAACATATCGTAATTGGCGGCTTCCAGCTTGTCGAGGATGCGCAGACCGCCGGCGATGATCATGCGCATCTCCAACCCGATGCGGCCTGTGAGTATAGTGCCCAGCGGTTTGCCGTACAGCATCATCTCTCTGGCACGCTGTACCTCGAACTGCATCAGCGCGCGCCAGTTTGCGTTGCACATGCGTTGCGCAATCTGCTCCTCGCTCACACCGAATTTTGCCAGATCATCCTGCGGCAGATAAACGCGGGCGATGGCCCAATCTTTTGCCACATCCTGCCAGAAGTTGATCAGTTGCAAGGCGCTGCAAATAGCATCCGAGTAGGCGAGGTTGGTTGGTGTCGCTTCCTCGTACAGGTGCAGTAACAGGTTGCCGACCGGATTGGCCGAACGGCGGCAGTAATTCAGCAACTCATCGAAGTTTGCATAGCGCTTTTGCACCACGTCCTGAGAGAAGGCGTCCAGCAAATCGTACAACGGCTGCATCGGCAAGCTGTAGCGTTCAATCTCAATAGCGAGATTGGCAAATAGCGGGGTGTTTGGTTGCAGCCCATCCTCTATGAATTTCAGTTCGGTGCGAAACTCGTCGAGTTGGCGCAATCGTTCCTCGTTCGACAGCTCGCCCTCGTCAGCAATATCGTCCGCCGCCCGTGCAAAATGATAAATCGCCGCCACCGGCCTGCGTAGCCGCTTGGGCATCAGCACTGATGCGACCGGAAAGTTTTCGTAGTGGTCTACCGACGACATCAGAGCAAGTCGTTGCGGTGCAGCATGAATACGAACTGGTCGCCTGCGGTCACATCCAGCCAGGTGAAAGGCAGGTGGGGGTAGGCGGCTTCCAGTATGTCGCGGTTGTGGCCGATTTCGACGATGAGGACGCCGTTGTCACTCAGGTGTTCGGCGGCCTGTGCGAGGATGACGCGGGTGGCATCCAGGCCGTCGTCGCCGCTGCCTAGTGATAACTTGGGTTCGTGCAGGTATTCCTTGGGCAAGGCAGCGACCGATTCGGCATCGACGTAGGGTGGGTTGCTGATTATCAGGTCGTATTTGCGCCCCGCCAAATTGGTAAATAGGTCGGACTCGACCAGTTCTAGCTGTTCTTGCAACTGGTAGTCGCTAACGTTGCGTTCGGCCACGGCCAGCGCATCGGGTGACAGGTCTACCGCATCAACCTTGGCATAGGGGAATGCGTGGGCGGCGAGGATGGCCAGACAGCCGCTGCCAGTGCACAGGTCGAGTACGCTGCCGATTTGATCCGGCTCGGCTATCCAAGGGCTGAGTCGCTCACGCAGCAACTCGGCGATGAAGGAGCGCGGCACGATGACACGTTCATCCACATAGAAACTGAACTCGCCGAGGAAAGCTTCGTTGGTCAGGTAGGCGGCGGGTACGCGCTGTTCGACGCGGCGCTGGATGATGTTCAGCACTTCGCCCCGTTCGCTGTCGGTCAGGCGCGCATCAAGAAAGGGCTCCAGTCTGTCCAACGGCAGGTGTAGGGTATGCAGGATTAGGTAGGCCGCCTCGTCATAGGGATCGCCGCTACCGTGGCCGAAGAACAGCTTGGCCTGATTAAAGCGGCTGACCGAGAATCGCAGCCAATCACGAACGGTCTCGAGATTGTGGGCCGTACCGGAAAAATAATCGTTCATAAATTAACCTTGGGGAGTAGGGAGCTGAAAGTGGTGAGTGGCTTACTCGCTCTCCACTGCCGTTTCGAAAATTAGTTCATCAGTCTGCTAGTAGCTTGCGCAGGGTCAAGTAGTAAATCTCGGACAGTGCATCAAGGTCAGCCACGGCTACGCATTCATTGATTTGGTGGATGGTCGCATTGAGCGGGCCCAGTTCGATCACCTGCGGACAGATGTCGGCAATGAAGCGTCCATCGGAAGTGCCGCCGCTGGTGGATAGTTCGGTGTCCAGCCCTTGCACTTCTTTTATCGCGGCAGCGACTGCATCAACCAGATCGCCGCGCGGGGTGAGGTAGGGCTTGCCGGACATTTCCCATTCCAAGTCGTATTCGAGTCCGTGCTTGTCCAAAATCGCATGCACGCGTTGCTTCAGGCTGTCGGTAGTGCTGGCGGTGGAATGGCGGAAATTGAATAGAATTTCCACCGTGCCCGGCACCACATTGGTCGCACCCGTGCCACCGCGAATATTGGAAATTTGCCATGAAGTCGGCGGGAAGTATTCGTTGCCTTCATCCCAAACTGTCGCAGCCAGTTCGGCAATCGCGGGTGCGGCCAGATGAATCGGGTTGCGGACCAGATGAGGGTAGGCGATGTGGCCCTGTTTGCCTTTCACGGTCAGTGCGCCTGAAAGCGAACAGGGCCACATCGCCTACCCTCATCTGGTCCGCAA
>JBBQXA010000021.1:0-24224 GCA_038210095.1 Burkholderiales bacterium
CATAGCCGCCTGCCTTGTCGGCATATTCACGGGTAAGCAGGTAGCGGCGAATACGTTCTTCGTCCAGCTCTGCAAATCGCACATTGGAAACCGATACAGCAACTTCAACACGCTCACCCAACGCTACAGCCACCGCACTGAGTACCTGATGTTCGCGCCCCGAAAGTTCACGCAGCATTAAAGCCGCCTGTTCCGAATTTGCAGGCTTGCCATAGATTTTTCCATCCAGCGTGACCGTGGTATCGGCTGCGAGAACCGGGAAAGGCGGTAAATTCCGCGCACTCACCGCCAAACAGCCTGCTTCCGCTTTTGCACTGCAAACGCGACGCACGTAGACATCGGGCTCCTCATCAGGACAGGGCGTTTCATCCACATCAGGATTGCGCCCCGGCGTGGAGCGCAGCAGCAACATGGCGAAATTTATACCTATCTGTTTAAGTAGGTCGCGACGACGCGGGCTCTGTGATGCAAGGTAAATTCGCGGCTGTACTATGCTCATAACTTTGGTTTATTCACGATGATAGGGGTGATTGTGCAATAGGCTGTGTGCCCGATACAACTGCTCGGCGAGCAATACACGCACCATCGCATGTGGCAGCGTGAGCGACGACAAGGCCATCAACTGTTGCGCCGACTGTTTGACCGACTCGTGCAAGCCGTCCGCGCCGCCAACAATGAATGCGACGTCATGCCCTTCGCGCATCCAGTCCTGCATCTGCGCCGCAAGCTTTTTGGTAGTCGGCTGAGCGCCGTGTTCATCCAGCGCGATACGCAGGCAGTGCTGCGGCAATGCGGCAAGGATACGCGCAGCCTCCGCCTCCATGATTTGCGCCGTGGTTTTGCCGGTGGTGCGCGGCTCCGGCTTGATCTCAACCAGCTCGATCTTTGCCTCGCGCGGCATGCGCTTGGTGTATTCGTTGAAGCCGGTCGCTATCCAGTCCGGCATCTTGTTGCCCACCGAGACGATAAGCAACTTCACGCGACTACTCTCCGCGCGCCTTGGCCAGTTTTGGACGACCTTCGGATTGCGCCTTGCTCCACAGCTCTTCGAGGTTGTAATACTCGCGTACAGCGGGTTGCATGACGTGCACCAGCACTTCGCCCAGATCCACCAGTATCCATTCGCCGCTGTCGCCGCCTTCGCGGCCATTCACGTGCTCGCCAAGTTCCTTGAGCTTGACCACCACGTTGTCGGCGATGGCCTTGGTCTGACGAGTGGATTTCGCGCTGGCGATAATCATGCGTTCGAACAGCGGACTGAGCTTGCTGGTGTCGATCACAACGATATTATCGGCCTTGACGTCTTCAAGCGCATCAATGATGGCTTTGGTTTTTACTTCGATATTTAACATGATGTGTACAGGTGATGTTGATGAATATAGTCAGCCACTGCGGTCGGCAGCAGATAGCGTATGGTACGTCCTTCTGCCACGCGACGGCGGATGTCGGTTGCAGATATTTCCAGCTTCGGCATCGCTAACTCAGCAATACCTCCGCACGGGCTTGTAGCCATGGCTTGCGCCTCGCACAAGCGCCGATGATAGTGATCGCGCAACGCCTCGGTTGCGCTATGAATGCGCTCCTCCAGCGTATAGCCCGGACGGTAGCCCACCACGATATGCGCCAACTCAAGCAGCTGCTCCCACTCGCGCCATGTATGCAATTGCAAAAAGGCATCGCCACCCATCAGCAGGCAGATCGGTTGCTGATCGCCCAATTCAGTACGCAGTTCGCGCAGCGTATCGACGGTATAGCACGGCAAGCTGCTAGCCACTTCGCGCTCGTCCAGCACAAAGGACGGGTGATCGGCGATGGCCAATTTCACCATCTCGCTGCGATGGATAGCCGAAACCTGTGGCAAATCGCGATGCGGCGGCGTACCGCTGGGAATGAAGCGTATCCGTTCCAGTCCGGCCAACTCCAGCATTTCCTCGGCCAGTCTCAGATGTCCGAAATGAATCGGATCAAAGGTGCCGCCCAAAATGCCGATGGGTCTGTTACTCACCGATTAAAGTGCAAGACGGCGAATGTCCGCCAACACCTGTCCGAGGTAGGTGGTGAAACGCGCGGCAGCAGCACCGTCGATCACGCGATGATCATAAGACAACGACAGTGGCAGCATCAGGCGCGCTATAAAGTCGCCGTCTTTGTATACCGGCTTCATACTGGAGCGTGACACACCCAGAATCGCCACTTCCGGCGCATTGATGATGGGCGTAAATGCCGTGCCACCGATACCACCCAGACTGGAGATCGTGAAACAGCCTCCCTGCATGTCGGCAGCGGTGATTTTCTTGTCTCTGGCACGCACGCCTAGTTCGCCCAGTTCTTTGGCGATCTGCACCAGCCCCTTCTTGTCCGCGTCACGCAGCACCGGCACCATCAATCCGTCCGGCGTATCCACCGCGACACCGATATGGACATACTGCTTGAGCACCAGATTCTCACCTGCCGCGTCCAGCGACGCATTGAACTCCGGATACGCCTGCAAGGCCGCAGCCGCAGCCTTGACCAGAAAAGCCAGCGGCGTGATCTTGATGTTCTGCTTGGCGTACTCCGCGCCCAGCTGTTTGCGGAAGGCCTCCATCTCGCTGATATCGGCTTCGTCGAACTGCGTGACATGAGGAATGGTCACCCAGTTGCGATGCAGATTCGCACCGGAAATCTTCTTGATGCGCGACAACGGCTTGGTTTCAATCGGGCCGAACTTGGCAAAATCCACCACCGGCATATCCAGCACCGACAGGCCATTACCGCCCGCCGCACCGCGCGGCTGCGCCAGCGATTGTTTGACGAAATTCTGCACGTCTTCCTTGGTAACACGGCCTTTTTCGCCGCTGCCTTTTACCTGCGCGATCTCCACACCCAGCTCGCGCGCGAAACGACGGATAGCCGGACTGGCGTGACCTTTGCCACCACTGGTCGCAGGCTGAACCGTCGCGACTGCTGCTGGCTGCGCCGCAGCTGCGGCCACAGGTGCAGGTGTGGGCGCAGGAGCGGGTGCCGGAGCATCTGCCGGCTCTGCTGCCGGGGCCGCACTCGCCGTCGAGCCACTGACTTCCAGCAACAAAATTACGCTGCCTTCCGATACCTTGTCGCCGACCTTGACCTTCACTTCCTTGATGACACCGTCAAAGGGGGACGGCACATCCATCGCCGCCTTGTCGGTCTCCACCGTCATCAGATTGTCTTCTGCTTTGACGCTATCGCCCGCCTTGACCATCACCTCGATGACGCCCACATCCTTGTAGTCGCCAATGTCCGGTACCAATACTTGTTTGATTTCTGCCACAGTGTTCTCCCTGAACCTTAAACCGTCGTCGGGTTGGGTTTGGCCGGATTGATGTTGTACAGCTTGAGCGCACGGCTCACCTGATCAGCACCAATAACGCCCTCGTCAGCCAGTGCCTTAAGCGCTGCTACCGCGATGTAATGACGATCAACCTCGAAGAACTGACGCAACTTCTTGCGTGTATCCGAACGACCGAAACCATCCGTACCCAGCACCTTGTAACGCGCCGTCACATAGGGACGAATCTGATCGCCATAGCTCTTGATGTAATCTGTCGCGGCGATGACCGGACCGCTGCGCTTGGCGAGACACTGCTCGACATAGCTGATGCGCGGCTTGGCTTCCGGATGCAGCATGTTCCAACGCTCACAGTCCAGACCATCGCGACGCAGCTCGTTGAAACTGGTCACGCTCCACAAGTCGGCAGACACGCCAAAGTCCTTGTCCAGCAATTCCGCCGCCGCAATCGCCTCGCGCATGATGGTGCCGCTACCCAGCAACTGCACCTTAGGCGCATTGGCCTTAGCCTTGTGCTCGCTGAACGAATACATTCCCTTGACGATACCCTCTTCCGCGCCCTTGGGCATGGCTGGATGCACGTAGTTTTCGTTCATCACGGTCAGGTAATAGAACACGTCTTCCTGCTCGACATACATGCGACGCATCCCTTCACGCACGATCACGGCCAACTCGTAAGCAAAAGTCGGATCGTAGCTGACACAGTTCGGAATCGTCGCTGCCATCAGATGGCTATGTCCATCCTGATGCTGCAAGCCTTCACCGTTCAACGTAGTACGTCCAGCCGTACCACCGACCAGGAAACCGCGCGCGCGCAGGTCGCCCGCCGCCCAGGCCAAGTCACCGATACGCTGGAAACCGAACATCGAGTAGTAGATATAGAACGGGATCATCGCCACGCCGTGGTTGGCATAGGCGGTCGAAGCCGCAATCCAGTCGGCCATACCGCCCGCTTCATTGATGCCTTCCTGCAAAATCTGACCGGTCTTATCTTCCTTGTAGTACATCAGCTGATCGGCATCCTGCGGCGTATACAACTGGCCCACCTGCGAGAAGATGCCGAGTTGGCGGAACATGCCTTCCATACCAAAGGTGCGCGACTCGTCCGGTACGATAGGCACGACCTGCTTGCCGATCTGCTTGTCCTTGACCAGCGCACCCAGTAGGCGCACAAACGCCATCGTGGTTGAAATCTCGCGTCCGTCAGTGCCCTTTAGTAGCGCATCAAAGGGCTCACTGGCGGGCATAGGCAACGGCTTGGCTTCCGGCCTGCGCGAAGGTACCGCACCCATTTCAGCCGTGCGCTCGCGCAGGTATTTCATTTCCTGGCTGTCTTCGGCGGGACGCACGAAAGGCAGATTAGGCAAATCGGCATCACTGACCGGAATATTGAAACGATCGCGAAATAGTCGCAGTGACTCAACATCCATCTTCTTCTGCTGATGGGAAGGATTCTGCGCCTCGCCGGATGAACCCATGCCGTAACCCTTGACGGTCTTGGCGAGAATCACGGTAGGCTGTCCCTTGTGCTTGGCTGCTGCCGCGTAGGCGGCAAACACCTTGCGTGGATCGTGACCGCCACGATTCAGACGCCAGATTTCGTCGTCCGACATATCGGCTACCAACTCCAGCAACTCCGGATACTTGCCGAAGAAATGCTTGCGCACATAAGCGCCATCCTTGGACTTGTAGGTCTGGTATTCACCGTCGACCACTTCTTCCATGCGCTTGAGCAGCAGGCCGCTCTTGTCCTTGGCCAACAAACGATCCCACTTGCCGCCCCACACGATTTTGATGACATTCCAGCCCGCACCACGGAACACACCTTCCAGCTCCTGAATGATCTTGCCGTTGCCGCGCACCGGGCCGTCCAGACGCTGCAGATTACAGTTGATCACGAAAATCAGGTTATCCAATTTCTCGCGTCCGGCCATGGAAATCGCACCCAAGGATTCCGGCTCGTCCGTCTCGCCGTCACCCAGATAAGCCCACACACGACGACCGTCGGTGCTCGCCAGACCACGATGCTGCAAGTAGCGCATGAAGCGCGCCTGATAAATCGCCATCAACGGGCCCAGGCCCATCGATACGGTAGGGAACTGCCAGAAGTCCGGCATCAACCAGGGATGCGGATAGGAAGACAGGCCGTCGCCGTCCACTTCCTGGCGGAATTTGCGCAACTGTTCTTCGCTGATGCGACCTTCCAGATAAGCGCGGGCATACACGCCGGGCGATGAATGGCCCTGGAAATACACCAGATCGCCGCCGTGAGTGTCGGTCTTGCCGTGGAAGAAATGATTGAAGCCCACGTCATACAGCGTGGCTGCCGACGCGAAGCTGGCAATATGGCCGCCCAGCTCGGACGACTCCTTGTTCGCATTCAAAATGATCGCCATCGCGTTCCAGCGGGTCAGCGCACGAATGCGATGCTCCAGCTCGGCATTGCCGGTCGAGCGCTCTTCCCTATCCAGCGGAATGCTATTGATATAGGGAGTAGTCGCACTGATAGGCATATCGGTGCCGCCCAGTCGGGCCTTATTGATCAGTTCGCTGATCAAATAGTGAGCGCGCTCTGCGCCTTCGTTCTCCAACACAGACTCCAGCGCGTCCAGCCACTCCTGAGTCTCTTGCGGATCGTAATCGGGTAATGTTGCCATCTCTCTACTCTCTTCCACGTAATTTATTTTTCCGAACAGACTGTCAGTCTCTGTTCGGTTGCGATCAGATCCACTTTCACATCCGTCGGCTCTTGCGGGAGCTGGGCTACCAGTTGCAGCTCGAATGCTGCCACTGCCAGCACTGCGGGCCGAACCGTCGACAGCAATTTATCGTAAAACCCGCCGCCGTAACCCAGCCTCGCCCCGTCAAGGGTGAACGCCACCCCCGGCAAGAGGGCGAATTCTACCTCATTTAGCGATTCCAGCCGCTGACAGCGTTCCACCACTGGCTCGCGTATTCCCCACAAACCCGGCTGCAACTGCGTCTCAAAGTCCTCGACCCAGTACAGATCGAGCATATTGGTATGGTGATTCACCTTGGGCAAAGCCAGCCGTTTTCCATCGGCCAGCGCCCGCCCCCCCCAAAGCTCACTGGCAAACTCCGTGCCGAAATTCATATAGCCCAACACCGCCGTCGCCTCGCGATAGGCGGGCAAGCCCACCAGCCGCTCGAGGATCGCCGCACTACGCACTGCCCGCAGCTCAGCCCCAAGCTGTTCGCGCTCGGCCAAAATAAATTTGCGGATCGCTGATTTGAGGCTTTGCTGCATCTCCCTAGCCCAGGAACATTTTGTACGCCGGGTTCGCGCTCTCGTCCCAGTAGCGATAGCCCAGGGTGTCGAGGAAGGTCTTGAGTGCTTTTTTGTCGTGGTGCGGCACCTGCATGCCGATCAACACGCGACCGTAGTCTGCACCATGATTGCGGTAATGGAACAGGCTGATGTTCCAGTTGTGGTTCATGCTGTTGAGGAAATTCATCAGCGCGCCGGGACGCTCGGGAAATTCGAAGCGGAACAGGATTTCGTCCTTCGCTTCGGGTGCGTGTCCGCCGACCAAATGACGCAGGTGCAGTTTGGCCACTTCGTTGTCGGTCAGGTCCAACGTCTTGAGATTATTCTTCTCCAGGGCCGCGACCAGTTTGACGGTTTCGTCGGGGCCTTTAACCTGCACGCCCGCAAATACCCGCGCCTCCTTTGGATCGGCGTAGCGATAGTTAAATTCAGTGATGTTGCGTTTGCCCAGCAGCGCGCAGAATTTGCGGAAGCTGCCCGGCGTTTCGGGTATGGTCACCGCGAGGAGGGCTTCGCGTCTCTCGCCGATTTCTGCCCGCTCGGCAACAAAGCGCAGGCGATCGAAGTTCATGTTTGCGCCGCTACATACGGCGACCAGCGCCTCACCCTTGAGGTTTTCGCGCTTGGCGTAAAGCTTCGCTCCGGCAATCGCGAGCGCGCCTGCGGGTTCGAGAATGGAGCGGGTATCCTGGAACACATCCTTGATCGCGGCGCATACCTCATCGGTATCCACCAGCATGACTTCGTCCACATACTGTTTGCACAGACGAAAGGTTTCCTTGCCTGCCAGTTTGACGGCGGTGCCGTCAGAAAACAGACCCACGTCATTCAGGGTCACGCGCTTGCCGGCCTTCATCGAACGCGCCATCGCATCCGAATCGACGGTCTGTACGCCGATGACCTTGATGTCCGGCCGCACCTGCTTGACGTAAGCAGCCACACCCGCGATCAGTCCGCCGCCGCCGATTGCACAGAAAATCGCCTTTATCGGCGCCTGGCGTTGGCGCAGGATTTCCATGGCGATGGTGCCCTGCCCGGCGATGACATCGGGGTCATCGAAGGGGTGCACGAAAGTCAGATTGCGCTCCTTCTCCAGCGTCAGTGCATGATCGTATGCATCGTTATAGCTGCTGCCGTGTAGCACAATCTCGACTGCACGCTGACCGAAATGCTTGACCGCCTCAATTTTCAATTGGGGCGTGGTGGTCGGCATGACGATAACCGCTTTGCAGCCCATTTTATTGGCGGACAGCGCCAAGCCCTGCGCATGATTGCCTGCCGAAGCTGCAATGACGCCGCGTTTAATTTGCTCAGGCGTGAGTTGCGCCATCTTATTGTATGCACCGCGCAACTTGAACGAGAACACCGGCTGCATATCCTCGCGCTTGAGCAGCACGGTATTGCCCACACGCGTCGACAGATTGGTCGCAATTTCCAGCGGGGTTTCCACTGCAACGTCGTAGACGCGTGCGTTGAGGATGCGTTTGAGATAATCGTCCATGATTCCAGTGCCTAAAAAATATCGCGCAAGAGTAGCACAGCAGCCCGAGCGGAGACAGCTCAGCCACGGTGAACTGCCGGATTTTGTCGGCATATCTCCGCGCGAACTTCACCTCTCGGCAGTTATTTCTTCTCGGCACTCTCTAAATATGCAAATAAGTTTCATTGAATCCGAGCTTGCAGGCCATGGAAGCTCGGATTTACCGTTCATATTGAAGCTATTGCTAGACACGGCAAAATCGGGTCAAATGCTCGTCATGGAAAAACTCAACCGAGCCGCATTCATTATTGAAACACAGGTGGCCTACCTGCCCGAGCGTTCCAGCGAATACGAAAAGCGCTTCGTTTTCTCCTACACCATCAGCATCACCAACATCGGCACAGCTGCCGCACAACTCATCAGCCGCCACTGGATCATCACTGATGCCGACAATCAAATTCAGGAAGTTCGTGGTCAGGGCGTTATCGGCGAACAGCCTATGTTGAAGCCCAACCAGAGCTTTGAATACACCAGTGGAACTGCTTTAACCACCCCCGTAGGCACGATGCGCGGCAGTTACCGCATGCAAGCCGAAGATGGCTCGCAATTTGATGTTGAAATTCCAACCTTCGTGCTGAGTATTCCCCGAGTACTGCACTGATTATTCCCTCTTCCACCGGCACTTCAGAATCATGTTCCCGAAAATATCGCTGGTCGCTTTAATCTTCTCCATTCTGCTGGCTGGCTGCAAGGTCGTACCCACGCCGCCCGTCTTGCCGCCAAACGTCGCCATTCTCACTCCCACCGCTCCATTTGCCGTGAGCAAATGGGAAATGCTGCCCGGCTGGCAAGACACCGACCTTCTCTCCAGCTTGCAGGCTTTCATGCGGGGTTGCGTCACACTGAAAAACAAACCCGCCTGGCAGAATGTATGCGCCCGTGGCGCAGTGCTAGGTAATGCCGACAACGCCACCCTGCGCGCATTCTTCGAACAGGATTTCACACCCTATCAGCTGTTCAATCCGGACGGCTCGTCACAGGGCATGATTACCGGTTACTACGAGCCCAAGCTGAACGGCAGCCGTGTGCGCACAGAGCGCTTTCGCTACCCGCTGTATGCCTCGCCAGACGATATGCTGACGATAGACCTGAGCGAGGTGTATCCGCAGCTCAAGGGCATGAGGCTGCGCGGCCGCTTGCAAGACAAGCGCATCGTTCCCTATTACGCCCGTGCCGATATCGATCAGGGCAAAGTTGCTTTACGCGAACTGTTTTGGGTTGAGGATGCCGTCGAATTATTTTTCCTCCAGATTCAGGGCTCGGGACGTATCGCACTGCCGGACGGCTCATTGGTAAAAGTGGGCTATGCCGATCAAAATGGCCACCCCTATGTTTCCATCGGTAAAAAACTGGTCGAAATGGGCGAGCTCAAACTTGAAGAAGCCTCCATGCAGGGAATTAAACATTGGGCCGAACTGCATCCCAAGGAATTAACCCCGCTACTGGATATGAATCCCAGCTACGTATTTTTCCGTGAACTGCCGGGCGGCCTCTCCGCGCCACTGGGTGCGCTGGGCATACCACTGACCGAGGCTTACAGCATCGCCGTCGATCCGCGCACCATACCGCTGGGCTCGCCGGTATTCCTAGCCACCACTTACCCCAACACTGACCTGCCCCTGCAACGCCTGATGCTGGCGCAAGACACAGGCGGCGCGATCAAGGGCGTAGTGCGTGCCGACTTCTTCTGGGGGTTCGGCGAACAAGCGGGCGCACAGGCAGGCCGGATGAAACAACAGGGCCAGATGTGGGTACTATTTCCGAAAGGAATGGAACCGGCGCTAGCGCCTTAGGATTGATGTTTGCGACACGACGTCGCTACTCCGTGGAAATGTTGGATTGCAAAACCCGAACCCGACCCTATCGCTCATACCACAAAAAATCGTGGGCGCACAGCGCGCGCACCAGCCGTTTTTCAAATTCCCCTGCGAGCCGCCGTGTAGTGCAGGACGGTCAGGGGATCTCGGCGAGGACTGTCTGAGCGCGTAGCGCGAGTTCCTCAGCCGGCTGACCGGCTGACAACACGCTGCGAAGCGGCTTGTTGTGGCGGAGACTAACCTTCAGGTTATGGCGACGCAAAAGAAAGAAGCTTGCTGTCGGGCAACCCCCGAAGGTTCTGATTTTGAAGTTGTCGGGATTTATCCAAACCTAGGTCTGTCCCCACGGCAATCCATCAAACCGCCAGCCGTTGTGTGAGTTGCGATGATGGCCAGCATCCAGATCGCCTTCAAAGCCGTTCATCACGTTGTATATCTCGGAGAATCCGGCCTTCTCCAGCGCCATGCCTGCATCCTCGGAGCGGCGGCCGGAACGGCAGATCAGCACCACCGGACGATTTTGACTGGCGGCTTTCTTTACCTGCGGTATGAAGTGCGGATTGATGTCCCAATCGGGTCCGTCGACCCAGGGAATCAGGATAGATCCTTTGGGATTGCCGACAAACATATGTTCCATCTCACTGCGCACATCGACAAAAATCGCTTCGGGATTTTTCTGTAAAAATTCGTATGCCTGTTTAGGGGTGATTTGCTGCACGTTTACTCCTCCGGTTCGACTTGCATGACGTCCGGATAGTAATTCCGAAATACGTGATTAGTCCAGCTTGGATACATCCTTGAGTTTTGATTTCGGTGTTTTATTGAAATTTACGCCACTCCGGCATATGCTCGCGCACCGCCCTACTTCGCAAAACAGATTTACCGATGACCTTGCCTCTGACCGAACGTTTGTCTCTCTACATTCAACTCACCCGCTTGCACCGCCCCATCGGCATCCTGCTGCTGCTATGGCCCACGCTGTGGGGGGTATGGATCGCCGGAGTCGGACAGCCGCGGTGGTACGTCGTGGCGATCTTCGTGCTGGGCACTACGCTGATGCGTTCTGCAGGATGCGCCATCAATGACTACGCCGACCGCCACATCGATAAGCACGTCAAGCGCACCAAGCATAGGCCGCTCACTAGCGGTATGGTTAGTGAACGCGAGACCTTGTGGCTGGCTATCGTGCTGGCGCTACTCGCCTTCCTGCTGATTTTGCCGCTAAACCCGCTGACATGGCTGCTTGCCTTTCCCGCCGTATTCCTCGCGGGCAGCTATCCTTTCACCAAGCGCTTTCTTGCCATTCCGCAGGCCTATCTGGGGCTGGCTTTTGGCTTTGGCATCCCCATGGCCTTCGCCGCCTTGACCGGGTCGGTTCCTGCCGTTGCCTGGCTACTGCTGCTCGCCAATGTGTTTTGGGCCATTGCCTATGACACCGAGTATGCGATGGTGGACAGAGACGACGACATCCACTTGGGCATCCATTCTTCGGCGCTGTTATTCGGCAAGTACGATGTGGCTGCGGTGATGGCCTGTTACAGCACCACCCTTCTCCTGCTCGCCGTGGCCGGATTTATGGCAGAGCTTGGGCTGTTCTATTTCGCTGGCCTGCTGGTCGCTCTAGGCGTTGCGCTGTACCACTACACCCTGATCAAAGATCGTAGCCGCGAGAAATGTTTCAAAGCCTTCCTGCACAATAGCTGGTTTGGCGCGGCAATCTTCGCCGGTATCGCTCTGGACTACGGACTACGCTAAGCCGGTCACAGCCAACAAAAAAGCCGCAGAAACTCTGCGGCTTTTTTGCTTAAGAAGACCGGCTTCTAATGGTACTTGCGACTCAGCTCATGCACTGCGGCAACCAGTGCTGCCGCATGTTCGGGGTTGGTGTACTGCGAAATACCGTGACCCAGATTGAACACGTGACCGCTGCCGTAGCCATAGCTGCCCAGGATACGATCAACTTCCTTGTAGATCGCTTCCGGCGAGGCAAACAGTACGTTCGGATCCAGATTACCTTGCAGTGCAACCTTGTGGCCGACTTTCTGGCGTGCGATGCCGATGTCCATAGTCCAATCCAGCCCGACTGCATCACAGCCGGTATCCGCGATGCTCTCTATCCACAGCCCACCACCCTTGGTGAACACGATGGATGGGATACGTACGCCGTCTTTTTCCTTGATCAGGCCATCAATGATGCGCTGCGTGTAAGCCAGCGAGAACTCGTGGAAGGCCGCATGAGACAGCACGCCGCCCCATGAGTCAAAAATCATCACGGCCTGTGCGCCCGCTTCGATCTGCGCATTCAGGTACGCGATCACCGACTGCGTGGTCACTTCTAGAATGTGGTGCATCAGCTTCGGCTCGTTGTACATCAGGGTCTTGACCTTGGTGTAATCGGAGCTACCGCCACCTTCAACCATGTAGCAAGACAGGGTGAACGGGCTGCCGGAAAATCCGATCAACGGTACGCTGCCATCCAGCGCCTTGCGTATCTGGCTAACCGCATCGGTGACATATCTCAGGTCTTTGTCGATATCGGTCACTTTCAACGCCATGATGTCGGCTTCCGTCTTCAGCGGACGCTCGAACTTCGGGCCTTCACCTTCGGAGAAATACAGGCCCAGACCCATTGCATCGGGCACGGTCAAAATATCGGAGAACAGAATCGCAGCATCCAGCGGGAAACGCTCCAGCGGCTGCAGCGTGACTTCGGTCGCATAGTCAGGGTTCTTACACAGGCCAAGAAAGCTACCTGCCTGTGCGCGCGTCGCGCGATACTCAGGCAAATAGCGGCCAGCCTGACGCATCATCCACAGCGGTGTGTATTCGGTCGGCTCACGCAACAGTGCGCGCAGAAAGGTGTCGTTCTTCAACTTGAAATTCATGTCTTTTCCCTGATTGTTTTATGGACAAACTCTATTCCAGCTCGTCCTTTTGTTTAACGTGGCAGCACCGACGAGCCCATCAGGAACTCATCAACCGCGCGCGCACATTGACGCCCTTCACGTATCGCCCATACCACCAGCGATTGACCGCGACGCATGTCACCTGCGGCAAACACCTTGTCCACACTGGTGCGGTAGTTCTCGGTATCGGCCTTGACGTTACCGCGTCCATCCTTCTCCACACCGAATGCATCCAGCACCTGTTGCAACGGATTGGTGAAACCCATCGCGAGGAATACCAGATCGGCTTTCAGCTCGAATTCGCTGCCTGCGATCTCGACCATCTTGCCGTCCTTCCATTCGACACGCACCGCTTTGACGGCCTTGAGCTTGCCCTTTTCGCCGATGAATTCTTTGGTCGCAATCGCCCAGTCACGCTCGCAGCCTTCGTCGTGCGAACTGGAGGTGCGCATTTTCAACGGCCAGTTTGGCCATACCAGCGACTTGTTCTCCTGCTCGGGCGGACGCGGCATCACTTCGATCTGGGTGATGGAGGCTGCACCATGACGATTCGAGGTACCCACGCAATCGGAGCCGGTATCGCCGCCACCGATCACGAGTACATGCTTACCCTTGGCCTTGATTGGATTCTTGCCGTCTCCCGCAACTTCCTTGTTCTGCGGAATCAAAAACTCCAACGCATAGTGCACGCCCTTGAGGTCGCGACCGGGCATAGGCAGATCGCGCGGCTGCTCCGAACCACCGGACAAAATCACCGCATCGAATTTCTTCATCAGCGCATCCGGCGATACGACCTTGGTCGCGTCGTTCACAATCCCCTTGCCGGGCAGTTCCTTGCCGACGAAGGTATTGGTCTTGAACTTCACGCCCTCGGCCTTGAGCTGTGCCATACGCCAGTCGATCAAGTTCTTGTCCAGCTTGAAGTCGGGAATGCCGTACCGCAGCAGACCGCCGATGCGGCTGTTTTTTTCGAACAGGGTGACATCGTGACCTGCACGCGCCAGTTGCTGAGCTGCCGCCATACCCGCCGGGCCGGAGCCCACTACGGCAACTTTCTTGCCGGTTTTCTTCGCGGCAGGCTGAGGTACAACCCAACCGTTCTCACCCGCCTTGTCGATAATGGCGTGCTCGATGGACTTGATGCCCACCGCGTCATTATTGATGTTGACCGTACAGGCTGCCTCGCAAGGTGCGGGGCAGATGCGACCGGTAAACTCGGGGAAGTTGTTGGTCGAATGTAGCACGTCCAACGCAGCCCGCCAGTCGCCGCGATACACCAGATCATTCCAGTCCGGAATGATGTTGTTGACCGGGCAGCCATTGGTGCAAAACGGTACGCCGCAATCCATACAGCGTGCGCCCTGCTTCTTCGCCTGCTCATCTGTCAGATGCAGCACGAACTCCTTGTAATTCTTCAAGCGTTTTGCGACCGGCAGATATTCTTCGCTCAGACGCTGAAACTCCATGAATCCGGTAGGCTTACCCATTATTTCTTCTCCTGCTTTTGTGCCGCCATTTCCTGCAAGGCGCGACGATATTCGGTCGGCATCACCTTGGTGAATTTAGGAAGGTAAGCAGACCAGTTTTCCAGAATCGTGCGAGCGCGTTCGCTGCCGGTATACAGTGCATGCTTCTCGATCTGCTCACGCAGCGCATGTTCATCCGCCTTGTTCAAATGGTTGAAGTGTACGCGGCCATGGCTTTCAGGCAATTCCTCTGCGGCTTCCAATGCGGCGACTTCTTCTGCTACCGGCTCCAACGCGACCATGGACAAGTTGCAGCGTTTCTTGAAATCACCGTCCTCGTCCAGCACATAAGCCACACCGCCCGACATACCGGCGGCAAAGTTGCGTCCTGTCTCGCCGAGCACGATAACCATCCCACCGGTCATGTATTCACAACCGTGATCGCCCACACCTTCGACTACCGCAATCGCACCGGAGTTACGCACCGCGAAACGCTCGCCAGCAACACCGTTAAAGTAGCACTCACCGGAAGTCGCACCGTACAACACGGTATTGCCGACGATGATGTTTTCCTGTGCAACTAGCTTGGCTTCCGCCGGCGGCTTGATGGCGATACGTCCGCCGCACAGCCCCTTGCCGACGTAGTCGTTACCCTCGCCGCTCAGTTCGAACGAGATACCCGCTGCGAGGAATGCGCCGAAACTTTGACCCGCAGTGCCTTTAAACTTGACCTGTATTGTGTCGTGGGGCAGACCAGCCTGACCGTAACGCTTGGCCACCTCATGCGACAGCATGGTGCCCACGGTACGGTTCACGCTGCGTACGCGACTCTCAATCACCACCGGCTTCTTGTCATTCAGTGCCGCCTGCGCCTCGGCGATCAGGGCGTTATCCAGCGCCTTGATCAGCTCGTGATCCTGCGCTTCGGCCTGACGACGCGCCACGCTGACGGGCATGTCGGGCTGGTAGAACACCTTGGAGAAGTCCAGTCCCTGCGACTTCCAGTGTGCGATCCCTTCCTTCACGTCCAGCAGGTCGCTGCGGCCGATCAGGTCTTCCAGCTTGCGCACGCCGATCTGGGCCATCAATTCACGCACCTCTTCGGCGACGAAGAAGAAGTAATTGACCACATGCTCAGGCTGGCCGGTGAATTTCTTGCGCAACTCGGGGTCTTGCGTCGCCACGCCGACTGGGCAGGTGTTCAGATGACACTTACGCATCATGATGCATCCTTCAACCACCAGCGGTGCGGTCGCGAAACCAAATTCGTCCGCACCCAGCAATGCGCCTATCAGCACGTCGCGGCCGGTCTTCAACTGGCCGTCCACCTGCAAGCCGACGCGTCCGCGCAACTGGTTCAGCACCAGTGTCTGTTGCGCCTCGGCCAGACCGAGTTCCCACGGTGTACCCGCATGCTTGATCGAAGACATGGGTGAAGCGCCCGTACCGCCGTCGAAGCCGGACACCACAATGTGGTCGGCCTTGGCCTTGGATACGCCAGCAGCGACTGTGCCCACGCCGACTTCAGATACCAGCTTGACCGAGATGGACGCCGATGGATTGGCGTTCTTCAGGTCATGGATCAACTGCGCCAGATCTTCAATCGAATAAATATCATGGTGCGGCGGGGGAGAAATCAGGCCCACACCAGGCACCGAGAAACGCAGCTTGGCGATGTACTCGGACACTTTGCCGCCTGGCAACTGACCGCCTTCACCGGGCTTCGCACCCTGCGCCATCTTGATCTGAATTTGGTCGGCGCTGGACAGGTATTCTGCGGTGACGCCGAAACGGCCCGAGGCAACCTGTTTGATGCGCGAACGCAGCGAGTCGCCTTCCTGCATCACCAGATCGCGTTCGATACGCTTTTTGCCGATGATGTCGGACAGTTTCTCGCCCGCCTTGAGCGGACGGAAGCGCGCCGCATCTTCGCCGCCTTCGCCGGTGTTGGACTTGCCACCGATGCGGTTCATCGCGATTGCCAGCGTGGTATGTGCTTCGGTGGAAATTGATCCCAGCGACATCGCACCCGTAGCAAAACGCTTGACGATTTCCTTGGCCGATTCGACTTCAGCCAGGGGCACGGCTGCGCCTACCGGCTTGATATCGAACATGCCGCGCAAGGTCTTGAGCTTGCGACTCTGATCGTTGATCAGCTTGGCGTATTCTTTGTAGGTCGCGGCATTGTTGGTGCGTGTCGCACTTTGCAGCTTGGCGATGGAATCCGGCGTCCACATGTGCTCTTCGCCGCGCACGCGGTAGGCGTACTCGCCACCCGCTTCCAGCGCATTAGCGAGCACAGGATCATTGCCGAATGCATTGCGATGCGTATTTACCGCTTCGGTCGCCACTTCGATCAGGCCTATGCCTTCGATCTGGGTCGCGGTACCGGTGAAGTATTCGGCAACGAAAGATGCATTCAGACCGATAGCTTCAAAAATCTGCGCGCCACAATAGGACTGATAAGTCGAGATGCCCATCTTGGACATCACCTTCATCAGGCCCTTATTGATCGCCTTGATGAATCGCTTTTCTGCTTCTTTGGCGTCGATATTCGCAGCCAGCTTCAGGTTCGCCAAAGTCTCGTAGACCAGCCATGGGCAAACTGCTTCAGCGCCGTAACCGGCCAGCAGCGCAAAATGGTGTACTTCACGCGCAGAGCCGGTATCGATGACCAGACCGGTGCTGGTACGCAGACCTTCCTTGACCAGATGATGGTGCACCTTGGCACAGGCCACCAACGCGGGTATCGCAATACGTTTCTCGGAAACAGTGCGATCCGACAGAATCACCACGTTGTAGCCATCGGCCACCGCCTGATCGGCAGCGGCGCACAATGCCGCAATCGCGACTTCACAACCTGCCACACCCGCCTTGGCGGGATAGGTGATGTCCAGCACCAGCGACTTATACTGGTTCTTCGTCAGCTTACCGATATTGCGCAGTTTGGCGAGATCTTCGTTGGTCAGCACTGGCTGATGTACTTCCAGACGCAGCGGCGGATTGGTTTCGTCTATGCCCAGCAGATTCGGTTTAGGGCCGATAAACGAGGTCAGCGACATCACGATTTCTTCGCGTATCGGATCGATAGGCGGATTGGTCACTTGCGCGAACAACTGCTGGAAGTAGTCGTAGAACGAACGATTCTTGTTCGACAACACCGGCAGTGCCGCGTCAACGCCCATGGAACCGGTCGGCTCTTCACCCACATTCGCCATCGGCGCGAGGATGAACTTGAGGTCTTCCTGCGAATATCCGAATGCTTGCTGGGTATCTAATAGCGATGCCTTCAGCTTGGTTTCCGTCTTGGTTGCGGGCAGGTCGGCGAGGAAGTAGCGCGACTGCTCGATCCATGCGCGATAAGGCTTGGCAGTGGAGAGCTGTTGCTTGAGCTCGACATCGTCCACGATGCGACCTGCTTCCATGTCGATCAGGAACATCTTGCCCGGCTGCAAGCGCCACTTCTTGACGATTTTTTCTTGCGGAATATCCAGCACACCCATTTCGGATGCCATCAATACCAAGTCGTCCTCGGTAATCAGGTAGCGCGCGGGACGCAGACCGTTTCGATCCAGCGTTGCACCTATCATGCGGCCGTCGGTAAAGGCCACGGCAGCAGGGCCGTCCCACGGCTCCATCAATGCGGCATGGTATTCGTAGAACGCGCGTCGCTCTTCATCCATCAGTGGATTGCCTGCCCATGCTTCGGGGATCAGCAGCATCATCGCGTGCGGCAGCGAGTAACCGCCCGCTACCAGCAATTCCAGCGCGTTATCAAAGCAGGCCGAATCGGACTGACCTTCGTCTATCAACGGCCACAGCTTTTCCAGATCTTCACCCAGCAGCTTGGATGACATCGCCGCATGGCGCGCCGCCATCCAGTTTACGTTTCCGCGCACGGTGTTGATTTCGCCGTTGTGCGCAATCATGCGGAACGGATGAGCCAGATCCCATGTCGGGAATGTGTTGGTGGAGAAGCGCTGATGCACTAAGGCCAGCGCGCTAACCACGCTACTGTCCTGCAAGTCCAGATAGTATTCGCCGACCTGATTCGCCAGCAGCATACCCTTGTATACCACCGTTCGACCCGACATGGAGGGGATGTAGAAGCCTTTGGTCTGCTCGCCCAATGCGGCCACCGCATGTTCAGTCAACTTGCGGATCACAAACAATTTGCGCTCGAATGCTTCCGCATCGGCACATTTTGCTCCGCGCGCGATGAATACTTGACGCACTACCGGCTCAACTGCCTTGACGCTCTCACCCAGACCGGAGCTATCCACCGGCACATCGCGCCAGCCCAACAGTTTCTGACCTTCCGCGGCAATATTCTTGGCTACGATCTTCTCGCACGCAGCTCGCGCCTTGTCATCGCGCGGCAGAAACAGCATGCCCACACCATAGCTACCGACTTCCGGCAGCTTCATACCCAACCCCGCGCATTTCATGCGCATGAACGCGTCCGGAATCTGCAACAGCATCCCCGCACCGTCACCCGCCAATGGATCGGCGCCGACTGCGCCTCGGTGGGTCAGGTTTTCAAGAATCTTCAGGCCTTGACGCACCATGTCGTGGCTCTTCTGGCCCTTGATATGGGCGACAAATCCCACTCCACAGGCATCGCGCTCCTGGCGCGGGTCATACAAACCTTGTTGCATCGGTAAAGAACTGTTACTCACGGCGTTCCTCGATCAAGTCAAATAAACAAAAAGTGGCGACACATGTCGCCACATCAAATACAAAAGCGAAAGGGCGGGAATCTTACCCTGTTCGATGCCTATGGGCAACCGCAGTGCGTTTTCCTGCCGAAATGCATTACGCCTCTTCCACCAAGAATAGGCGCCTGTACTCCCTGATGGCATATCGATCCGTCATTCCAGCAATATAATCCGCAACAGTCCTGGCACGCTCGGCGTCGCCTTCACTTGCCTGTGGCTGAAACTGCTGCGGCAACAGGCGTGAGTCACCCATAAATGCCGCAAATAAGTCGGTAACGATGCGGTGGGCCTTGGCACTCATGCGCATCACCTTGTAGTGGCGATACAAGTTGGCATGCAGAAACCGCTTGAGTACGCGCTGCTGCTCGTCCATTTCAGTGCTAAATGCGATCAACACAGGGGCGCGATGCACATCTTCCAGCGTGTTAAGTTCCTGCTTTTCGATGTTGGATTCACTCTGGCGCACAAGATCAGAGACCAGTGTATTGATCATCCTGCGCACCGTCTCATGCACCACGCGTCGCTCCGGCAATTCAGGATAGGAAGTAACCACTTCTTCCAGATGCATCGCCACCAACGGCACTTCTGCAAGCTGCTTCAGTGTGATCAGGCCGGATCGCAGCCCATCGTCCACATCGTGGTTGTTATATGCGATCTCATCGGCCAGATTGGCGATTTGCGCCTCCAACGAAGGACGACTTCCATTCAGGAACCGCTCTCCCAAAATCCCAAGACGGGCCGCATTTTCACGCGAGCAATGTTTGAGTATGCCTTCACGCGTTTCAAAGTTCAGGTTTAAACCTTCAAATTCAGCGTAGCGCTCTTCCAGCAATTCAACTACACGCAAGGACTGAAGGTTGTGCTCAAAACCACCATAGCTTTGCATGCAGGCATTCAGGGCATCCTGACCGGCATGGCCAAACGGCGTGTGACCTAGATCGTGCGCCAGCGAAATCGCCTCTGCCAGATCTTCGTTCAGATGCAATCGCCGCGCAATAGACCGCGCTATCTGGGCCACTTCGATGCTATGGGTTAGCCGGGTGCGAAACAGGTCACCTTCGTGATTTACGAACACCTGAGTTTTGTATTCCAGCCGGCGAAATGCGCTGGAATGTATGATGCGGTCACGGTCACGCTGAAACTCTCCACGCCCTTGCGGCACTGGCTCTGGAATATTTCGTCCACGCGAGTTAGTTTCGCTTACTGCGTAAGGAGCGAGTTCAACCATGTACGCACGCCTCCAGCGTTTGCTGCAGCAATGCTGGCGGAACATCACCGCAAACCACGGCCTGCCCGAGTTTTTTGAGTAGCACGAAGCGCATCTTTCCGCCCTCGACCTTCTTGTCCAGCCCCATGTATTCCAGATACTTGTCGGCTCCGATGTCCGGCCCAATAATCGGCAAGCCCGCACGTTCGAATAGCGCACGAATACGCTGCACTTCCTCGGTAGCAAGCCATTCAAGACGATGCGAGAGATCTGCCGCCATGATGGTTCCCGCTGCTACGCCTTCTCCATGTAACCAGTTTCCGTAACCCATGCCAGACTCAATTGCATGTCCAAACGTATGCCCCAGATTCAACAGGGCGCGCTCTCCGCTTTCACGCTCGTCCGCGGCTACCACTTCAGCCTTGTTTTCACAACTGCGCTTGATCGCATATTGAAGTGCTTGAGTATCACGTGACAGCAGCTTCCCGATATTCTGCTCCAACCATTCGAGAAATGGAAGATCGCGAATCAGACCATATTTGATGACCTCCGCCAGTCCTGCCGCAAGCTCGTTATCCGGCAAGGTGCTCAACGTCTCGGTATCGGCCAGCACAAGTTGCGGCTGGTAGAACGCACCTATCATATTTTTTCCCAGCGGATGATTGATGCCGGTCTTGCCGCCTACCGAAGAGTCGACCTGGGAAAGTACTGTTGTTGGAATCTGCATAAACGGTACACCGCGCAGATAAGTCGCTGCCGCGTAGCCTGTCATATCTCCGATCACACCGCCGCCCAACGCTATGAGCGGGGTACTGCGCTCACAACGATGAGTCAACAGTGCATCATAGATTTGATTGAGCGTCTCTGCAGTCTTGAATTCTTCACCGTCAGGCAGAACGATAGAGATGCTTTCCACTCCGATTGAGCGCAGCGTCTGCTGCAATCTGTCCAGATACAGTGGCCCCACTGTCGTATTGGTAACAATTGCGGCACGACCGCGCGGGAAATGCTGTTGCAGCAAATCCCCACGGGCAAGCAGGTCGCTTCCTATGTGTATCGGGTAACTTCTCTCCCCCAAACCTACAGTCAGTGTTTGCATACTTATGTTATCGAACTCGAATGAGATTTTTGGAATGCTTCAATTTCGCCCACCAAAGCCTGCATCAGTGCATAAACGCTTTGTTTGCCACTTTGTACAGTTATGTCAGCGACCCGCTGGTAAAGCGGGTCGCGCTGCTGGAATAGCTCTGATAATTTAGCGCGCGGATCGCCAGTTTGAAGCAAGGGACGATTCTGATCATGCCTGGTACGAATCCACAGGTCATGCACACTTGCCTTCAGGTAGACAACGATACCATTTTGCATAAGCAGTTCACGATTCACCTCTGCCAGCACCGCGCCGCCCCCAGTCGCCAGAACCATATTTTCACGATCGACCAGCGCGTGTATGGCTGCTGTTTCGCGCTGACGAAAACCCACCTCACCCTCAATATCAAAGATATGTGGAATGGTGACGCCCGTGCACCGTTGAACTTCCTCGTCGCTATCCACAAAAGTCTTGCTCAGGTGTTTTGCGAGGGTCCGTCCCATTGTGGTTTTACCAGACCCCATCAAACCCACCAGAATCAGGTTCCCCGACTTTAACTTGCGGCCACTCTGAAGGTGACTGTTTGCTTGATCGCTCATCATGGCGCGCATTGTAAACGATAAAAAGCCCGGACTCTGCCGGGCTTTTGTTTTCAGAAGCTTCACATTCAATGCAGATTCATTGCATCTTTCATGATCTTAGGCGTGATGAAAATCAACAATTCGGTTCTGGTGTCACTCTTGACGTTATTCTTGAAGAGCCAACCGAGCACTGGAACATCACCAAGCACCGGCACCTTTTGAGTACTATCGCCGATATCTTGCGTAAACACGCCACCGATGACTACCGTACCACCATTTTCAACCATCACCTGCGTGCTGACCTGCTTGGTATTGATACTCGGAACTCCGCCGTAAATTGCACCAACCGTGTCCTGATTTACATCCAGCTTCATATCAATATTGTCGTCTGGCGATATCTGCGGGGTCACCGTCAGACTCAATGTTGCATCCTTGAATGCCACTGCAGTCGCTCCACTACTGGATGCTTGCTGGTAGGGAATCTGAGTGCCGGCAGAAATCTTTGCCTCCGTCTTGTCCGCTGTTACTACTCTGGGGCTGGCAATATTCTTGGTCTTGCCATCCAGTTCAGAGGCCGTCAACTCAAGGGTCAATATCTGCGTAGCCGCCGGATTAAACAGCGAGAGTATCAATCCACCGGTTCCACTGGCAGCGCCGGGCAGATTGACATTGCCACCAATAACGCCACGCCCGGCATTTGCCGTATCTTTGCCTATCGCAAATCCAGCCCCCGCACCTACCGCGGGTCCAGTGTAGCCAAGCTTGCCACCAAGAGTCCTGTTGAAATCATCCGTTGCGGACACAAAGCGCGCTTCAATCATAACCTGCCTAACGGGCACGTCGATCTGCTTAATCAATTTTCGCACCTCATCAAGACGCGAGGGCGTATCCTGCACGAATAGCGTGTTGGTACGCGGATCCACCACGGTACTGCCGCGCTTGGACAGGATGCGCTGCTTGTCACCCGATAGCAACTTGGTGATCGCATCACCTTTCTGATAGCTCAACTGAAAACTTTCGGTGCGCAACTCTTCCAGATCAGATATTTCCTGACGCGAGGTGAGATCTACTTTTTCCTTGGCGGCAATTTCTTCACGCGGTGCCACCTGAATTACATTGCCATTTTTGCGCATATCCAGACCGCGACTCTGCAGAATGATGTCGAGCGCCTGATCCCAAGGTACATCTTTCAATCGCAAGGTCAGGTTCCCGCTTACGGTATCGCTGATCACCATATTCAATTCGGTAAAATCCGCGATCACATTCAACGCCTCACGCACATCAATCTTCTGGAAATTTAGCGTCAATTTTTCGCCCGCATAACCAGCCGGCCCGCTCTTCACCAACTTGTTTGGGTCTTCAATAACCGGCTTAACTTCGACAATAAACTTGTTATCGGTTTGGTATGCAGCGTGCTCCCATTGTCCTTTTGGCTCAATTTCCATTCGCACACCATCGCCTTGAATGAAAGTATCTACGCCATGAACAGGCGTTGCAAAGTCAACTACATCCAATTTGCGTTGCAAGTTGCTCGGCAGATTTGTCTTAAGGAAATCCACTACAAGCTTTGTTCCCTGCTGGCGAATATCTATTCCCACACCACTATCAGACAGTTCAACCTCAATGCGACCCTCGCCATTTTTCCCCCGATGGAAACTGACATCGCGCAGGGAATGAATTTGAGCGCCTTGCTTGACTTCAGCAAAACGAGATCCCCCCCCGACTTGGGCGCTGGCTTGTGCTTTGCCTTTCAGTGTAAGCAAAAGCGTATTGCCCACCACCTTGATGTTATAGGCAAGCATCTGATTCAGGTTAATCACCAACCGCGTACGAGTTCCAGCCTGAACAATATTGGCGCTACGCAAATCCCCCTCAGCAAAATTTTGGATCGACTTGCCTAGCCCATTGGCCGTATTTGAAAAATCCAGAGCAATGCGTGGTGGCGTGTTGATCGTGAAGTCACGTGGCGGATTGACTAACGGCTGAGCAAACTCGACCTTAACCACCGTCGCCCCATCACTTGAACTAGCCACATTAAGCGCGGTGATACTGTTCTGCGCTTCTGCCTGTGCAGTCGAAACGCCTAGGACTACAAACATGGCCAAAGCCATGCCACTAAGGACGGAATTAAATGGTTTCATTGCTTCGCTCCTAAACCGGCATAGCCGGATCAAACATCGTTAACTCATGGTCGCGATCTCCTCGAAGACCGACCTGCAACCGCTTACACACTATTCGACCAATTGCAGGCTGCTCATCCGTTCGGACCAGTCTCCGGCGCTATCCTGCACCGTTTCCTGTAA
>JBBQXA010000022.1:0-24137 GCA_038210095.1 Burkholderiales bacterium
ATCTGCAACCGGCGGCCGCAATGGGTGCGCAGCCCTATCTGGTGCTGACCGGAAAAGGCGAGAAGACACGGGCTGCGGGTAACTTGCCGGAGACGACTATCATTCGTCCGGACTTGGCTTCGGTGGTGATGGAATTAGTGAAATGACATTGATACGTTCGCTGATTTTCCTGCTGCTGCAACTTATCCTGACGCCCATCTTTTCGACGCTGGCGATTTTTACTTTTCCGTTTCCACCGCTGACTCGCTATCGCTTGATCTCATCCTATGCGCACACCATGATCTGGTTGTTGCGTATCGTCTGCGGTATCCGCCACGAGGTGAAGGGCATGGATAACCTGCCTAAGGAGCCTTGTATCGTATTGTGCAAACATCAGTCGGCCTGGGAGACGCTGGCCTTGCAGGTTATCCTCCCGCCGCAGGCATGGGTGTTGAAACGCGAACTGCTGTGGCTACCATTTTTTGGCTGGGGCTTGGCGATGACCAGCCCGATAGCAATCAATCGCAGCGATGGCAAAGGTGCAATTAAGCAGCTGCTCAAGCAGGGCAAGGAAAGATTGGGGCAGGGGTTTTATGTGGTGATCTTCCCCGAAGGCACGCGAGTTCCTTACGGCCAGCGCGGAAAATACAAGATAGGTGGCGCAATGCTGGCGGCTTCCAGCGGCGTTCCCGTCGTACCGGTTGCGCATAATGCCGGTCGCCTGTGGGGCCGCAATGCGTTCAGCAAACATCCCGGTCTGGTCACCATGAGCGTGGGCAAACCGATTGTGACCCAAGGCCGCAAGGCCGACGAGATCAACGCCGAGGTCGAGGCGTGGATAGAGAACGAGATTCAGCAGATCGCGCATTAAATGTTCAAGCGCCTGCGCAATCTGATTGCCCCATCCTCATCCGCAGATCAATTAACGGGCCGTGCTGAGCAACGCGCGGTTCTGCTCGATGGCAAGCACATCACCTACACCCTAAAACGTAGCAGTAAGCGACGCAGCATAGGCCTGCGCATAGATGACAAAGGGCTTACCGTGAGTATGCCTTTGCGCGCCTCGGAAAGCTGGCTGCATAGCGTGTTGCAGGATAAGGCGAAGTGGGTGGTGGAGAAGCTGGACGGCTGGCAGTCGCGCAAGCAGGAAACGATGTGCTGGGCGGAAGGGGAGCACATTCCCTTTCTCGGCGAGCAGCTCACGTTACGCATACGCCGCAGCCTGTTCGCCGCACCCGTGCAGCAACGCGGCAAAGAACTGTGGATATTCCTAGTAGACGAAACCGATACTGGGCATCTTGAACAACAGGTGACGCACTGGTATCGCCAGCAGGCCGAGCCGCTGTTCGCCGAGCGCGTGGCGCATTTCGCGCCACTGCTGAATGTTGCGCCGCGCATGCTCAAACTGTCGTCGGCCAAGACCCAATGGGGAAGTTGCACCGCGCGCGGCACGGTGAGAATCAATGAACAACTGATACGTTTTCCGCAACGCTTGCTGGATTACGTGGTGGTGCATGAGCTGGCTCACCTGCGAGAGATGAATCACTCCGCCGCATTCTGGGAAGTGGTGCAGAGCGCCTGTCCTAACTACGCGAAGCTTAGACGCGAGTTGAAGGCCATCTCGCTCGGCTAGAAGGCGATGTCTTCGCCTTGTGCGGCGAATAGCTCAGTCAGTCTGGCGTAGAGTTCGCTGCTGTCGCGCTGGCTGAACCACTTGCCGTCCTGCCATGCGTAATGGAAGCCGCCAGACTTCGCGGCTACCCAGATTTCCTGATTGGTGTCGTGGCGATTGACGATGATTTTCTGGCCGTTGTCGAATTCGATCTCCAGCACGTTGCCGCTGCGGCTGTAATCGCCATCGCCGTCACAGGCGTCGATGGCGATTTCGATGTGCTTCAGCGCCGCATCGGCCAGTTGGTTGAATTCGCTTTCGTTCATGCTCACCCTTATAATTCGCTCAGTTAAAATTTATCGGTAGACAATCATGCGTCTTATTTCTTCGCTGGGTATTATCGTAGTTCTGGCCCTGTCGCTGCAAGGCTGCGGAAAAAAAGGACCGCTCAAGCTTCCCGTACAATCATTCTCATCGGCAGCACATTTCTGGACAGTTAATCATGAATAGTCATTTTCAATATCGCGGCGATGCCCTGTGCATCGAAGATGTCCCCTTGGCGGATGTCGCCGAGCAGTTCGGTACGCCCTGTTACGTGTATTCGCGTGCGGCCCTGACTGAAAGTTACCGGCAGTTTTCGGATGCCTTACAGGGGCGTGAACACCTGATTTGTTTTGCCGTGAAGTCCAATCCAAATCTAGCAATTTTGAATCTGTTCGCGCGTCTGGGTGCGGGATTCGATATTGTCTCTGGCGGTGAGTTGCGGCGTGTGCTGGCAGCGGGCGGTGATGCGGGGAAAGTGGTGTTCTCGGGCGTGGGCAAGACCGAAGCTGAAATGCGTCTCGCTCTGGAAGCGGGAATTTTGTGCTTCAACGTCGAGTCGGCGGCGGAGCTGGAACGCTTGAATGAAGTGGCAGAGAGCATGGGTAAGGTCGCGCCCATCAGTCTGCGGGTGAATCCGAATGTGGACGCGAAGACCCATCCCTATATCTCAACCGGTCTGAAACAGAATAAATTCGGTGTGGCATACGAGGAGGCGATTACGCTGTATCGCCGCGCGAGTGATCTGCCGCATCTGCATATCAGTGGTATGGATTGCCACATCGGTTCCCAGTTGACCGAGATCAGCCCCTTTATTGCGGCGGTGGAAAAAGTGCTGGCACTGACGGATGAGTTGGCGGCCGAGGGAATTCATTTCGAGCACCTTGATCTGGGCGGTGGGCTGGGTATTTGCTACAAGGATGAAACACCGCCTGCGATTGCAGATTATGTGGGCGCATTGTTGCTGGCATTGCATGGTCGTAGCGAGAAACTGATACTGGAGCCGGGGCGTGTGTTGGTCGGCAATGCGGGTGCGCTGTTAACCCGCGTCGAATATTTGAAGCATGGCGAGGAAAAGAATTTCGCTATCGTCGATGCGGCAATGAACGATCTGATGCGTCCCGCTTTGTACGATGCTTATCACGAAATTGTTCCGGTGTTGTTAACTTTCCCTGCGCCGCCTCTCTCCAACTCTCTCCCGCAGGCGGGCGAAAGGGAAAACGAGCAAAGCACTTCTATATATGAAATTGTTGGTCCGATTTGTGAGACAGGCGATTTCATCGGTCATGCGCGCAACTTAGCGGTCGCTTCGCAATCCCTGCTGGCAGTGCTTTCTGCGGGGGCATACGGAATGAGCATGAGTTCGAATTACAACACGCGTCCCCGTGCTGCCGAAGTGATGGTGGATGGCGCGTCGGTTTATTTGGTACGCGAACGTGAGACGGTTGCGCAATTGTATGCGGGTGAGAAATTACTACCATGACTGTTGCGAATTTCGCAATGATTTTGTGCGAAATTTGTTGCGGCATTTTTTAAACGTAGATACAGTGCGATTGCCGCAAGCGTTTTGGTTCTTGTAGTGGAGCGTTTGGGCGTGTAGTGAGTAACGGTCCCGAAATTTTATGGAGAATTAAAATGGCAACATCCGATACAAAAGCAAAGACGCCCGCGACTAAACCTGCAGCCACAAAAGCTGTTGCCAAGAAGGCCGCTCCGGCAGTAAAAAAAGTTGTAGCAAAACCCGCAGTTAAGAAGGTCGCAGCGAAGCCCGCAGCGAAAAAAGTCGTTGCCCAAAAGCCAGCAGTCAAGAAGGCCGTTGCTAAACCTGCAGCGAAAAAGCCAGTAGCCAAGAAAGTGGTAGCTAAGCCAGTGGTGAAGAAGGCCGTAGCGAAAAAACCAGTAGCCAGGAAAGTGGCAGCTAAGCCAGCGGTGAAGAAGGCCGTAGCGAAAAAGCCAGTAGCCAGGAAAGTGACAGCTAAGCCAGTAGCCAAGAAGGCGCCAGCTAAGCCGGCGGTGAAGAAGGCTGTAGCGAAAAAGCCAGTTGTCAGGAAAGTTGCAGCCAAGCCAGCAGTAAAAGCCGCAGCCAAGCCTGTTGCGACAAAGGCTGTAGCGAAGAAGCCTGTCGTAAAGGGACGAGGTATTCTGGGCGCCTGATCGTACGGGGGGCTCGAAAGCCTCCGCGACACGCCGCAATGCCCCGCACTGTAGTCCAGTGCGGGGCATTTTTATGGTGACTAGATCAGGAAGATTGTTGCCAGGCCGAGGAAGATGAAGAATCCGCCACTGTCGGTAATGGCGGTGATCATGACGCTGGCGCCGATAGCAGGATCGCGTCCGAATCTCTGCATGGTGAGTGGGATAAGTAGACCGACGATGGCGCCAACTGACAGGTTGAGCATCATAGCACTGGTCATCACAATGCCGAGCGGTACGCTGTGATACAGAAAATAGGCAAAGAATCCGGCGATCCCACCCCATACCAGTCCGTTCAGTCCGCTGATCGCCAGTTCCTTGACCATCAGGCGACGTGCGTTGGCCTGAGTGATTTGTCCCAGTGCCAGAGAGCGGATGATGATGGTGGTGGTCTGGTTAGCCGAGTTTCCCGCGATGCCGGCGACGATGGGCATCAATGTGGCCAGCGCGACAAATTTTTCAATCGTGCCTTCGAACTCGCCGATCACGCGCGAGGCGAAGAAGGCGGTGCACAAGTTTAGCGCCAGCCAAGCCCAGCGGTTTTTGGCCGACTTCCATACTGATGCGAAAATGTCTTCTTCCTCGCGCAGGCCGGCCTGCGCGAGCAGATCGTTTTCCGATTCGGAGCGGATGTAGTCCAGCACCACGTTAACCGTCACGCGTCCAGTCAGCTTGTCGTCATCGTCGATCACCGGCGCCGAAACCAAGTCGTAGCGCTCGAACGACTGGGCCGCCTGTTCCGCCTTGTCATCCGGGTGCAGGTGAATGGTGTCGGTCAGCATCAGGTCGCGGACGATGGTTTCAGGCTCGTTCACTACGATCAGATTGATCGGCAATACACCCTTGAAGTGATCTTCACGATCAACCACAAATACCTGGTCGGTATGGTCGGGCAGTTCGTCAAAGCGGCGCAAATAGCGTGACACGGCTTCCAGGGTCACATCCTCGCGCACGTGAATCATGCTGAAGTCCATTAATGCGCCAACCGAATCGTCCGAGTAGGACATCGCGGCACGCAAGTGTTCGCGCTCTTCGATGGACAGCGAGCGGAACACGTCGCGCAACACATGCTGCGGCAGGTCATGCGCGATGTCGGCAATCTCGTCGATATCCAGCTGTCCTGCGGCAGCGCGCAGTTCTTCGCGGTTCATGGTCGCAATCAGGGACTCGCGCACCGCGTCCGATACTTCAATCAGAATGTCGCCGTCACGTTCGGATTTGACCAGATCCCAAACCAGTAAACGCTGCTCTATCGGCAGCGATTCCAGGATGTAAGCAATATCGGCAGAGTGCAGGCCATCCAGTTTGCGTTGGAGTTCGGCCAGATGCTGTTTGTGCAGTAGGGTCTCGACCAGGGTATGGCGATCTTCGCGCGGCAGTTCCTGTTTGTGCACGACCACTTCCACCAGGGCGTGCTTGTGCAGCAGAGCTTCCACCTGCTTGAGGTGTTCCTGCACATTTTCGGTGTAGTGTTTATCGGTTTCAGTCATCGTGCGGGCCTCTTTTAATCGCGGGTTATTGTAAAGAATTAGCCGTTCGCCTGCGCGATGAATTTCACTCCGGAATTTTTCAGGGGATTTCGGCGCTGTTCATGCGAGCCATGATGATGCCGGTCTTGCGTAGTAGACCACCCGCTTCGCGGTGTTTGTCGTAATAGCGCGGATTGGGAACCATTGCGGCGAGCTTGGCAGCTTGTGCCGCACTGAGTTGTGCCGCACCAACATGGTAGTAGTGACGTGCCGCTGCCTCTGCGCCGAATACGCCGTTGCCCCATTCGATCACATTAAGGTAAATTTCGAAGATGCGTCGCTTGTCCATCACCGTCTCCAGCATTAGCGTGATGATCACCTCTTCGCCCTTGCGCCAGGGGGTGCGTTTGGTCGAGAGGAACAGGTTCTTGGCCAGTTGCTGGCTGATAGTGGAGCCGCCCGCAACGATCTTTCCCTTCTTCATGTTTTTCTCGTAGGCCTTCTGAATGCCCTCCCAGTCGAATCCTTCGTGATCGACGAATTTCGCATCCTCGGAAGCAATCAATGCGCGCTTGAGGTTGTTGGAGATTTTGTTGTAGGGCACCCAGCGATGCTGAAGTTCGGCATCCGGATTCTTGTCCTGCATCAGCTCAAGGCGATCCTCCATGAACGAGCTGCTGGCGGGATTAAATTTCACCCACATGACGATGTGCATGAATATCCATAACTGGTACAGCACTACCAGCGCGAACAGCACGAGCAGGACGCGCCCGCTCCAGTAACGAAATTTTTTCATGGGATTGTTCAGGGATGGCGCAGTGCGTCGAGAATGGGGCGGGTATTCGGACGAACATCACGCCAGATGTAGAACGCTTCGGCAGCCTGCTCGACCAGCATGCCGAGGCCATCTGCGACTTGGACGCCTTGTGCGCGGGCAAAGGCCATGAATGGCGTCTCGCGTCCGTACATCATGTCGTAGGCCAGTGCGCCGGGAGCGAAGATGCTTGCGGGCAAGGGAATGAAACTGTCACTCAGTCCGGCGGAGGTGGCGTTGATGATTACATCGAATTGCTGATTCTCGACATCTTCGTAGCCGCCACCTGAGACGCCAGGAAATGCACGGGCGAGTTCGTTTGCTTTCGCGGCGGTACGATTTGCAACAGAGACGATTGCTCCGCTGACAAGCAATGGCAGCACGACTCCATACGCCGCTCCGCCTGCACCCATCAGCAACGTGTGCTTGCCTTGCAATAGAATGCCGAGATTGTGTTCGATGTCACGCACTAGCCCCGCACCGTCGGTGTTGTCGCCGAGGATGGAATCGCCCTCAAACGTTAACGTATTTACCGCCGAGGCGTTCAGTGCGCGTTCTTCCAAGTGATCGGCAAGTTGCCAAGCTTCTATTTTGAACGGCACGGTCACGTTGCAGCCCCTGTAACCTTCTGCGCGCAGCCTTGCGATAGTGGCCGCAAAGCCGACAAGAGGGGCTTCGAGGGCCTCGTATGAAATGTCCTGTCCGGTCTGCTCCGCAAACATCTGGTGGATCAGCGGCGACTTGCTATGCGAGATCGGATTGCCGATGACGGCGTATTTATCTGTCATGTTCTTATTCGCCTTCCAATCGGTCCGAGGTGGTGAAGGTCCAGGTGCGGACGATAGTCAGAACGTCGGTGTCCTTGGTGATTTCAGGTGGCAGCGGAGAATAGGGCGCGGCGAGTTTGACAATGCGCATGGCTGCAGCATCCAGAATGCGCTGCCCGGAGGAGCGGCTGACCTCGATGCTTTCCAAATTTCCATCCGCGCGGATCGAAACGCTGAGTTGCAATTTTCCATAAAGTTGCTTGCGGCGCGCCTCTTCCGGATAGTTTAGGTTGCCGATGCGCTCGACCTTGATGCGCCAATCTTCAATGTACTGGGCAAAGCGAAACTCCTGTGTGCGTGCGCCGACAAACTTGCGGCGCGGCAGCTTCTGGTAGGTGACGGTGTTCTTGCTGATTTGGGCTTCCAGTCTGGCAATCTCCAGACTGCGCTGCACCAGATCTTCACCGCTGTGGCTATCCTTGGTGCGTTCTTTTTTGGGGGTTGGCTGGGCAACGAAATAGTCGCTCTTCAATTTGGATAGCATACGTTTTGATTCACTTTCCAGTTCGGCAACACGCTTGGCTACCTGTTCCGGGGTGAATTGCTGGTCATCGCTAATCGTGGGCAAAGAGGTCTTGGCCTGCAAGTCTTCTTTCGTGTTGCCGCCGCCGTCCAGATTAGCCTGAGCCAGTGCATCGGCCTTGATCGGTTTGGACTTCGACTTGCTGTTGACCAGCACCACTTGCAATGGCGGCATGAGACTGGCTTTATTGCTCTGGTCAGGCATCACAAACCCGATGCCGAACAACGCAAAGGCATGCAATGCGACCGAGAGGCACATTGTCACAATCAGGCGAGTGGTAACTGTTGCGATCAAGCGGGCTCCTCAATTATCGCAATGTAGCGTGTGTCCAACGTTACATCCAGCAGGTCTATGCCGGTGACCGCCAGTTGCACTCGGGTGTTGGCGGGCAACTCGGGGAGTGACGAGGCGCGGAACACCAGCGGGATGTTGGTAAGCTTCACCAGATTCTCACGCAGCACCAAACCGGTAATAACGAGTTCGTCCGTTTCGCCCTGCGTTACCTGTTCCTGCTGCAACCAGCGCAGGCACCAGTAACGTTCCATGTGGCGCTGGAAGTCGTTATAAATGCCGTACATGGTGTCGAAGTCGCGCATCGCGGTATACAGCCCGGTGTCGTTCTTCGGATACGGCGGCTCGTCATTGTTCAGCATCGCGATAATCTGTCGCTGGTTCAGCAGATCCACGTAACGTCGCAGCGGGGAACTGGACCACATGTATTGTGCGACGCCCAAGCCCTGATGGGGTGCGGCGACGGTACTCATCTTTACCTTGCCGCCCTGCTGGGTGCGATAGATCGCGACGAAGCCGTGCTCGGCGATATGTTTGCCCCATTCGCTGTTGACCAGAATCATCAGCTCGGAAACTACCTTGTCGATGGGCGACCCGCGTCGACGATTACTGATGCTGACCCGGTCGTTTTGGATATGGAAATTGTAGTCAACCTGCTGAGTGCTGTTGTCGGACGGCTTGCCGCGTCCGGCCTCCAGCTTTTGCGCCAGCTTCCACAGCAGCGCCAGTTCGGGGCCGTAGGGGTAATCGATCTTTTCTTCCGCCAGCGTCTGCTCGTTGAACAGGGGCTCCAGTGTGTCGTGGCGCAGGTTGGCGGCGACATGAATGCGCTCGACGCGGCTTTCGTGAGCTAACACTTCCAGTGTCTCGGCATCTATTTCGTTATACATCGACAGCGCCGGGCAGACGCGATCCGCGCACAGCGTGAAGGCTTGCACCACGCTGTCAGGCAGCATGGTGATCTTTTCGCCGGGCATGTAAACCGTGGACATGCGTTGAGCAGCAACCTTGTCGCCATCGGAATCACGCGGCATGCCCAATGCCGGAGCGGCGATATGCACGCCGATGCGCCAGTTGCCGTTCGCCAGTTTTTCGACCGAGAACGCATCATCGATTTCCGTTGTGGTGGCATCGTCGATACTGAAGGCATTCACGTGGGCCAGCGGCAATTCTTCCCAGGTATTCAGCGCCACCGGAGGGAAATCTGTGCCTTTGGGGAAGTTCTCAAACAGAAACTTGTTCAGATGGAAGTCGCGGGTAGACGGCAAGGCTCCGCAGCGATCCAGCAAGTGCGCCGCAGATAGGTGGGTCGCGGCGCAGGCGGCTTCCAGTGCCTTGACTTCGAGCGTGTTGCGATCCGGCTTGTACAGCAAGTGCTGCAACTGGTCGGCAAACTCGGGCGGCAGCTCGAACCCGATCAGCTGGGTAGTCATGCGTTCCTGCAAGGCCAGCAGTTGGCGTTTCTTTTCAGCCCCGGCCAGCGCCGCCTTGAGTACCTCCGGCGGCGCGGCGCGAAAGCGCCCCTTGCCCTTCTTGTGGAAGTAGATTGGCGCGCCATGCAGACGGATCAGCGTGGCGGCGGCTTCCAGCGAGCTGGGCTTGTGACCGTAGTATTCGGCAGCAATTTCTTCGAAGCCGAATTCCTCCGGCGGGCAGCACTCCCACAGGAACTCGGTCTCAATGTCGGTAGCGAGCACTTCCGCCTGCGGGATGAACTCGCTGAGCGTGGGCTCGGTAAAGCGCAGCATCAGATTCGCGGCCTTGATCTTGCTGCGTTTGCCGGACAGACTTTCGATCTGCAGTGATGAGGTATTGTCGGTCATGATGCTGCCAACCTTGAAACTGCCGTCTTCTTCGTAAAGGATGTTCATGTAGGGTATGCCAAAAGTTGGCGCGAATTATATCAGCACACCCGCCTGACTCAGGCGTATGACATTAAAAAAGCCGACTTGTGTCGGCTTGAGGGGAAGGGAGAAGCTTACTTCTGGTTTAGCACCCAAGCCACGACGACTTTGATTTCATCGTCGCTTATCGTTTTTGGGGTGGCGGGCATGGGCATCCCGCCGAACGAACCGGATCCACCTTGGCGCACTTTGGCCTCCAGTTTGGCTGAGATACTTTTATCGCCGGCATATTTGGTGGCAATGGATTTCCAGCCGGGAACGGATCCCTTTTGGGTATTGGCATGGCACATCAGGCAGTTGCCTTTCTTGAGAACCTCTTCGCCAGTACTCGCGGCGGCAGTGGCTGACAGTGATAGAGCGAGAGCGGCGATCAGATAAAGGGTTTTCATATCATTTTCCTGGCGGAGGTAAAGGCAAGGGGGCGTAAATTTTACGGTGTACGGATACAAAGACCGGATGTTCGGGCGAAAGTTCCTCGAAGCCCGTGAATGGCAGGGCGAAAAAAAACTCCAGCCGGGGCTGGAGTTTTTGTAAGGCGGCTTGCTTAGCGGCTGGTGAATAATTCTTTTACCATGAACGCTGCAAAGCCAACTGACATAATTACGGTTACGATTGCGGCCAACGAAGCGATGTACGACATTTTTTCTCCTCCCGAGAGATATTACGGTTGAACATAACAGCAAACTAGCGACGAATCGTAGCACAATTCTTTGTGTCGACAAGCGGTTTTAGATAAAATCTTACACGACCTTTTTGCTCGGATTATCAGAGCGTTCCGGATTTTTGTTTTAATCCGCATCCCATTTATATGACCAAGAAACTTTATATCAAAACCTTTGGCTGCCAGATGAACGAGTATGACTCGGACAAAATGGCAGACGTAATGCGCGCTGGCGAAGACATGGAGCGGACGAACAGTCCCGACGATGCCGACATTATTCTGTTTAATACTTGCTCAATCCGAGAGAAGGCCGCAGAAAAAGTATTCTCCGATCTTGGGCGTGTGCGTCCGTTAAAGCTGGCCAATCCAAATATCCTGATCGGTGTGGGTGGCTGTGTGGCCAGCCAAGAGGGCGAGACCATCATTAAACGCGCTCCCTATGTGGATATCGTGTTTGGCCCGCAGACCCTGCATCGCTTGCCGGAATTGATCGCCGCGCGGCTCGCCACCGGCAGGCCCCAGATTGATATTAGCTTTCCCGAAATCGAAAAGTTCGATCATCTTCCCATACCCGTGGTGGAGGCTGACGCGAAAAACAGCGCATCATTTGTTGCCATCATGGAAGGGTGCAGCAAATATTGCACTTTCTGTGTGGTGCCTTATACACGGGGAGAGGAAGTATCCCGTCCTTTCGAGGATGTGATGCGCGACGTGAGCGAATTGGTTGCACAGGGGATGAAGGAAATCACCTTGCTGGGGCAGAACGTGAATGCCTATCAGGGCGAGGCGGAAGACGGCGACATAGTAGATTTCGCCTACCTGTTGCAGGCTATCGCGGCGCTGGCAGGGGTCGAACGCTTGCGCTATACCACCTCACATCCAAGAGACATGTCGCAACGACTGATTGATCTGTATGCGACCACCCCCAAGCTGGTCAGCCATCTGCATCTGCCGGTGCAATCCGGATCTGATCGTGTACTCGCGGCGATGAAGCGCGGCCACACCGTACTGGAATACAAGTCCATCATCCGCCGGGTGCGCGCGGCGCGTCCCGACATCAGTATTTCATCCGACTTTATCATTGGCTTTCCCGGTGAAACCGATGAAGATTTTGAGGCCACCATGAAGCTGATCGAGGATGTCGGTTTCGATGCCAGCTTCAGCTATCTGTACAGTTCGCGTCCCGGCACACCTGCCGCCGAGATGCAGGACGATACGCCGCATGAAGTAAAGGCAGCGCGACTCAAGCGTTTGCAAACACGCATAGACGAACTGGAGCAGCAGGCCAACCAGTCCATGCTGGGTACGGTGCAGCGCGTGCTGGTCGAAGGAGTTTCGAAGAAAGATGTGAGTGAGCAGGCGGCACGTACCGACAATAATCGTGTGGTGAACTTTCGCGGTTCGTCCGATCTGGTCGGCCAGTTCGTTGAACTGAAGATTACCGAAGTGGTGAGACACACCCTGCGCGGTGAAATGGTGTCATGAGTATGTCAGCCCTGAGATTTTCGCTGGAGCCTCTGGATAACCAGCAGCTGGCCCGTCTGTGCGGCCCGCTGGATGAGAACCTGCGCCAGATCGAGACCGCTTTGGAAGTGTCCATCGCGCATCGCGCCGAGCATTTTACGGTGCAGGGCGAGCAGGCCGCGCTGGCGCGTCAAGTGTTGCATGACTTCTATGCCGAAGCCAAACACGACATCACGCTGGAGCGGATACAGCTTGGCTTGATCGCGGCGATGAAGTGGCGCGATGAGCCGCACAGCGATTTCGCGCCCTTGCTGATGACGCGAAGATCCGAGGTGCGCGGTCGCACTCCGCGCCAGAACACCTATTTGCAAGCGATACAGGAGCATGACATCACTTTTGGCATAGGCCCGGCGGGAACCGGCAAGACCTTTCTGGCAGTGGCCAGCGCGGTCGATGCGCTGCAACGGGAAACGGTACGCAGGCTGATACTGGTGCGCCCTGCGGTGGAAGCGGGCGAGAAGCTGGGCTTTCTACCGGGTGATCTGGTGCAGAAAGTCGATCCCTATCTGCGTCCGCTGTATGACGCGCTCTATGATCTGATGGGATCGGACAAGGTCAACAAAGCCTTCGAGCGCGGCGTAATCGAAATCGCGCCGCTGGCCTATATGCGCGGTCGAACGCTGAACCATGCCTTCATCATCTTGGACGAGGCGCAGAACACTACGCCGGAGCAGATGAAAATGTTTCTGACTCGTATCGGCTTTGGCAGCAAGGCAGTCATTACCGGCGACGTGACTCAGATCGACTTGGGGCGCGGCCAGCAGTCCGGTCTGATTGAGGCGCGCGAGGTGTTGCACAACGTGAGCGGTATTGCCTTCAGCGAATTCCTTGCCGAAGACGTGGTGCGCCACCCGCTGGTGCAGAAGATTGTGACGGCTTATGAGAAATATGAACAAAATGGCAAAAGTTAACCCCCCCAGGCTTTCCCTCTCCGTGCAGTACGCCAGCGAGGCAGAGAACATTCCGACGCGGGCGCAGTTTCGGCGCTGGTGTACCAAGGCGTTGCTGGGCGATGTGAGTCTGACGCTGCGTATTGTCGATGCCGAGGAGGGGCGGGCGTTGAATAAGGCGTATCGCGGCAAGAACTATGCGACCAATGTACTGACCTTCGTGCTGGATGCCGAGCCGCTGTACGGTGATGTGATTATCTGCGCGCCAGTAGTGGAGCGCGAGGCACGTGAGCAGGGCAAGGATTTACGGGCGCATTATGCACATATGACGATCCACGCACTGCTGCATTTGCAGGGTTATGATCACGAGAATGATGCCGATGCCGCACAGATGGAAGCACTGGAGACCCAGCTAATGCTAGAATTGCGACTCCCCGATCCTTATCAGGAAACATAAAGTACCAAATGGAATCACCCGAGAGTAGTAAACCCAGTCTGTTAGAACGCCTTTCCGCGCTGTTATTGCGCGAGCCTGAAGACCGCGAGCAGCTAGTCAAGTTGCTGCACTCCGCCTACGAACACAATCTGCTTGATGCCGATGCGCTCTCCATGATGGAGGGGGTGTTGCAGGTGTCCGAGCGGCAGGTGCGCGAGATCATGATCCCACGCGCGCAGATGGACGTGATTGACATCAGCGTGGCACCGGAACAGTTTCTTCCTTTTGTCATTGAAACAGCACATTCTCGTTTTCCCGTGATTGACGGCGACAAGGACAACATCATCGGCATCCTGCTGGCGAAGGACTTGTTGCGTTACTACGCGGGCGAGGAACTCAACGTGCGCGACATCTTGCGTCCGGCGGTGTTCGTGCCCGAATCCAAGCGTCTCAATGTATTGCTGCGCGAATTTCGCAGCAATCGCAATCACATCGCGCTGGTGGTGGACGAATACGGCGGCGTGTCCGGCATGGTGACCATTGAGGACGTGCTGGAGCAGATCGTTGGTGATATTGAAGACGAGTACGACTTTGATGAGGATGTGGACAACATCATCCCCGATGCCGATGGTCACTGGCGCGTGAAGGCCGATACCGAGATCGAGGATTTCAACGAGATGCTGGGTACGGAATTCAGTGACGAGGAATGCGATACGGTGGGCGGACTGCTGCTCAAGGCTGCCGGACAGTTGCCCAAGCGCGGCGACCGTATCCATATCGGAGAGTTTGATTTTATTGTGCTGCGTGCGGATAGCCGCAGATTGCACTCTCTGCTGGTGGAGCGTCGGCCTGTTACTCCGGCACAAGCTGTTTAAGCGTTAGCGCGTCTGAGCAGCGCGAAATCAGGTGGTTCCCATTCGCGCATTGCCAGCAATAATCCGACGCCATAGCGCTTGTCGATAGGCGCGGACAGACTCTCCTCATGCAGGGCGGAAAATTTCTGACGCAGTCGGCGCAACTCGTCCTGTATCTGCATCACCGCCTGTTCGGTCATCATGCCATGCACGAAAGCCATGGTTTCGCCCTCCCGTGTGAAAGGGCAGCGCAGAAAATCTCCTTGTCCGCGAGTCTGAAAGTAGTGTGTGATTGGTCCCGCTGGCAGCCAGTCAAAATTGCGTGTGACGTTTAGGCGTATTCGGTTGCCTGGCAGCAGGTCGATGATGCGCAATTTATCCAGATGCAACAGGTATTTAAGACATTCAGTCGTATTAAAACTATAGGCGGCGGTGATGTCATTCAACGTCCAGTGGTTCAGTGCGCATGCGGCAACTAGCAATAATCTGGTGTCGGAAACCAGTTCGCGCTCCTGCTTGTCGGTCAGGCGGTCGAGTTGAGTTCGGCCAGCATCGGCTACTCTGGACAATTCCGCGAGTGTATATCCCAGCAGATTGCTGATTTGTATCAGTCTGTCCAGAGTGAACCGGCGCGTGGCGAAAAGTCTTTTTATGCTGGGTTCGGAAATTGACAGTTTCTTCGCAACCTCGCGATAGGTAATGCCCTGGCTTTTTAGCAGACGCTTCAGGGTAGCGGTGATCAGGGCGGTTTCAGTCATGGCATAAAAGTATTGAAATTCAATACTTGCAAGTCTATTTTCCACTCCATTTTAGGTCAAGGCATTAAAAATAAAATTTTGTTGTTAGGCTGCGTCCATCAAAAATATGAATGGGGGAGTTGAAATGAACAAGATAAATTTTGTAATGTGCTCATTTCTGTTGATGCTCGCGTCAGCCTCGCAGGCTGGGCAACAGCAGATCGAAACGGACAATCAGATTTCAATGACTGAGTTGGGCGGTCGACTCGAAGTGGGGGATGTGGTGTTCGTCCGCATTCCGTATCGACTGTTCACCAAGGTGGCCGATACCACCCTGTCTTGGACCAACCATGTTGGCATAGTTGTCGACGTTTCCGGCACGGAACCCGTGATTGCAGAGAGTCGATTCCCGCTGTCCGGTCAGACCAGTTGGTCACGCTTTGTCGCGAGATCGGAAGGTGGGCGGGTGGCGGTGGCCCGGTTGCCGGTATCTCTGGACGAAGCGCAACGCATCCGCTTGATCAAGGCGGCCAAGGCGCGTGCAGGCATCCTGTATGACACGGGATTCGATTTGTACTCGCGGCGGCAATTCTGTTCGCGCTATGTGCGCGAAGTGCTGGAAGAATCGGTCGGAACCCGGGTCGGGCAGATTGAAGACTTCTCGTCATTGTTGAGCCGGAATCCGCAGACGGACTTAACTTTCTGGAAGCGATGGTATTTGGGTTATATTCCATGGCAGCGTAAAACTGTCTCACCTGCCAGTCTGTTACTCGATCCGCAGATGCACCGTTTTTTTGATGGTTACGCCATAACAAACAGGGAGAAGCTGTCGTGAAAAGCATGATTCGCATAATAGTGAAGGGTTTGTTGCATCTAATTTTTCGGGTGCAGGTTAAGGGCTTGGATCGGGATATTGATGCGCGCAAGTTGCTGGTGATTGCGAATCACGAGTCGTTTCTGGATGGTTTGTTGCTGGGCCTGTACCTGCCATTCGATCCGGTGTTCGTGGTGCATACCGGCGTTACCCGGAGTTTTTTCTTTCGCTTGATTCTCAGCCAGGTCGATTATCTGGCGGTCGATCCGACCAGCCCGATGGCGATCAAGCACATCATTAAACTAGTCGATAGCGGCCGTCCGGTAGTGATCTTCCCCGAGGGGCGCATCACCGTGACGGGTTCGCTGATGAAGGTGTACGAAGGCCCGGCTTTTGTTGCAGCCAAGACCGGGGCGACGATATTGCCTGTGCGACTGGATGGCCCCTCGCGCTCCTATTTCAGCCGTGTCACCGGCAAGTATCCGCGTCGTTTTTTCCCCAAGGTGACCATCTCGGCTTTGCCCGAGACGGTGCTGCCGATGCCGGAAGGTGATACCGCCAGATTGCGTCGTCGCAAAGCGGGCGATGCGATGCGCAAGTTGATGCAGAAAATGATCTTCGATTCGCAGCCAAAGCAGACACTGTATTCCGGGCTGCTTGATGCGATTTCCATCTTCGGGCGCAAACGTCGCGTCGTCGAGGATATGAAGCAAATCGAATATTCCTATGGCGAATTGCTCAAGATGACGCTCGTGCTCGGTCGTATCGTCGAGAAGAACAGTCGATCTGGCGAATGTGTCGGTATCCTGATGCCCAATCTGGCGGCGACGGTGTGCATGTTGATCGGTGCGGGAGCGCGTAGCCGGATTCCGGCCATGCTCAATTACAAGGCCGGTTCGGCTGGCATGCAGGATGCCTGTACGGCGGCGAATATCAAGACAATTTTCGCCTCTCGCGCCTTCATCGAACAAGCCAAACTGGAAGATGATGTAGCAGGTTTGCAGGGTATCAGGATGCAGTATCTGGAGGATTTGCGTCCGCAGTTCGGCCTTGCGGGCAAGCTATGGGTGATGTGGGGGATGTTGTTCCCGCGCAAGATGGAACGCGGACAAGATCCCGAATTCGCCGCCGTGGTGCTGTTTACTTCCGGCTCGGAAGGCAAGCCCAAGGGGGTGGTGCTGTCGCATCGCGCGCTGCTGTCCAATATCGCGCAGATACGCTCTGTGATTGACTTCTCGACGGAAGACAAGCTGCTCAATGCATTGCCCATTTTCCATTCCTTCGGCCTGACAGGAGGTGCGCTGTTGCCCATCATGACAGGGATGAATCTGTTTCTGTATCCCACGCCGCTACACTACCGTGTGATTCCGGAAATTGCGTATGACCGTAATTGCAGCGTGATGTTTGGTACCAGCACCTTCCTCGCCAACTATGCGAAGTTTGCCCATCCCTATGATTTCTTCCGTTTACGCTATGTCATCGCCGGGGCAGAGAAGTTATCGGAGTCGGTGCGCGCCTTGTGGGTCGAGAAATTCGGCATCCGCATCCTCGAAGGTTATGGGGCGACCGAGACTGCACCCGTGCTAGCGGTAAATACGCCTATGGCCTATCGCTCCGGCACGGTCGGACAATTTTTGCCGGGCATAGAATATAAACTGGTGCCGGTGCCGGGAATCGACAAGGGCGGCATGCTGCATGTGCGTGGCCCTAATGTGATGTCCGGCTATTATCTTTATCATGATCCCGCCCATTTGCAGCCGCCAGTTTCTGAGGTGGGAGAGGGCTGGTATGCGACGGGCGACGTGGTTTCCATCGACGACGATGGTTTCGTCACCATCGTCGGACGTGTCAAACGTTTCGCCAAGATCGCCGGTGAAATGGTCTCGCTGGAGGTGGTCGAGAAGTTGGCGACACAGGCTTCCCCATCCGCCACGCATGGTGCGACGACCCAGGTTGATGCCGAGCGCGGCGAGGCGCTGGTGCTGTTCACTACCGATGCCGAGCTGACACGCGACAAGTTGTCCGCGGCGGCGAAGCAGCTCGGCTTGCCCGAGATTGCCGTGCCGCGCAAGATACAGTCGGTCGATGCCTTGCCGCTGCTGGGTACGGGCAAGACCGACTATGTCGCGTTGAAGAAAATGGCCGAGGAATTGTGATGAAAACACGCACCACCCATGACATGCCCTTGCTGTCGCGCGGAATGATGGCGGTGCTGGTCGCGCAGTTTCTGTCTGCCTTTGCCGACAATGCGATCCTGATCGTCGCGATTGCAATCGTGAAGACGCAGGGACTGGCGAATCTGGTGCCGCTGTTGCAGGAATCGTTCGTCATTCCGTTCATTCTGCTGGCACCCTTCGTTGGTCAGCTCGCGGATCGTTTTCCCAAGGGCCGCGTGATGCTGGTCAGCAACCTGTTAAAATTCTGCGGTGCGCTGGCGATGACGCTGGGCATGAATCCGATTACCGCCTATGGGCTGATTGGCGTGGGTGCGGCGATGTACTCGCCGGCGAAGTACGGCATCCTGGCACAGATGTTCGGCCCGGCGACACTGGTGCGCGCGAACGGCATGATGGAAGGTTCGACCATCGTTGCGATCCTGACTGGAGTATTGGTAGGTGGCTGGTTGTCGGATCATTCCATGAGCTGGGCATTTTTCGGCGTGATGGCAGCCTATGGGCTGGCGGCATTCGCCAACCTGTTCATCCCCAACCTTCCGGCGGAAAATGCCGATGCGAGCTTCCATCCGCTAGTGTCGATAAAGAAATTCTTTGCCGCGCTGGGACTGATGCTGAAGAATCCGGATACGCGCTTCAGTCTGGTGGGCTCCAGCGTGTTCTGGGGCAGCGGTTCCACACTACGTCTGATGCTGTTCGCCTGGGTACCTGCCGCCTTGCTGATTGCCGATAACCAGACCCCGGCCAACCTGATGGGGGTGCTCTCCATCGGCATCGTCGCGGGCGCGGCGATAGCCGGTGCGTGGATCACGCTGGAACGGGTTAACTATGCATTGATCGGAGGTCTGCTGCTGGGGCCGGTCGTCATCTCCATGGCCTTCGTGAACAGTCTTACTTTCGCGATGGTCAGCATGGCCGCGATAGGTGTATGCGGTGGACTGTTCGTTGTCCCGCTCAATGCGCTGCTGCAGGAACGCGGTCACGAGACAATAGGTGCGGGCAATGCGCTGGCAGTGCAGAATTTTTTCGAGAACTTTACGATGCTGCTGTTCGTCGGCGCTTATGGACTGGTTTCGAAATTCCTGTCCGTGAATACAACCGTTGCGGGCTTCGGCGCGGTGATGCTGCTGGCGATCGGAGCGTTGGCGGTATTCAGGTTTAGATATTCGTTTGTGGAGGACCGGAGCAAAGTAACAACGCGGTAGTATTTGCTAGAACTGCTCGTTCTCGCCCAGATAGCGCCACTGTCCCGCTGGCAGATTGCCAAGTTTTACCTTGCCGATGCGAATGCGCCGCAGGCCGGTTACGGTCAGGCCGACCAGTTCGCACATGCGGCGGATTTGGCGCTTCTTGCCTTCGCGCAGCACGAAGCGTAGCTGGTCTTCATTCTGCCAGGTCACTTTGGCTGGCTTCAGGTACTCACCATCCAGCTTCAGGCCGAGGCACAGTTGCGCCAGACCGCCGTCTTTCAGTTTTCCCTGTACGCGCACCAGATATTCTTTGTCTACCGGCGAGTCTTCGCCGATCAATCGTTTGGCAACGCGACCATCCTGCGTGAGTACCAGCAGACCGGTGGAGTCGATGTCCAGCCGGCCGGCCGGGGCCAGACCGAGCAACTGGCTGCGATGAAAGGCGATAGGTGAGGGGTCTTCGGTCCAGTGAGTGTTCTCGTTCAGCAGTGCGCTGGCCGGCTTGTAATCGTGCTCGGCCTGACCCGATACATAACCAATCGGCTTGTTGATCAGGATGGTCACGCGCTGTTGTTGGGTTTTTTCCGCCGCGCTGCGCAGGGTAATCTGCTGGTGGGGGTAAACCTTGCTGCCCAGTTCGCTGACGGTTTCTCCGTCTACTTGCACCCAGCCTTTTTCAATGTAACTGTCGGCTTCGCGGCGGGAGCACAGGCCGAGTTCGGACATGCGTTTGGATAGGCGGATTTTTTCCATGGGGGAGATGAGTGCGAGAGTGACAAGGGTGCGATTTAATCACAAATGCCGCCCGAGGCGGAATCGGTTATTCTTGACCACCTCTTCGTGACAGATTTATTCATGGTCCATTTCAGAAAATCCCGGCTTGTCGCATTCGCTGCGGGCCTGTCCTGCGTGTTCGGTTTTGCGCCGTTTGGCGGCTATCTTATTCCGGTGCTGGCGCTCGCCGTGCTGTTCGCGTTATGGCAACGTGAGGGTTGTGCTACAGATGCAGGGAGCGCGGCGGACTTGATGCTTTTGCATGCCGATACGTCGCATGCGTCTGCATGGCTGGGCTTCTACTTTGGACTGGGCCTGTTCGGGGCGGGCATAGGCTGGATCTATGTCGCGTTGCATGACTATGGCGATATGCCGCTGCCGCTGGCTGCGTTGGCTACATTGTTGTTCGCCGCCTTTCTCGCACTGTTTCTTGCATTTGCCGGTAAGGTGCAGGCGCGACTGGCGCAGCGCATCTCTCCTATTACCGCTCTGGCGTTGCTGATGCCGGCAATCTGGGTGCTGGTGGAGTGGACGCGCGGCATGATTTTTACCGGCTTCCCCTGGTTGGCAATGGGCTATGCGCACACGGACAGCCCACTGGCAGGTTATGCGTCGCTGTTCGGCGTGTACGGGGTCTCGTTGATCGCGGCGGTGAGCTCCGGCTTGCTGGTTATCTGGTGGCGGGAGCGCTGGAGCCGTATGGGGCGACTTGCTCTCGCGGTATTCGCGGGATTGTGGCTGGCCGGTGCGGGATTGCGCATGGTTGCATGGACACAGCCGCAGGGTGAGCCGTTCAGTGTGGCACTGGTGCAGGGCAATTTCGCGCAGGAACTCAAGTTCGACCGTGACAGATTGGTCGAGACACTGGAGATATATCGCTATCTGACGCTGCAAAGCGACGCGCGTTTGACGGTGTTGCCTGAAACCGCCTTTCCGCTGTTGCGTCAGGAGTTGCCCCAGGTTCTGGTAGATCAATTTGTCGCCCATGCCAGAGAACAGGCGGGCGGGGTGCTGTTTGGCACCTTTGCACGCGAGGGTGAGGCCTTTCACAACAGCGTATTCGCCATCACCGGCAGCAGCGATGAGCAGCGTTATCACAAACAGCATCTGGTGCCGTTCGGCGAATTCATCCCGCTGCGTCCCGTATTGGGCTGGTTCATCAATGAAGTGCTGAACATTCCGATGGGCGACCTGAGCAGCGGCGGCACGGAGCAACCATTGCTGGACGTGGCCGAACAGCGCGTGGCGGTGAACATTTGTTACGAGGATGTATTCGGCGAGGAGATTATTCGTTCACTGCCGCAGGCATCGCTGCTGGTGAATGTCACCAACGATGCCTGGTATGGCAACTCTCACGCCGCCGAGCAACACAATCAGATATCCCGGATGCGCGCATTGGAAACCGGCCGCATGATGCTGCGCGCCACCAATACCGGCGTGACCTCCATCATCGGCGTGGACGGGCGGGTGTTGCAGCAATTGCCGCAACACCAGACGGGTGTGCTGCGCGGCATGGCGCAGGGTTATGAAGGCGCCACGCCCTATGTGCGCTGGGGCAATGCCGGAGTAATGCTGCTGATATTCTCCATGCTGGCGTTGGCCTGGCGGCGGCGGTCCGATCCCATTTCGGATTTGGAATAGAGCGGTGCATCCGTAAATGCCCAAGGTGCAACCCAAGGTATGTCAGGCGGGAAGATTATGAAAATTGGAGTGCTGTATACCGGTGGAACCCTGGGCTGCGTAACCGATGTGTCGGGTTCTCTGGTTCCGCTGAGTAGCGATAAATTTGCAGCGGCATTCGCGCAGTATATGTTGCCGCTGATTGCCGGTCATTATGGGGTTGACGCGATAACACTCGACGTCATCCCGTTCGAAAATCAAAACGGCCAACCGACCGCACTGGATAGCACCAACCTGCAGCCCGCCCACTGGTGCGAGATGGCGCGGCAAATACTGGAACACTACAGCGCCTATGATGGTTTCATCGTGCTGCATGGCACGGACACCATGGCGTGGACCGCGTCGGCACTTTCATTCTTGTTTACCGGATTGGACGAAAGCGGCCAGATCAATGCGCTGCTGGATAAACCCGTCATCGTTACGGGTTCGCAACTGCCGCTGTTCGCGGGCCGCATCCAAGAGGGGATCGAAACAGTCAGTGGCATGCGTCTTGATACCGATGCCACGCGGAATATCTGTGGTGCAGTTGCCGCGGTATACGCTGGCGTGCAAGAGGTGGGACTATTCTTCAATCGCAAGCTACTGCGCGGCAACCGCAGCATTAAATCGAATGCCAGTGAATTTGACGCATTCACCTCGCCGAATTACCCCCCGCTGGCTATTGCCGTGAGCGACTTCGAGCTGGAGCATAGCCCCGTGGCGCAACCGATAGATCCAGCCATAGCCCTGAGCAATAACGCAGCACGAACGCGCTTGCAGCAGCAGCTATCGCAGATAAACGCGCGTATTAACGATGCCATCGTTGTACCCTTTCCCGCGTTTCCCGCCTTTTGTCAGGCGCAATCCAGCGTGATTGCAGACATGCTGAATCACATTCTGCAAGACGCCAGAATCAAGGGATTGATACTGGAATCCTACGGCGCAGGAAATTTCCCTTCCGGCAATCCCGCGCATCCAGAGCGGGGCGCGATCTATCAGGCCTTGCGAGCAGCCGGCAGCAGCGGAGTCGTCATCGTGAACTGCACCCAGGTGCGGGCGGGAGTCGTGAATGCCAACACCTATGCAGCAGGCTCATGGGTTGGCGAAGTTGGTTCCGTCGACAGTCACGACATGATCGCGGTCGCCGCCCTGTGCAAACTGACTTGGTTAACCGCGCTCAAGGAATGCCATGGCTGGGATAAAGATACGCTGCGACGAATGATGCTGAAGAATGTGGCGGGGGAAGTGGCTGACTGCTAGCCTGTGGCTTGTGACGGGTGGCAAAAAGCAGGGTTCAGGATGGGGCGATTGAGTGTCAGTAAGTCGGCCAAACCGGGCCGCCAGTACCATCAATCGGGCTGCCAGATAGCGGCCAGTGGCGAATGCGTTCACGCACGACTTCCAGCAGCATAAGTACATGAGATGTTGAGTATGCAGGGGGACTTGACATGATAATATCCCGCTACTTATTAGAATCAGTAGCTTGCAATATGTCAGGAGTGCATATGCAGAGTACTCTCCTGCATATGTTTGAATAGTTCTGTATATTTAACGTTAGGCTCTCTGGTGAGCCACAGTTTTTACCAAAGGAGAAAAAGATGTTTGAAGGTCATCGAAGCATTAACGAACTTGATCTGGAACCCATCATGGTGAAGGTGATGGATAAGGATGAAGGATATGGCTGGTCGTTGGAGTTCACGAAGCAAGCTGCTACCGAGTACAAACGGTATCTGACTCTGTGTCTAGAAAATCCAGATTTCCCAATGGTTCCTTCCTCGTTCGTGGATAAATTCTGGCATTTTCACATTCTCGACACGCAAAAATATGCGGCGGATTGCAATCTGATTTTTGGGTATTTTTTGCATCATTTCCCTTACTTCGGTATGCGAGGGGAAGAAGATGAAAAAAATCTCAAGCAAGCATGGGCTGATAGTCGTGCCCTTTATGTAAAGCGTTTCGGTAGGATTGATGATGCATTGTGGCCAGCAAGTGCGCGCTGTCCAAATTGTGGAAGAAGAAGCGAAAATCAGTGCTTTAACGAGGCACGTCCCCAACTCAAATTGGCAGCCTAACACTGCGCGCCAAGGGACGCTGCGCGATAAAGCCGCGCAGCGCCCCTGAGCTTGAACGTTGGGCGCTTGGATAATCGCTAATCACGAGAGCAGCGTAATGCGAGCACCGCGCACTCATTTACTACTGTCCTCTTGTCCACCATTCCCGCGATCGGTTGCAATAGCCACTCCGGCGAACTTCGCCCCTGCTGCTTCACAGCGTGCCGGTTTGCAGTATCGCGTGTTATCGGTCTTCGTCCCTGCCGGCCACGACTGTGCCGGTTCTCTTCGTTCTGCGAACAGTGCCACGGGGTGCACTAGCGTCACGATGCGCAACCAGCCCAACCCGGCGTTCAAGAGGGACGCGCCAAAATCGGCGCGCCCCTTAACTCTACGTTAGGTCTAGTAATTTAAAATTACGTCCCTTAGCCAGATACATT
>JBBQXA010000023.1:0-23791 GCA_038210095.1 Burkholderiales bacterium
CGGAAGGGGCAAAACGGAGTTGGTTTGGGGTAGAATGCGTCATGGGCAGAGGCTGTTAGTGTTTTATGGATTGCTGGCTTGGTAACCGCAATTATATCAAACACTTACATGCATTTCTGCCCTTTTTATGCAAAATTCAGGCTAGTACCGACTCACTATGATTGAGCAGAGGCCCAACCCGGCAGTCAAGTGGGACGCGCTGTGGCGCGCCCCTTAATTCAAACGTTGACGCGGTAGAAACTCACTCCGGATAAATTCATGCTCCTAAAAATGCGCGGTAACCGCCGCGCCTTTTCTCTTCATCCAGATTTCGCCATGTCGTTACGCGACCGATCCACCGCCATCCAAGCGCACGGCCCTGAATCCTAAATTCTCGGCTCCTCGCTTCGCTCTCCTCAATCCCAATTCTTAAATCCTGCTTCTAGTCGGCACCACCAGCACCGGACACTTGGCCCTATGCAACACACCCGCGCTGGTGCTACCCAGCATCAGTTGGCGCACCGCACCCCGTCCGTGCGAGCCCAGCACGATCATGTCCACACCTAGTTTTTCCGCCTCGGTCAGCAGCATTTCTTCCGTCGCACCCTGCACCAGCAGCGCCGTGGTGGCGATGCCCGCACAGCGCAGGTTCTCGGCTAGTGCTTGCAACTGGCGGTGTTCCTGATGGAATTTTTTTGCGATGTAATCCCGCTCACCTTGCGGCCCGATTTCGTAGCCGACGAAATCGGGCTCGGGCTCACCGATATGCAGCAGCCAAACTTCCGCTTCAAGTTTGAGTGCAAGCTGTTCGGCTTGTTTCAGCACTACCTCCGTCGCCGCCGTTAGATCTACGCCTACCAGTATTTTCATCTCATACTCCCAATATCTACAATTCGTGTCGGAATTTCGTGCCTCATCGTTCGCCTGCCCGGAGTCTGCCACTAGGCCGGTTGCATGAATTCCACACCCACCATCAGTAGCTTGAATTCATCTGTGTTTGTTCGTCTATTTGCGTTCCGCCGCTGCGTGGACAATCGCTTTTACCACGCTCATTCCACCCGTCGACTGAACCATTTTTTTTCGGCCTCAACGATGATAAACAGTATCACGCCAAATCCCATAATCAAAGACCACGCGGTTAGGTCCAGTGCGACCACGCCGAATAGTTGCTGCATAAAGGGCAGGTAGGTGAAGGCGAGTTGAAAAGCCATCAGGACGGCGATGCTGAGCAATATATAGGGGTTGCCAGTGAAGTCCTGCCAGCCACGGACAGGTGCGAACAGGTAGCGGCAATTGAACAGGTAGGCAATTTCGCCTATTACCATGGCATTGACCGCTACGGTGCGGGCAGTTTCCAGATCGCCGCCGCGCTCCATTACCCATAGGAATAGGGCCAGCGTGCCAAACCCTAGCAGGAGGGAAACAAAGCTAATACGCCAAATCATGAATCCGGTCAGGATGGGTTCGTTTGCCGCACGAGGGGGGCGCAGCATGGTGTCTGCCTCGGTCTTTTCGAACGAGAGCGCGAGGGCGAGGGTGACGGCGCTGACCATGTTCACCCACAGTATCTGCAACGGGGTAATCGGCATGGTCATGCCGAACAGGATCGCGACCAGTACGATAGCGGCCTCACCGCCGTTGGTGGGCGTAATGAATACGATGGCCTTGCGGATGTTGTCGTATACGGTGCGGCCTTCTTCCACGGCATGGGCGATGGTGGCAAAGTTGTCGTCCGCCAGTACCATTTCCGCCGCCTCCTTGGCGACTTCCGTTCCTTTCATACCCATTGCCACGCCGATATCGGCCCGCTTCAATGCGGGCGCATCGTTAACGCCATCGCCGGTCATCGCGACGATTTCGCCGTTGGCCTGCAATGCGGTGACCAGCCGCAGTTTATGTTCCGGGCTGGCTCGGGCAAAGATGTCCACGTCCCAGACTGCTTGCTGCAAAGCTGCATCGTCCAGTGCGTCGAGTTCGATGCCGGTGAGTACGCGACCATTGCCGATGCCGATTTGTGCGGCGATGGCTCGCGCGGTGTCGGCATGATCACCGGTGATCATTTTTACGCGTATGCCTGCTGCGTTACACACCGCGACGGCGGCGATGACTTCTTCGCGCGGCGGGTCGCTGATGGCGACCATACCCAGCAGGGTATATCCGCTTTGCATGTCGGAAAACTCGAGCTCGCGTTGCCCGTTGCCTGCGGTCTTCATTGCTATCGCCAGTACACGTCGTCCCGACGCGGTGGCCTCAGCCATGCTGCGCTGCCAAAAGGGCTTGTCCAACGGCTCGTCACCCTCTGCGCCGCGCTGCTGGATACACATCGCCAGTATTTCCTCCTCGGCGCCTTTGACGAAGATGAAGGCGTGCCCCTCGTGGTCGTGGTGCAATGTCGCCATGTAGCGATGCTCGGATTCGAACGGAATCAGGTCGCTACGCGGCAGGGCTTCTTGTTCGGAGCGGACATCCAGCCCTGCCTTCATCGCCAGCGGAATCAGCGCGCCCTCGGTCGGGTCCCCCGCGATATGCCAGATACTGTCGCTTTCATGCAGCGCGGCATCGTTGCACAGCAGACCCGCTCTTAGCAGTTCGAATGCATGTGCCTGCGTCGCCATATCCACTTCCCGCCCCTCCAGCGAGAATCCGCCGTGGGGTGCATAGCCGGTGCCGCTCACATCGAAGACCTGAGTTGAGGTGATGACCCGCTGCACGGTCATTTCATTTTTGGTTAGTGTGCCGGTCTTGTCGGTGCATATCGTGGTGACCGAACCCAGTGCTTCGACCGCAGGCAAGCGCCGCACGATAGCATTGCGTCTGGCCATGCGCTGCACGCCCAGCGCCAGCGTGATGGTCATAACGGCGGGCAGACCTTCGGGGATCGCTGCCACCGCCATACTGACTGCGGCCATGAACATGTCTGACATCTCGAAGTGATGCACCAACCATCCGACCATAAAGCTCACCACGGCAAGGACCAGGATCACGCCAGTAAGCCAGCGCCCGAAGCCTTCCATCTGGCGCAGCAGTGGTGTCGTCAGTGTTTGCACTTCTTCCAGCATCGCACTGATGCGACCGATTTCGGTGTCGTCGGCCGTTGCTACGACCACGCCTGTCCCCTGTCCGTATACCACCAGCGTGCTGGAATAAGCCATGCAAGTGCGGTCGCCCAGCGAATCCTTGGCAGCAACGGAGGCGATATTCTTTTCAACGGCGGTGGATTCGCCGGTGAGTGCCGCTTCTTCGACGCGCAAATTCTTGGTACTTAACAGGCGCAGGTCGGCAGGCACCTTGTCGCCGGATTGCAGCAGCACGATGTCGCCCTGGATCAGCGTATCCGCGGCGACGACCGTGCGCCGACCTTCCCGCAGCACCGTGGCTTCCGGCGACAGCATGCGCCGGATCGCATCCATGGCTTTTTCCGCCTTACCCTCCTGTAGAAAACCGATGATGGCATTGATGACCACCACACCGACGATGACGGAGGTATCGATCCAGTGAGCGAGCAAGGCTGTCACCGCAGCTGCGCCCAGCAATACATAAATCAACACGTTGTGAAATTGCAGCAGGAAGCGCAGCAACGGCCCGCGTCGGCGCGCAGGGGTCAGGCGATTAGGCCCGTATTGCTGCAATCGATCCGCTGCTTCCGCTGCACTCAAGCCGGAGTGGGCATCGGTTTTCAGTTTTTGCGCAACCTGCGCGCCGTCCAATGTGTGCCAGTTTTCAGCTTGCATGTTCATATCGTACCCATGAGTTGATGATATAAGCAGGAACAGCCTCTAGCTTAGCTAGGTCATGCCCCGCACATCGCCTACGGCAAAATTGGGCGCACCGGCGATGGTAATGGCAGAAATTCCGGTCCGCTGCACTGGTAGCGGGATCGCGGCGGAGAGCCGCAGCAGACTTCTGTCTGAATAAACCGAGATTGCCCATTAGTCATCTCAACGACATTTGTAGGAGCGTGCCCTGCGTGCGGTTCGCGTGCAGGGCACGCTCCTACAAGAACTTCCGCTCTAATGGACAATCCGGGATAACCAGATTTTACATCTTACAGGCATGCGCCGGACTATGCAGTAGTCGGTGCCTGATTCAAGCGCAGGATGGAAATTTGCCGGCAATTTTTACGAAACGAGCTATCAGATCGTTACTTCGGACATGCCGCCATCTGCCGCAAGGGAGAGTGGAACGCCGGTATCCAGATTGAGGAATTCGAGCGAGTCTTTTACGAATTCGTACAATACCTCACATCGAAAACCACCCTGAGCGCAAGCGTCCCACCAGCAGTTGAGATTGGAAATTTCACTATTTTTCTTCACCGTTGGGCTCCTGAAAATTAATCTGCCCGCATTGTGCGTGCAGATTATTACGTCAGGATTACGGAAAAATGACTGTTCAGAGATAAGACTCGATAGGCGGGCATGAACAGATCAGATTCTTGTCGCCGTAGACATTATCCACACGTGCGACGGCAGGCCAGAACTTGTTGTCGCGCACCCACTCCAGCGGATAAGCCGCCTGTTCGCGCGTGTAGCTGCGCGTCCAAGCGCTGGTCACCACCGATTTTGCAGTATGCGGGGCATGTTTGATGACGTTGTTCTTCTTGTCTACACGCCCCGCGATGATGTCTTCGATCTCGCCGCGTATCGCGATCATAGCTGCACAGAATCTATCCAACTCGGCCTTGGATTCGCTTTCAGTCGGCTCCACCATCAGCGTATCCACCACCGGGAAGGAAGTCGTCGGCGCGTGGAAACCAAAGTCCATCAAACGTTTCGCGATGTCGGCAACTTCGACACCCTCAGGCTTGAAGTGACGACAGTCGAGAATCATCTCGTGCGCACAGCGTCCGTTCGCACCGCTGTACAACGTCGGGAAATGATCTTTCAATGATTCCTTGATGTAGTTCGCATTCAGGATCGCCAAGCGGGTTGCCTCGGTCAGTCCGGTTCCGCCCATCATTTTGATGTAGCCGTAGGAAATCAGCAGGATCAGCGCGCTACCGTAAGGTGCGGCGGACACCGCATGGATGCCCTGCGTGCCGCCGGTTTTCACCACCGAGTGCGACGGCAGGAAGGGCGTGAGGTGTTCCGCGACACCGATAGGGCCGGCACCCGGGCCGCCGCCGCCGTGGGGAATCGCGAAGGTCTTGTGCAGATTCAGGTGACACACGTCTGCACCAATATTGCCGGGACTGGTCAGCCCGACCTGCGCATTCATGTTTGCGCCGTCCATGTAAACCTGTCCGCCATTCGCGTGGATGATGGCGGTAATGTCTTTGATGCTTTCTTCATACACGCCGTGCGTGCTGGGGTAAGTCACCATCAAACAGGACAGATCATCCTTGTGTTCTTCCGCTTTCGCACGCACATCGTCCACGTCGATGTTGCCGTTCTTGTCGCACTTCACGATCACGATGCTCATGCCGCACATCGCCGCGCTGGCTGGATTGGTACCGTGCGCCGAGGACGGGATCAACACCACATTGCGCTGGCTCTCACCGCGCGAGCGGTGGTAAGCCTGAATCACCAGCAATCCGGCATATTCACCCTGCGCGCCGCTGTTGGGCTGAAAACTCATCTGCGCGAATCCGGTGATTTCGGAGAGCGCCGTATCCAGTCCGGCAATCAACTCCTGAAAGCCCTCGACCTGATCCAACGGTACGAAGGGATGCACGTTAGCGAACGCTGGCCAGGTCAGCGGCAGTAATTCGGAGGCCGCATTCAGCTTCATGGTGCAGGAGCCCAGCGAAATCATCGAATGTGTCAGCGACAGATCCTTGTTCTCCAGCCGCTTGATATAACGCATCATCTCGGTTTCCGAGTGATAACGATTGAACACCGGATGGGTCAGAATTGCCGATTCACGCGGCGTGAACGCCATCACGCGCCCGGCGATCTGCGCGGCGGCTAACAAGGGGGCGGGCTGGCCTGCGGCCTGTGCAAATATCGCCAGAATCGCATTCAGGTCGTCGGTCGTCGTCGTCTCGTCCAGCGATATCGTCAGACCGTCGTTGGCGTAATGGAAGTTGATCTGCGCCGCATCGGCCAGTACATGAATCTTCACGTTATCGGTATGCAGCAGTTTTACCGTATCGAAGAATGCACCGCTGCTCAAGTGATAGCCCAGCTTGCTCAATTCTGCCGCCAGTGCAACCGTGGACAGGTGCACCTTGCGAGCAATGCCGCGCAAACCTTCTGCGCCGTGATACACCGCATACATGCCGGCCATAATCGCCAGCAGCGCTTGTGCGGTACAGATGTTGGAAGTCGCCTTCTCGCGGCGTATATGCTGCTCGCGGGTTTGCAGCGCCATGCGCAACGCGGGGTTGCCGTCGGCATCCACCGACACGCCGATGATGCGTCCCGGCATCGAACGCTTGTGCGCATCGCGACAGGCAAAGTAGGCGGCATGCGGGCCGCCGTAGCCCATGGGCACACCGAAGCGCTGGGTCGACCCGAACACCACATCCGCGCCCCATTCACCCGGCGGCGTCAGCAGCACCAAACTTAGAATATCCGTCGCCACCGCAATCGTCATGCCATGCTGCTTTGCACTCTTCACAAAGTCGGCATAGTCGTGCACCGTACCGTCGGCAGTCGGATATTGCAGCATCGCCCCGTACAACTGGTCGTTCAGCGTCAGCGTTTTGAAGTCGCCGATTACCAGCTCTATTCCCAGCGGTTTCGCACGGGTTTTCAACAGCTCTATGGTCTGCGGGAAGCACTCATGCGACACGAAGAAGCTGCTCTTACCCGCCGCCACATCGTCGCGTGTTCGCATGCCGTATAGCATGGTCATCGCTTCCGCTGCCGCCGTCGCCTCATCCAGCAGAGACGCGTTTGCGATCTCCATGCCGGTTAGGTCGGTGATCATGGTCTGAAAATTCAGCAACGCCTCCAATCGGCCCTGCGCGATTTCCGCCTGATAGGGGGTGTAAGCGGTATACCAGCCCGGGTTCTCAAGAATATTGCGCTGAATTACCGCGGGTAGGATGGTGTTGTAGTAACCCAAACCGATGTAGGTCTTGTACAACTTGTTCTTCGCCGCAATGCCGTGCAGGTGTTGCAAATAGGCATGCTCGGACATGCCCTCGGGCAGGTTGAGCGGCTTTGCAAGACGGATACCCGCAGGCACAGTCTGATCGATCAGCGCGTCCAGTGACGGCGCGTTGATCTTGTCCAGCATGACTTGTACATCATGCGCGTTCGGGCCGTTATGGCGATTTACAAATTGGTCGGTCTTCATAGGATTGGGGATCGAGGGTTTGGGATTTACGTCAGAAGCTTGAGGAGCGTCATATTAATCAGGGAGCGGCACTTCCTCGCTCCTCAATCCCCGCTCCTCTATCCAGCTTTTAGTGTGCTTCGCTATCCACCAGCGCTTGGTAGCCCGCGGCGTCCATCAGCGCGGCGACATCAGCTGCGCTGTCTGGCTTCATCTTGAACATCCATGCGCCATAGGGATTTTCGTTGATCATCTCCGGCGTGCTGTCCAGATCGCCATTGACGGCAGTCACTTCACCGGATATCGGAGCATAGACGTCGGCAGCGGCTTTCACCGACTCCACTACCGCGACCTCTTCTTTGGCCTTGAGCTTACGGCCCACGGCTGGCGTTTCAACAAATACCATATCACCCAGCAATTCTTGCGCATGCTGGGTGATGCCGATAGTGACAGAGCCGTCGGCTTCGGTCTTTACCCATTCGTGGGAGGCGGTGTATTTCAAGTCTGCTGGGATGCTCATGTAATTCTCCAAGTCGTTAGTTGTTAGACGTAAGTCGATTTTGTCGCTGCGCGGTTTTAATCAACCGCTAACGACTAGAGGCTCACTACTGCTTTGCCATTGCGCGCGAATGGATACTTCACCACTTTCGCCGTAAGCATTTTATCGCGGATCGCAACTTGTACGCTGTCGCCGATTTGCACTTCTTTTGGAACGCGCGCCAGTGCGATGGATTTTTCCAGCGTGGGCGAGAAACTGCCGCTGGTTATTTCGCCTTCGCCGTTCACACTGTGTACCTTTTGGTGCCCGCGCAGTACACCCCTATCCAGCAATACCAGTCCGACCAGCTTGCTGCTCGGTGGATTAGCCAGCAATGCAGCCTTGCCGATAAAGTCGCGTTCACTTTTCAAATCAACTGTCCAAGCCAGTCCGGATTCCAACGGGCCGACATTTTCGTCCATATCCTGCCCGTACAGATTCATGCCAGCTTCCAATCGCAAGGTATCGCGCGCTCCGAGGCCGATTGGCTTCACGCCCACTTCCGCCAGCGTCGCCCAGAAGAAGGGAGCCGCCTTGGCTGGAAGCATGATTTCGAAACCGTCCTCACCGGTATAGCCGGTACGGGCGATGAACATCGCACCCGTTTCTACCGCGCTGAACGGAACCAGATGTTCACTCAAGGACTGGCTGCCGGGCATTGCCTCCCACACCTTGGCACGCGCATTTGGCCCCTGCACCGCGATCATCGCCAGATCGGGGTGATCCACGATGGACAGCTGCGGCGCACTGGTCGCAGCCTGCTCCTTCATCCACGCGATATCCTTGTCTGCCGTACCCGCATTTACCACAATACGGAACCAGTTTTCGGACATGTAATAGACGATAAGATCGTCGATTACCACGCCTTCAGGTCGCAACATCGCCGAATATAGCGCTTTTCCCTGCACTTGCAGTTTGTCCACATTATTCGCCAGCAGATAGCGCAGGAAGTCGCGCACTCCCGTACCCTTGATATCCACCACGCGCATGTGCGATACGTCGAACATGCCGCAGTCGTTGCGCACCTGATGATGCTCGTCGATCTGCGAGCCGTAGTTCACCGGCATATCCCAGCCGCCGAAATCCACCATCTTTGCCCCCATCGCACGATGAGCTGCATTCAGAGGAGTTTGTTTGAGAGTCGTCATATTCGCTTTCGGAAATCGCTGAGTTTCTAAATTCAGCGCAATAAAAAGGCGCAGCACGAAATCGTGCTGCGCCCCATCTGTCCTCGGTACCTGAGAGATTACGGCCTATGCCGTGTGCCCCTTCGGTGGTCAACTGCACCCTCTTCCCATACCTCTCCCATAAATGGGCAAGGAAGCGAAAGATTCGCTATGCGAATTCGATGCGATGACACTCTCCAGATTTGCCTGTTCCGGTTGGTTCGTGAGCCTGAGCGGTTACGGGTGTTGCGCCTTCGGCGGCATCCTTGGATGCGCTCTCCCAATCGGTTTCAACGGCGGACGTATTATACCGAATCAGGTGCGATGAACAAATCAAACGTGAACATAAAGTTTCTGCAATTTCTGTATTGACAGAAATTGCAGACGTAGCTATTCTGCGGCCATGAAACTGAATCCAATAGCGCAGCGCTTTGTTCTTCACTGGGGCGAGATGGGCTCCAAGTGGGGCGTCAATCGCACGGTCTCGCAAATCCATGCCTTGCTTTATCTGGCCGGGAAGCCGATGCCCGCCGACGAGATCGCCGAAACGCTGGAAGTCGCACGTTCGAATGTGAGCAACAGCATCAAGGAATTGCAAAACTGGAAGCTTATTTCCATGGTGCACGTCATGGGTGATCGGCGCGATCATTTTGCGACGTCCACCGATGTCTGGGAGTTGTTTCGCACCGTGGTGAGCGAACGCAAACAACGGGAGTTTGATCCGACCATCACCGTGTTGCGCGATTGCCTGTCCAGCGAAGAATTGAGCAAGGAGGAGGCCGCAGTTCAGCAACGCATCAAGGAAACCTTGGCATTGATGGAGTCCCTGTCCATCTGGGGCGATCAGATGCTGAAGCTCGATCCGGCCACGCTGATGAAAGTGATGAAATTGGGAGCGAAGATCCAGAATCTGTTGCTGCCAAAGTGAGGGGGTGTTTTTTTGCCCGTATATTTCTGTCTATACAGAAATTAATGTAACTAATGGAGGTTGTGATGAATGAGCAATATCCGCTGACGGTTTACTTCTATGGTTCTTGCCGCCTGTGCAGCAGCGAGATGCAGGCTATCAAGGCCCATGACTCGGAACAGCATTTGATGCTGGTCGATTGTTCCGCCGCCGATTTCGACGATGCAGCATTTCGTGAAAATGGCATCACACGCGAGGACATGATGGCGCGGCTGCATGTGAGCGATAACCTGGGCGCATGGATCAAGGGTGTCCCCGCCTTCGAACTGCTCTATCGCACGGTGGGCATGTCCGCTTTCGCCAGCCTGTGGGGCGGGAAATTCACCCGACCGGTGATGGAGCGTATCTATCCGTGGGTCGCGCGCCACCGGCAACTCCTCACATGGACGGGCATGCCAGTGCTGTTCAAGTTGCTCGGCACATGCCAGGCCCGGCGCGCATTCAAACGCAGCCGCCGTTGCAGTGCAGGCCGCTGCTCGATCTGACTCACGACAAAAGGACATCATCATGGACCCTATCCTGTTTTTCTCTACTTTGCTGTTTACCGTCGTTGTCGTTGCGATAGCCATGCTTTATCTGCGCCGCACCACCCGGCAAGTCATCGTCGCACTGTGCAAATCGGAGGCGGGCGCCGAGTTCTGGCTGCGTAGCGCAGACATATTGGCCTACAGCGGCGCGCTGATGCTGGTACTGATCTTCGGCTACAGCGCGACCGCACAGCATTGGATCGAAGCGATACGCATCACGCTGATCCTGACCTTGACCGGCGTACTCCTAACCGTGCTATTCGTCGCGCACAACGTGTGGAAAACGGTCGCACCGAAATCGGGAGAGCCATCATGAGAATCCTCATCTGCGGTGCAACAGGTTTCGTCGGCAGGCATCTGACCCGCACATTACGCGATGCGGGACACGCCGTCATTCGCGCCGTGCGCAAACCCTGCGAGGCGGATGACATCGTCGTGGACTTTCGCAATGACGGCAGCAAGGAAATCTGGTTGCCGCGTCTGAAAGGCGTCGATGCCGTCGTCAATGCGGTGGGGCTGTTGCGCGACAGCCGCGCCAATCCGATGCAGAAGCTGCATGCCGAGACACCCATGGCGCTGTTCGCGGCCTGCGCGGACACGGGCGTGGAACGCATCGTGCATCTGTCGGCGCTGGGTGTGGATAGCGGCGTAGACGTGCCGTACTTCGCCACGCGACTGGTGGCCGAACGAGCGTTGCAGGCGTTGCCGCCCAGGGTGCGCTGGTTATGCCTGCGGCCTTCGGTGATCTACGGCGAAGACGGGGCGAGCGCGCAAATGTTCCGGCAACTGGCGAGATTGCCCCTGCATGTGCTGCCGATGGGCGGCCTGCAAACCTTGCAGCCGGTGCATATCGACGACATCTGCGCCGCCGTCACGCAATGGCTGGCAAATCCAGACTCGGGCAGTCAGACCGTGAATGCCGTCGGCGCGGATGCGACCACCATGCGCGGCATGCTGGAGAGCTACCGCGAGCAATTGCAGCACCCTCCCGCATGGCATGTGGCGATGCCCGCGTTCATGGTGCAGTTCGCCGCCAGGGTCGGCGACTACATCCCGGCCAGCCCCTTATGCAGCGACACTCACGCCATGCTTGCCGCAGACAACACTGCGGCATCCGCGCGGTTCGCGAAATTGCTGGGACGCATGCCGCGAAGTTACCGCGAGTTCATCGCCCATGAAGGTGCGTCATGAAAGCCCGAGACCTCAGACTGATCCGTTACACGCTTGCCGCAGTCTGGCTGGCGACAGGTCTGCTATCGCTGGGCATCTATCCACAACAAGAAAGCCTGCGCTTGCTGGAGCAAGTCGGCCTGTATGGCAACATCGCGCTGCTTGCGCTGTACGGCTCGGCTTCGCTGGACATATTGCTGGGGATATTGACGCTGGCCAGCCCCTCCCGCTTGCTGTGGCGGATACAGGCGGCGCTGGTGCTGAGCTACAGCGCCATCATCGCCTGCTGCCTGCCCGCGTACTGGTTGCACCCGTTCGGCCCGGTGCTGAAAAACCTGCCCATCCTGATGCTGCTTTGGCTGCTGCACGAATACGAGGAGAAGAAATCGTGAACACTTATCTGCTAATCAAATGGTTGCACATCCTCTCCAGCGTCGCCCTGGTCGGCGTCGGATTCGGCAGTGCGTTCTATCTGTATTTCATCAACCGCACGCGCAACGTAGCGGCGATTGCGGAAGTGTCGAAACTGGTCGTCAGGGCGGACTGGTGGTTCACCACACCCACCGTCATTATTCAGCCCCTCAGCGGATTTGTTCTGGTCTCGATGGTGGGTTACTCGCCGACCGAGACATGGCTGATGGCAACCTACATCCTGTTCATTCTGGCCGGTGCATGGTGGTTGCCGGTGGTGTGGTTGCAGATACGGATGGCAAAAATGGCAAGAGAGGCAGCGGACAACCGGACCGAACTGCCTCAGCAGTATTGGCGTTACGCGCTGCTTTGGGTACGGCTGGGCATGCTGGCTTTTCCTTCGATGCTGATCGTTTACGGATTGATGGTGCTTAAACCGAGCCTCTGAATGGAGTGTCCCCGGCTTGCTAAAGCATAGCGATACCCAACACGAACGATGTAATGGGTATCGCGTTGCTCAACACATCCTACGTTCGATTATGCAATTGGTATAACGTATTCGTTCATCAGATCATGACGCGTCAAGGGTAATGCAATAAATTCTGCATCAGCACGCGCCCCCGGGGGAAGGAATGCCAACATTGCACCTTGTCCTCGGCGCTCAAATAGTTCCAGCATTGCCGAAAACGCACGTAACGAAGCTCGCGGGAGACCGCGTATCGCCCATTGGGTTTTATCAAGTTGCGCTTCTGAAAAAGCACGCTCTGCATGTAGCTTTGAATAGAAAAGGGGCACGTGCGGTACGCCATTACCATTGGGGGTTATAAAATACGACCCCGTTATTGTGCCGTTGCGCAGCTCCATGATTGTCCAAAATGGCTCACCCACATAGGTTTAATCTGGCAATGCAACCACACTAAGTCTTAAACCCAATAACTGCCCCATATGAGGTAATTGGTCAATTGTGATTGTTTCGATGTTGTAATGCTTAGCGTAAATCTCGGCACCTTCTTGATATCCATTTTTTGCTACAACAAGCCCCACAACATTTCCGATGTCATTTAGCTTTGCATGGAATTCCTGAATGTAACCCTTATCAATTGGCTTTTGATGATCCTTACACTCAATAGCAACTCGATGTCTTATTCCCGCCCTCGTAAAATCCCAATAAACATCAATTTGATGTGTAGCGCCGGAGCGCCCAACAATGGAGGTATTCCGAGACACCACAACACCCTCATCCCGTAGATTTAGTAGGGTCGAATAAATATATTTGACGCGCTCCTCAAAGTCTTGCCAAGACATCGATACCCCCTGTATGCACTGTCGTTATTGATATTTCTTCATTGCCCATCATCAAAGCAGCATCTACGCTACGCCTCCATCCTCTCTACTTCGCGCTCGATCTTGTCCTTCAACTCCGCCTCGGCGATTTTCAGGTCGTAGCTCATTTGCAGGTTCAGCCAGGACTGCGCGTCCGTGCCGAAGTAGCGCGCCAGCCGTAGCGCGGTGTCGGGCGTAATCGAGCGGCGCTCCTTGACGATTTCGTGCAGGCGCGTCGCGGGCACGCGCAACGCTTGAGACAGCGCGTGCACGCTCATTTCCATGGGCGCGAGATATTCCTCGCGCAAAATTTCTCCCGGATGTATCGGGCGCATACCGTTCTTTGCCATGTCGCATTTCCTTTCAAAATCTATCTGATCAGTGGTAATCGACGATCTCGACATCGAACACGTCACCGTTTTCGAACCTGAAACAGACTCGCCATTGATCGTTAACGCGGATGCTCCATTGCCCTTTGCGGTCTCCCTGCAAGGCTTCAAGCCGGTTGCCCGGCGGAGCGCGCAGAAAGTCCAGCGTGGCAGCGGCATCCAGTTGCGTCAGTTTGCGCTCGGCCACTGTCTGGATCGCCCGAAAACGGCGCGGACTCACCCCCTCGAACAATGCCTGCATATCTTTACAGGAGAATGTCTTGATCATGACGCGCATGGTATTACGCTGAACGTTATATGTCAACGAGCATATTCGCGCAGCACCGCAAGTGGTACGAAGAAATACTGGAATTACTACGGATAAAACAACGCCAGCCGATATCCCGTCGGCCTCAGCTCGGTGGTGTCCAGATGCAGGCGAATGTTAAGCTCCTGATTGGAGCCCAGACCTGCAGCTTCCATTTTCCCTGCGGGAAGGTAATCAACTGGTTTGAAGACGAGACGAGCCAATACTTTGTCCTCGGTATCATTGAGTGAAAGCTCGAGGCTGGGCAAGGCCTGCGTATATTCGGCACGGTTACGCAATAATGCGACCAGGGTGATCTGGTTGTCCAGTTTGGGGTCTGCCTCCAGCTCGGAAGACTCGATGCTCATCAAATCAGCCTTCTGTGGCAGCGGAACGCTGCAATTCAACAGCTTGCAGTAGGAGACCAGCGCGGGTTTCAGCCCAGGCAATTTCGAACCCAGTTCGACACGAAAAAAATAGGCCGCCTGCGCGATCAACAGCAACACTAGCAGGGACGAACCGAGAATCCAAGGCCAGCGCCGACTTCTTGCCGGGGGTGGCAACTCATCCTCATCCGTTTCCGTCGATTCAAGTGTCATCGGTGATGGGATAACCCGCGGCTGACCTGCTGCTGCGGCCTCGGCTGACTGCTCGTCGCTGTGCGGCAAACTGAAATCTAGCGCGCCATCGTATTCGCCAACCGTTTCTGCACTGCCTTCGGAAGTTACTTCTGCCTGCTCCTCCGATGCTAGCTCATCCTCAGCGGGTTCGACCTGCGTCACTTCTGTTGCTACCGATTCCGCCGGTACCTGCTCGCCGCTATCGAACGGCTCGGAAGGCTCTGCTGCTGACATTGCGGCCACCGCCGCTTCCTCCTTGGCCTCGGCAGGAACTACTTGCTCCTCCAGAATGGGCAATTCCAACTGAGGGTCGGGCAGATCCGGGATGAAACCGGGGCGGGCATCGAAAGGCTGCATGCAACTTCCGCAGCGCACCATGCCCTGATGTGCGGCCAATTGCTCGCCCGCGATGCGAAATCGTGTGTCGCAGTGAGGGCAGAGGGTAGTGCCGTCCATCAGCGCTTCGTCCCCGACAGGCAAGACCAGCCATCCTCGAATACCGGAGTGTTCAGGTCGAACCATTGCGAATAAATCGCCATTACATCCTGTGCCTGCTCTTCCAGTATGCCGGATAGCACGATGCGCCCACCCTGACGGGTTGCGCCAGCCAACAACGGCGCCAGCATGCGCAGCGGGTTGGTCAGGATATTCGCGACCACCACATCATAGTTGCCGGTCGTTGTATCGTTGGGCAGGAAAAACTCCACGTTCGCGACCTGATTGGCCGCCGCGTTGTCGCGACTCGCCGTTACCGCCTGCGCATCAACGTCGATGCCTACGGCGTGAACGGCACCAAACTTAAGCGCGGCAATGGCGAGAATGCCGGAGCCGCAACCGTAGTCCAGAACCGTCTCGCCGCCTTTGATGTTTTCATCCAGCCAGCGCAAACATAAGCGGGTGGTGGGATGGCTGCCGGTGCCGAAGGCCAGACCGGGGTCGAGCACGATGTTGATTGCATCGGGATCGCTGGGGGTGTGCCAAGTCGGCACTATCCACAGACGAGACGAGATGGGTATAGGTTCAAACTGGGACTGAGTCAAACGCACCCAGTCGTTGTCGTCCAACGTTTCGACACGATGCTCGGGAAGTTGCGCGAGTCCGATGGCGGCCGCCGCAGCGCTCAATGCGGCAAGCACATCCTTGTCAGCATCGAACAGGGCACTAACGCGGTTATGCTGCCAAACGCCGGGCGGCGGCTCACCGGGCTCGCCAAAAATGGCCTGCTCGTCCGGGGTGTCCGCATCAGCATCCAGCAAATCGACCGACAACGCGCCCTGCTCGAACAGCGCCTCGCTTAGCGCTTCGGCGTGCTCGGCATCGGTTTCAATAATAAGAGTTAGCCAAGGCATCTATTCCAGTTCCATTTCTAATATCCGGCAAGGCGGCGACGCGTGAACGACACTGACAGTGCATATAGCACGACTTGGAGTGAGCAAGGAAGACAACACGGCATCACCGGTGCAGGGGATTGGAATTATTTGCCCTTGTTGCGTTCGGCTAACCGCTCTTCCAGATAATGAATGCTGGTGCCGCCGCTCATGAAGGCTGCATCCTGCATCAACTCGCGGTGCAGCGGGATGTTGGTATCTATGCCTTCAACCGCCATTTCCGACAGCGCGGTACGCATGCGCGCCAACGCCTGCTCGCGAGTGTCACCGTATGCAATCAGCTTGCCTATCATCGAGTCGTAATGTGGCGGCACGAAGTAGCTGGCGTACACATGCGAATCGACACGAATGCCGGGGCCGCCAGGTACATGCCAAGAAGTAATCCTACCCGGCGAGGGAGTGAACTTGTAGGGATGTTCGGCGTTGATGCGACACTCGATCGCATGCCCCTTGAGCTGGATGTCGCGCTGCTTGAACGGCAGCTTTTCGCCCGCCGCGATGCGAATTTGTTGCTGCACGATGTCGATGCCGGTGATCATCTCGGTAACCGGATGTTCGACCTGCACGCGCGTGTTCATCTCGATAAAGAAGAACTCGCCATTCTCATACAGGAACTCGAAGGTGCCCGCGCCGCGATAACCGATCTTGCGACAAGCCTCGGCACAGCGTTCGCCGATCTTGTTGCGCAGACGCGTATTCAACAATGGCGCCGGCGCCTCTTCGATGACCTTCTGATGACGGCGCTGCATCGAACAGTCGCGCTCGCCCAAATACACCGCGTTACCGTGCTGATCGGCCAGAATCTGGAACTCGATATGACGCGGGTTCTCCAGAAACTTCTCCATGTACACCATGGGATTGTTGAATGCCGCCTGCGCTTCGGTCTTGGTCATGGTCACCGCATTGAGCAACGCTGCTTCGGTATGAACCACGCGCATACCGCGTCCGCCACCGCCGCCCGCCGCCTTGATGATGACTGGGTAACCGATACTGCGTGCAATCTTGACGATCTCGGCCGGATTGTCCGGCAGAGCACCTTCCACACCGGGCACGCAAGGCACGCCCGCTTTTTTCATCGCAATCTTGGCAGAAACCTTGTCGCCCATCAGGCGTATGGTCTCGGCACGGGGACCGATGAACACGAAGCCGGATTTCTCGCAGCGCTCGGAGAAGTCCGCACTCTCGGATAGGAAGCCGTAGCCAGGATGGATGGCCTGCGCATCGGTGACTTCCGCGGCACTGATGATAGCGGGAATACTCAAATAGCTCTGACTCGATGCTGCCGGTCCAATACAGACAGACTCGTCGGCCAGCTTCACATACTTGGCATCGGCATCCGCCTCGGAATGCACCACCACGGTCTTGATACCCAGTTCACGACAAGCACGCTGGATACGGAGAGCGATCTCTCCTCTATTTGCAATCAGGATTTTTTCAAACATGACTTATATGCTCCGAATTTGGTACGACGCGAGTACGCGCAGCAATTGGTGCAGCAGATTAGTTACCAGAAAATGCGGGCCGGCATGGCTCCGCGCTTCCGGCATCCGTACGCGCAAATCACCCAATCACGAATAGTGGCTGGCCGAATTCTACTGCCTGGCCATTTTCAACCAGAATGGCCTTGATGACGCCACCCTGATCAGCCTCGATCTCGTTGAGCAGCTTCATCGCCTCGATGATGCACAGGGTCTCGCCCTTGTTTACGGTCTGACCTACATCGACAAACGCCTTGGAGCCGGGCGAAGCCGAACGGTAGAACGAGCCCACCATTGGTGACTTTACGATATGACCTTCCGGAGCAGCCGCCTCGGCTGGAGCCGCCGGAGCAGCAACGGGGGCGGGAGCGGCAACAGCAACGGCCTGCGGTGCAGCTGCGGCAACAATATGCTGTGATGCCGCGACGGTGCGAGTAATGCGCACACGCTCTTCGCCCTCGCTAATCTCCAGCTCGGCGATGCCGGAGCCTTCGACCAGTTCGATTAGTGTCTTGAGCTTACGTAAATCCATGGTGTCCTCCTAAAAAATCAGTTTTTATGGTTCAGCGCGTGGCGCACTGCAAATTCGTAACCCGATGCACCCAGCCCACTGATGACACCGATCGCAACATCAGAGAAGAACGACTCTTTGCGGAAGGCTTCACGGGCGTATACATTGGAAAGGTGTACTTCAATAAACGGGATGGCAACCGCCGCTAGTGCGTCGCGCAACGCAACGCTGGTATGAGTAAATGCCGCCGGATTAATTACAATAAATTCGGTGCCGTCCTCCCGAGCCTGCTGCACACGATCAATCAACGCCGATTCGGCATTGCTCTGAAATGAATTCAAAGTTGCGCCATTTTCTGTCGCAATTGCAGCCAACTTGCGGTTAATTTCTTCTAACGTGACATGACCATACACACCCGGCTCGCGTGTTCCAAGCAGGTTCAGATTGGGTCCGTGCAACACCAGAATGTTTTTCATGGGCGCAGTTTGCCGCAAGTTAGGGAAGTTTGTCTATCTTTTCGAGGTAATTGCATAAAATAATTAAATGGTCCGTGTAGCCTGAAAGTTCATCATAAATGACTGGGCAGGATGACTTCCGAGCTTATGACGGAAGATTTTACTAGCGTCACAAGCCTGACCGTTGCAATGTTTTTAGAAATTGCGTGCTGTCCTGATAGCCCACCACACGAAAATTGCTCAATTCCACGCCTTTTGCATCGAAAAATAAAATTCCAGGTGGACCGTACAAGCCGAAGCGTTTAAGCAAAGCCTTATCTTCCGCGCTGTTGGCTGTCACGTCTGCCTGCAACAACACTGCTGACTTCAACTTCGCCTGCACTTCGGCATCACTGAAGGTAAAACGCTCCATCTCCTTACAAGACACGCACCAATCGGCATAAAAATCCAGCATCACCATCCCCCCGCCCGCCTTGGCAATGCTTGCATCCAGCTCCGCAATGCTGGCAACACGGGAGAATTTCAGCGTCGCGGTTGTCTCTGCGGTTGCCCGTCCAATATTGCCCAGCGGGCGCAACATGTCACGCGATCCCGACAATGCGCCGATCAGATACGCCACGCCAAGCAGCAGGGCAAGTATTCCCACTCCCTTTACCATCCTGCGCGCCGCGCCGACATGGTGCGGTAGCGGGTCCAGCGCACGCAGATAGATACCGGAGAAAATCAACAGCGCCGCCCAAAGTAGCATCTGCGCGGTTACCGGAATTACGGGTGAAACTATCCAGATCGCCAGTCCCAGCAACAACACGCCGAAGAAACGCTTAACCGCCTCCATCCATGCGCCCGCCTTGGGCAGCAATACGCCTGCCGAGCTGCCAATCAGCAGCAACGGCACCCCCATACCCAATGCCAGCACATATAACGCCACCCCGCCCAGTACCGCATCGTGAGTTTGGCCTATATATAGCAACGCGCCCGCCAAGGGGGCGGCCACGCAAGGCCCCATGATGATCGCCGACAACGCCCCCATTAGAAACACGCCGGACAAATGGCCTCCGTGCAGCTTGTTGCTGGCATTCGTCAATTTGCTTTGCAACGCGCCGGGCATTTGCAATTCGTAGAAACCGAACATCGACAAAGACAGAATCACGAATAGCGCGGCAAAGCTGCCCAACACCCAGGGGGTCTGCAATGCATTGGAAATCAGATTGCCGGAATAGCCCGCTGCCACACCCGCGGCAGCATAAGTAATCGCCATGCCCTGCACATAAGCCAGTGACAGCATGAAGGCATGCCTACGGGTGATTTTGTGACCGCGCCCAACGATAATGCCGGACAGAATGGGTATCATGGGAAATACGCAGGGCGTGAGCGCCAGCAGCAGCCCCGCGCCAAAGAAAAAGGACACGATCAGCCAGTAGTCTCCGCCGGCAAACAATGTCGCGATCTTTGAATTCTCATCCTGCGACATGGGCTTGATGAAGGCCGGGGACGGTGCCTCGCTCAACGCCAATTCGTTTAGGCCGGTCTTTGCATCGGGCAGATCTATACGCAGAGTCTTGTTAATAGGCGGATAGCACAGGCCTTTTTCGCTGCATCCCATGTAACTGGCTTCGAGCGTGATGCTGGTTGCCGCATCGGTGATGCGCTCCAGTTCAACTTCAGCCTGTATCGAATGATGAAATACTTCGACCTTGCCGAACGACGGATCCTGCTTCATCTCGCCGCTCGGCAAATTCACCGCTTTGATACGCACACCCGCATTCTTGCTGGTCAGCGTAATCTTGTCGCGATACAGATAATAGCCTTCGGTCACGCTGAAATTGGCCTGCAGCGTATACGCATCGCGCACCTGCACCTGCACGCTGAAGGCCTGATCCGGCGGCAAAAAGGTTGGCTGCTTCGCGCCACCCAGGCTGGGCAGGCGATCTAGGAAGCTGTCCGCACTCGCGACAGAAGACATCAAACTTAACAACAACAGCATTACAAAACGCATGAATTATTCCTCACTTATTTCCTGTTCCACCCAAGCCAGATAAGCGGGCAGCCCAGCCGTCACCGGTATGGCAACAATTTCGGGAACCTCGTAGGGGTGCGCGGCGCGTATTGCCTGCTCCAGACGGGGATACGCCGCGTGCGTGGTTTTGATCAGCAGCGGCACTTCGGCAGCAGTCTCAACCGCCCCCTCCCAGCGATAGGTCGAGGTGCACGGTGCCAGCCGATTCACACAGGCCGCCAGCCGTTGTTCGATTAATTTTCGCGCCAAACTTGCGGCGGATTCGGCATCCGGCAAATTGGTAAACACCAGCAGCACCTGGGTCATCGGGCTGCCCGCCCAGACTGGGTTGCGAACTTCATTCCAAGTTGCAGCAACTCATCCCATACATCGCCCTGTCTCAAGCCCTTGATAGTCTTGTCCACCCGCGCGGCCTGATGCATCGCACGTTCGATATGCTGTGGTTTGAAGCGACGGGCCGCGTTTTCGATTGAGGCCTGCTTGTCCTTGCGCACCCGCATGTCGCGCAGTGCGCTGCTGATATTGCTGCCGCGCTGCACCACCTGCAGCACCTTGCCCAGTGTGCGGATGTCTTCACTGATCGCCCACAGCACCAACACTGTAGCGGTGCCCTCGGCACGCAGCCCTTCGAGAATGCGCACATAGCGCTCCGAATTACCGCCCAGCATCGCCTCTGACAGCTTGAAAATATCGTAACGCGCCACGTCCATCACCGCGTCTTTCACCTGATCGAACGACAGCTCGCCCGCCGAAAACAGCAGCCCCAGCTTCTGTATCTCCTGATACGCCGCGAGCAAATTACCCTCGCAACGATCCGCCAGAAATTCCAGCGTGAGCTCATCCACGCTCTGCTCCTGCCGTTTCAAACGACCAGCTATCCAGCGCGGCAGCGCGGGGCGGGAAATATCGTCCGCCTGAATCATCACGCCATTTCGCTCCAACGCGGCGTACCACTGGCTTTTCTGGACGGTCCAGTCCAGCTTGGGCAGAGAAATCAGCGTGAGTATGTCCGGACTCATATCCGCGACATACTCCTGCAATGCCTTCCCGCCTTCAATGCCCGGCTTGCCGGACGGGATGCGCAGATCGATTACCTTGCGGTCTGCAAACAGCGAAAGGCTCTGTGCGCTATTGCGCAGTTCGGCCCATTTGAAATGCTGTTCGGCAACATACGTTTCGCGTTCGCTGTAACCGGCCGCACGCGCCGCCGCCCTGATGGTGTCCGCCGCCTCAATCGCCAGCAACAGCGCATCGCCATGCACCACATACAGCGGCTTCAACCCGGAGGCGAGATGACGCGGAAGATCTTCGCTGTTGATCTGCATGTTTTATTGCGGCTGGGGCGAGGCGTGACTCAGTCGACGCAGGATCTGCTGCACCATGTCGGTACGCATGCTGCGATTCAACAGCGCTTCCTCACTCTCCTTGGCCAGAATAGCGGCGTCGTTATAGGAATAATTACGCAACTGCTGCATTTCCATCGCGGGTATCCATTCCCTGCGCTGATTGTCGTATGCCCGCAATGAAACGGTATAGAGCAACTGATATTCACTCACGGTTCCGTTTCCGGCCAGTGACAGAATTTTCTTCTCGGGACGCTCGAACACGATGTTCAGCACCACATCGGCCTCCTTCGCCGAGTTCGCCAGCTTTACGTGATTGGCCTCCATGGTGCGACGCAACTCGGCAGTAAAGGCCGACTCGGGCGCCTCCAGATACAGCGACGTAAACGGCAATTCGGCCTGTCCGCGCAAATGGAAACCGCAGGCGCTCAGCATTAGCGCCGCGGCAACGACCATCATCCTACTTGTGATGCGCATCCTATTCTCCCAACTAGATCACTACGTTAATCAGACGCCCCGGCACCACGATGATCTTCTTCGCCATACCTCCCGCCAATTGCTTCTGCACCGCTTCATGCGCCAACGCAAGCTGCTCCAGCGTCGCCTTGTCGGTGTCCTTGGCCACCAGCAGACTGCCGCGCAGCTTGCCGTTCACCTGTATCACCAGCTCGATCTCGTTCTGCACCAGCGCTGCTTCATCCACTTCGGGCCAAGGAGCCTCAAGGATGTCGTCTCCATAACCAAGCTCTTTCCACAAAGTTTGCGAGATATGGGGGGTAATGGGCGAGAGCAATCGCAGCAAAATAGAAAACCCCTCAGCGATAATTGCAGAACGATATCTCTCCTCTTGCATCAATGTGGCTGCAAGTTTTTCCTCTGCTACAGGACCTGAACCCATAACCGGCGGAAGGTTTCCCCCTGTCACAGAAACAAGCTGGTCGTTTTCAAGCAAATTAAGCAGCTTCATAGCGGCAGAAACAACGGTATTAAGTTGCTTGCGGCCCAAATCGAAATTAGCCTGCTGCAAAGCCAAGTAGATACCTCGGCGAATATCTTGTTGCGATGTATCCCCGATCTTCTCAGATAATTTGATTTCGCTTATCTCGGCAATCAAAAGTTGCCTCTCGGCAAGATGTCCGGAGAAGCGTGCTGCATATCCCCAGACCCGCTTGAGAAAGCGGAACGAGCCTTCCACACCCGCATCCGACCACTCCAGTGACTGGTCGGGCGGAGCCGCAAACATCATGAACAGGCGTGCTGTGTCCGCGCCGAATTCGTCGATGATCGCCTGCGGATCGACGCCGTTGTTTTTGGACTTGGACATCTTCTCGGTGCCGCCGATGACGACAGCCTTGCCATCGGACTTTAGCGTCGCACCGGTAGGGCGGCCTTTATCGTCCATCACCACATCCACCTCAGCGGGGTTTATCCACAGCTTCTTGCCGCTCTCGCCCTCACGATAGAAAGTTGGCGCAATCACCATGCCCTGCGTCAGCAGATTTTTGAAGGGCTCGTCACCCGGCACCAACCCTTCATCACGCATCAGTTTATGGAAGAAACGCGCATACAACAGATGCAGAATCGCGTGTTCGATGCCGCCGATATATTGATCTACCGGCAACCAGTGCGCGGCAGCGGCCTTGTCCACCATGCCTGTGGTGCAGTTTGGGCTGGCGTAACGCGCGTAATACCAGCTCGACTCCGCGAAGGTATCCATGGTATCGGTCTCGCGCCGCGCCGCGCCGCCACACTTGGGGCAGTTACATTCGTAGAATGATGGCATCTTCGCCAGCGGAGAGCCCGCGCCGTCCGGTACGACATCCTCAGGCAATACCACCGGCAACTGGTCGTCCGGCACTGGCACATCGCCACAAGTCGGACAATGAATGATCGGGATAGGGCAACCCCAATAGCGCTGACGCGAAATACCCCAGTCACGCAAACGGAACTGGGTCTTCTTCTCGCCCAAGCCTTTCGCGGCTAGGTCGGCAGCGATGGCATC
>JBBQXA010000024.1:0-23780 GCA_038210095.1 Burkholderiales bacterium
ACTGGAAACGTTTAGCTACCAGACTTAAGGTTTCAATCCTCGCTCGCACCGGAGTGCGAGCGCTACCCCCAAAGAACACGGCCATGGTGGTTCAACAAGAATCGTTTCAATCCTCGCTCGCACCGGAGTGCGAGCGCTACCCCACCCGATCATAGCGCCATGACTTTAAACGCTATTTTTCGAACTTTGCGCGAACCTCGAATGCTCGCCTTCAAGGTTTCGTGCAATCTTGCTATCTTCAATAAAAAAACCATTGTAGACAATATATTGGGGCATGCGCGAACCCGCCGGGTTTGGGACGGTGCTTGGGGTTCGCGCAGTTGGAGGTCTCGCTGGGGGGGTGTTGACTTCATCATGTTGGTTTTAGTGAACTCGTTTTTATATTACCAGCGGCCCTTCAAAATCCACGGCCCTGAAATGGCCGTGTTCTTTGACGTGTAATTCTACAGGTTCAGTGAGGCGATACAACCGCAGGCAGTCTTCTTTTTCGTTTATTTCGGCCAGCAGGTTGCGTTCCAGCTCTTCGTATTGCATTTGGTTTACGCGACATTCGAATACGGAATTCTGCACGCGTTGGCCGATGCTTTCGCAAACCTTGGCTACCCGGCGCAATCGGCGGCGGCCTTCTTTGGTTTCGGTGGATACGTCGTAGGCTACGATGATGAGCATGTCAGCGCGCCAGGAATGGTAGATACATTTCGGATTCGCCGCGAATGTGGCGAGCCAGCAAACGCGCCTGAATTTGCGGCAGCAGGCCAATGGGCATTTTTGTTTCCAGCAGCGGGTGGGTGATTTCCTCCTGCTTGCGTTCCTGATAGGCGATCACCACCGCGCGCCGCGCATCGCCTTCGAGCAAGACCGCGCCGCCTTCGCGTTCGACAAAATCACTTTTGCTGATTTGTCCGCGATTGATGAGCGTGAGCACCAATCGGTCTGCCATGATGGCGCGGAATTCTTCCATCAAGTCCAGCGCCAGCGCGGCGCGACCGGGGCGCACGGCATGGAGGAAGCCGAGTTGCGGGTCGAGGCCGACGGCTTCCAGCGCGGAGCGGCAGTCGTTCATCAGCATGGAATACAAGAACGAGAGCAGCGCGTTGATACGGTCGCGCGGCGGGCGACGGGTGCGGCCATCCATGCCGAAATGCGGGCGTGCATCGCGCCGGATGATGCCATTCAATGCGGAGAAATAAACCTTGGCCGCATCGCCTTCTATGCCGCGCACGCTGTCGAGATTGGTAGCCGGCGGCAGGTTGCGCACGGAGGCGCGCAGCGCGGTCGCCGCTGCGGTGAGTGTCTTCGCATCCGCTTCGTCGGCAGCTTCGCGCGCACCGCGCAGCAAGACTTGGCGTGAATTGCGCAGTTTTCCCGCAATCATCGCGCGGGACACGTTCAGCGCAAAAGCAGCGTCACTCGCCTGCCGATGCTGCGCCTGACGCAGCAGGATGTTGCCGGAAACCGCGCCCTCCAGCCGCGCCTTGAAACGCCCGTTGCCATCCAGCAACACCAGGCTGATGCCATCGTCCGCACAGCGGTGCATCAGTGCGGGGGAGAGCATGACGTTGCCGAGGCACACCACGCCGCCCAAGTGGTGCAGCGGCACCTGCATCTTCTTCTCGCGCTCGACATCCACGCGCAGGGTGTCGTTCTCCAGGTGCAGATAGGAGTGGGGTGTCATCACATAAAGTGTATTGAGTATCTGGCGGGCCATTTATGGCTGCTCGTTCGATATTATGCTGTTGGAGCAGCGTCCCGGCTGCGCGCATCTTTAACCGCCTCAGCCAACTTGTTCCTCATCCAATCATCCGATACCTGCTTGCGCGCCATTGCCAAATCCAAAGCTTCGCGCATTACCTCTGATAATTCCTCGTCGGTCGGTTCGGTATCTGCTGCCAGCGGGATGCGCTTTATTTTCTGCAAATCAGCCATAAAAGATTCCTTGGATATTTATTAGGACTACGGCGCAGATACTTTTTGCGCGATGGCTTGTTCTGTTGCTGCCAACAAGACGCGGACATTTTCGATTTCAAGGGATCGCGCCAGCGGCTCATCCAGATCGGTGAAGCCGTCCTCGTAACGTGCTTGAACCGCAAAGATGGTGAACTGAATCAGCGGCCAAAATTGTTCGACATCCGCACCAGTCTTTTCAAGCAGAGTCAGCAAGCGCGCCAGATCGTGAGTGGGCGGGTAATCCACACCACTGGCGCAGAGCCAGGCTTTCAATCCTTTTTCTATCGCCTGCTGGACATGGAACCCGAAAATTTCATCGGCGAACAGGGAACTGTCCAGCATCCCCGTCAGCGCATTGAAATCTTTGTGCGCCATACGCAACATGGCGCGGGCATGTTTAAAGTCGGCCATGCAACACCCGCCCTTCACGTCCTGCTCTCCCGATCAAATGACTCGAAGAATTCCGCCAATGTTCGAACTCGTACCGGCTATACAAGAGAATGTCTTTAGACAGGGGCAACCCGCGCAATGCCATGTGCAGACGTGCCACCTCCTTGCGGCGGCTGCGCGAGGGAGTGAAAGCTTCTTTCTCTATCACCAGCAAATCAATATCGGAATCGGTGCGCGCTTCACCGCGAGCCCTGGAACCAAACAGCACAATCGCCTCCGGTGCGCTTTCACGGACGATCACATCTACGATCTGCCGCAACAAATTTTCCTCGTCAATATCCCCGGCGCGAATACGCGGAGCGACTATTTGTGCCTGCATAATTTCTCCTTGCGCCTTTTTAGCGGGCATTGGCTTCTTCCCGGCTGAACTTTAAGTTGCGGGTGTCCACATTGAAGCTGCGGAAGAACCTTTCGATTTCCTCCGCTGACATTGGAGCAGAGGTTTCCTCCTCGCGGTGTTGTCTCGTCTTGAGAAATTCGATGAAATCCAACACCTCAGCCTGCTTCTCTGCGGGCAGGGAATTGGCTTCCCGAGCGATGATGTCTGCATATCCCATAATGATTTCTCCTTTGTTTGCCTTGGCATTATAAGTTGCAGACGGATAACCGCAACCCATGTTTTAACCAATTGGCCGAAGCATGAACGCGGCAGTGAATCCCGCGCATTCACTCATCAACCTCGAACAAATCATCTGCCAAGATGCGTTGCTCATCTTTCGCTGCCATCGCCTGCGGCTGGCAAATATCGCTCAACGAACACTCTTTGCAGCGCGCATCGTTCGCCGGTGGCGGCAGCTTACCGATTGCCAGCATGGTGCGGATGGCGGCGATGGTGTCTGTCACTTGCTGGCGCAAATCCGGCGTGATTTTCACCTCGCGCCGTCGCCGCGAAGTGTGGTGGTAGATCGCGCCAGCGGTAACCGGCTTGCCGAACATCTCTTCCAGGCACATCGCCTGCGCGGCGAGTTGCAGGTCATCATTGATCCGATTTTTGCGCGCCCCGTGTTTGTACTCCACCGGATAAATACCGCCATCCGGCCAGAATTCCACCACGTCGCACTTGCCCACCAGCCCGAGACGATCCGACCATATCGGCAGGGCATATTCCGCCCGTGCGCCTTCGTGCGTTGTGATCCAGCCTGATTTGTCCACACGCTCATGCTCGGCGTTGCCGCGCGAGGTGTGGATGTTTTCCGAAAACTCGCTTTCCAGATAAATCAGGCCACAGCGACGCGGACAATAGGTGTACTGGTTGAGGGCGGAGACATTGATGGACTCGCCCTCGTCAGCAACCGAATTGTTGCCCCCAGTTGTCAGGGCAGCAACTCCACACCGGCGGGCAACCTGTCTTGGTGAATCGTCACCTTGTAATCGGAGAATGCGCGCGGCGAGGTTGCCAATCCTTCACGCTTGGTAATTTCGATAATGGCGTTTTCCTGCGGACGCAAGTCGGTAGAAAAATCCAGCAAGCGATGGGCGGGCGCGCATCCGAGTTTGGCTTGGCGAACGCGTTGGTTTGCATCGCTGTCCGTGCCGACATGCTTGAACACATAGAGGCCACGGCAGGACATCACGCCCTTGGAAGCGGAGCGGTCGTGATCCCACATGTTGCGCAAGGCCTCCAAAAGGTGGGCAAGATCGTCGTCGGAAAATTTGGTTCCTTCTGCCAGATTGGCGGAAACGAAACCTTTTGTTGCGTAAAGTCCGTAGGGGATGAGGGCTTTGCGCCCCATAGTGCGAAGCTTATCTTCTTCTTGTTCGCTTTCCCATTTTTCATAATCGGCGGCAGTCTTTGCCCCGCTCACTTTCTCGGCAACTGCCATGCGCGTGATGGAGGCATCCATTGGTAAAATAGGATGAATAGAACGAGAGAAAGCAACTTGCACTGGGCCACGTACTTGTCCGGCATTAGGGCCGGTTGACATCACCGCACCAAAAGTACGCACGTCAAAAAACTGCTCGCACATCCAGCCACGAGCCTTTTCAACTTGCGATCTATTTCCGCCGCCAGTCGGAGCGCCGCCAGTTGCTTCGTGAGCAGCCGTAATCTGCTTGTTCAAGTTGGTCGCATGTTCGACAAACACAGCATTGGGCGCTTTGTTGTCATAGGCCGTCTGAATGTAGTTGCGCACCCGCCGTTTGATAGCGACATCGGACACCAATCCATGCATGTCTTCCGGGTCTATACGCGGGCTGTTTCCGGCATCCGGGTCGCCGTTTGGATTGCCGTTTTCGCAATCGAACAGGTAGAGGAATTCATAACGGTTCTGGATGGCGCTCATTGCTTTTCTCCTTGGTCGGTTTCAGTGGGTTTGTTGCCAGTGCGCAGCTTGGCAAGCTGCTGGTAATAGCCAATCGCGAATAGCCCTTGGCCGTTGAGATCGAGGGTGCGCGGTGCGGCATCGCCCAGGCGGGACATCACATCGGCAATCTGTCCTTCGTACCACCATGCCAGCCCGCCATCAAGCTTGCCCAAGTGATTGCGGGCGTTGGAGGCGAGCCGTCCGATCACCAATCCCGGTGTCTGGCTGGCGGAGGCGTAATAGCGTTGCACCACGCCAGCGCCCACATCGCCCAGCGCGGCGCGTTGCAAGTTGGCAAGAATGGCCAGCAATCGCCCGCAGTGATACGCAGGTGCTGGGTGGTCTGGGTTGAGATATGCAGTCATGGCAGTGTCACCTCCTGGTTTTAGTCGAAAAAAATAGGCTCGGATAAGCCCCATACGGGCATGGCTGAATGGTTCGTCCTTAATGAGATCGGCACGGAATCTCGCCAATGCCTGCGCCATCAACGGTTGTGGAATAGGCAGGCGTTGTATGGCAACCTTCCACAAAGTGGCGGCTATTGGTGCGGGGAGTTGCTCCAGATTTTTGGAAATGGACTTTGTCCGATCATTCCGAATCAAACCCAAGCAAATTTCATAGAACTTTGGATCGAAAGCCAACGTGTTGTTTGCATCTTTCGCAATGGCAAGATCAGAGAACCATGCCTCAATGTTTTCCACCAAATTCTCGAACTGGCCTTCCATCCAGTCGCGCACCATGACCCGCCCCGATGCACCGGAAATTGTCATCGCGTAATAGTGATTGCTGCCCAAGTCGGTGCGCTTCCCGCCACGAATGGCATCAAGCATATTACGCGCGGCGATATGGGCGGATGCTTTGGTTGCATCTTCGGATTCAATGCCGTTCAGCCATTCGAGAGGGTCGTCTTCCGGTGCGACACGTTCTTTGAACCAGTGAACTACCAATGCATTGGCGAGCTTGCGCGAATGACTGCGTACCAGATCATTCAGCCCATCCACATATTGCTGCACTGCCGTGGCTCCCATCGCAGCATTGGCGGACTGTTCCAATCCATATGATCCAAATGCAGCCTTATCAAAACCAACCATGACATCGCCCATACCAAGGCCGCCGACACCTGATAAGCCGGTTATTTTGGGTTGAGTGGCCAACGGCTGTATTTGCTCACCTGTAAGAAAACACACCATAGAATTGCTTGCCGGATTTTGTGTTCTTGATTCAGAACGGCCACCCAAATCAGATTTACGCCAGTCGCGCCACCATATTTGTATGGCTTCGTTATTACGCGGGTCGGAACCGCATACCCGCCATCCCAGCCAGTCCGTTGGTTTGGCTTTGTGTTGCGCAAGTGCATTGCGAATTTCCAATTGTTTTTCTGGGTTATCAAGCGCGTTCGCAATGATTGATAACTCGGCGCAAGATGCTGCTGACTTGCGCAGCATATCAATGAAGAACTGTTGTTTCTCCTTGGCTCTGGCAATGGTTTTTTCTTCTTCATTTGTTTTGAACAGCAAAGCCACGGTCTGTGCCGTTTCCACCAGAAAATGGGATTTACCCCCTGCATTCATATTGTGCATGTCAGGGCAACGCGGTTGCATTTCCCCTCGCTTGCCATCGCCTAGTGGCAGTACGTTCAAGAACCGCCCATCATCAGCCAACTCAATGCACCACCGCACCTCCCGTGTTTTGAAGCCGGGTTCGGAGTCAAGCCCGCTGCCGTATTCCATTAGCGCTTGCAACATGGCTAATTCCTCCCCGGCTTTTTAACGGTGGCACTATCAAACGGCGGTACATCCAGCACACCGTTGCGCACATATGCATCGAATAGCGTAATGAACGGCTTGTCTTTTTCGCTCACCGCGTCTTTGCTCAAGTCGAACACGTCGTAGAGCATGAACCCAAGATGCTGATCGAGATTGACTGGACTGCCTGCGGCATTTTTCCCGGCCTCGACATACTCAAAGAAGGCCGGAAACTCACGGCAGCCGAAGTAAGGTTGCTGGAAGCACTTCCCTTGTTTGGCGCGACGCTCGAACAGATTGTTGAATTTGCCATAATCCTGTGCGAATCCTGACTTGGGAATGATCTGCGCAGTGATGCGGTAATGAACATTCTTTAGCGCCATGGTTTGGCGTTGCGTGCGGCCTTTCTGGTCTGTTCCAAGTTCTTCTTTGTTACCGTCTGCCCAAATTGGCTCGGGCGGCTCATCGCCACTCATCCACTTGTTGAGGGTTTGCATTCCGGGAACCTTGTCTTTGACCTCATTCCGGCGCAACGCGATAAAACGCGGCATCTCCAGAACCTCGATGCGTTTCACTTGCCAGTGGAAATAGGGCTTCATCACGCTTTCCTTGCCGCGCTTTTCGCGGATGCCATCCCAGTAGATTGCATCGAAAATTCCGCGTGCGGCGGATGGCGTGATGACCGGGTAGGAAAATCGCTCGACCTTCATTTCCGGGCGGGTGAAGCATGCGAGGTCTCCCCAGACTTCCAGCGTATGAATTCCGTTTGCCATGTGCTCTCCTTGATTCAAGCGATGAAAATTTGTTCGGACTGCGGCAATTGCAGACCGCGTATTGCGTGATAGTACGTTCTTTGTGGGTCTTGCAGGATGAACCATTCATCCGATACGCCGCCGCGCTTTAATTTTGCCGGGATCAATACGCTTCCAGCAGGATGTCCGGTCTGCGGACGATAAATGCTGACGGCCATGCCTTGGGCGCGGCGCATCCATCCCGCCGATATGCCCGGCCGCTCGGCTTCCTCCGATAGAGCGGTAAATTCATCCAGCTTGTCCATCCACGGCACGAGTATCTGGATGGCATCCTGATCTATCAGCTTGTACAGCCGCGCCACCTCGGCGAAGTCGCGCGCGGTGATGGCCTCGCGTAATCGTTCGTTCTGGCTTTCCGGCTTGGTCAAGTCGTAGAGTTGCCGGTAATACTCGCGGTACAGCTCGGGGTCGTTAATGTTCAACTGGCCGTGATGAACTTTCAGTAGCGTCCGCGTTTTTTCGGCAGCTTGATAATAGGCGTGGGTTGGATAGCAACGCCGGGTGGTTTCTTCCTCAGGCTCGAACACAATCACTTCTCCCAGCTTTCCCTGTGCATTCATGCGCCCTTCGCGGTTGCAGCGTCCGGCAGCCTGGGCGATGGATTCCAGCGGAGCCAGTGCGCGATAGACCAGTGGGAAATCGAGGTCCACCCCAGCCTCGATGCATTGGGTGGAGATCAACCGGCATGGCTGCCCAGTTTTTAGTTTTGCGCGGACGCTTTCCAGTACTGCGCGCCGATGCTCGGCGCACTGGTTAGTGGAGAGGTGGAACACGTCATCCGCATCTTTCAACGCTGCCAGCAATTCAGCGGCATGGCGCTTGAGATTGACCACGCATAGCACTTGCTTTGCTTCGCGTAGTTTGTTGGTCAACGCATCCCATGACGTTTTTTCACCATTCTCAGGCCATCGGACTTTGACGCGTTCCAATTGGCTGAACATGTCTGGGTTATTCGGCGCAATCTCATTCGGTTGCCAGCCGCTTGCAGCCTCTTTGGCTACGGCTTGATGCAAGGTGTCGAATGCGGGTTGTGTGGCTGTGGCAAACACCACGCTGGAACGGTAAGCCTTAGAAAGATGTGACAACGCTGCCAGCGTCGGCACAGCCAGATGTTGCGGCAGGCTTTGCGCCTCGTCGAATAAAATCACTGAGTCCATCAGGTTGTGCAGTTTGCGGCAGGACGAAGGTCGATTGGAAAACAGCGATTCAAGTAGCTGCACATTGGTGGTCAGCACAATCGGCGCATCCCAGTTTTCGGATAACAAACGGCGCTGCCGCTCACTTGCATTCTTCTTGTTGTCTTCGGCATCGGTTGCTGCGCTCTCGCATCCCAAGCCCGCCATGCTGTGATGCTCTAACACAAAGTTCTCGGGATAATCCTTGAAGATCGCCCGATAAATTCTGGCAGTCTGTTCAATGATAGTTAGGAACGGTACAACCAGTATGATGCGTTTCAAGTGCTTGTTTGCCGCAACATGTTTCAGTGCGAACTTGAGCATTGCCAAGGTTTTTCCTGAGCCAGTTGGCGCAGTAAGGGTGAATAGACCATGGGGGGCCGAGGCCGAGTTGATCGCCTCCTGCCAAAGTTTCTCCCGCACTTGCAAAACATTTTCATCCGCTTGGTTGCCATTTCGTATCGCAGCATTCATGAAGTTATCGAGTGCGGATAAAGCCGACATGATGTCCAGTTTTGGCCCCTCTGGCAGAAAGCGTTTGCCGTCGGCATCTCCATCAAAGTGAGCCTCTGTATCCAGGAAGTCGGCATCTACTAAGCAAGAGAAAAGCATACGCACGTCCAGCATGGAGGTGATTGCCTGCTCGACTTTGGTTGCCGATACGGCGGTTACTGCTGGCTTTTGAAAAACCAGCCCATCCGCTTCGGCTCTTTTCTTTTGTTCCGCAGCGTCTGGGTGACTCAACTCAAGCCGCAAGGGATGATTCTGCGAAAGAGTGAGTGGGTTCAGTCGCCGTAAAGCATCTGGATTCCCTTGTTGCAGGCCGATATGATGGCCTTGTATCGCCAAGGCTGCGGCAATGGCGCGATGTTCTGACAACGCAAGCCAAGCGCCTTGTGACCAATGGTCGAGGCCGGAATCCTGTCCGTGCAGCCTTGCCTGGAATCTGTCCGCATATTTGCCAAGGTCGTGCAGCAATCCAGCTAATTGCGCTTCATTATGCCATGTGGTCGTTTCAGCAAAATCCTTAGCCAGATTTGCGACGCCGGTTAGATGCTGGACAAGTGGATGCCAAACTCCAGCACCATTTGCACTGTGGGAAAAAATTTTTGCCTTCATGTATTTCACATCATCCATCTCACCTCCACCCCAACCCTGTCCCAAGGATTACCGCTCTCCGCCAACCGCGCAATCACCGCCTTCAACCTTTCCCTACGATCCAGCAGTTGCGAGACGGCGGCGTTATCCAGCCGGGGATATAGCACTGCTTGTAGCTGAACTGTATCTACCAACCGGAAGTGGCAGGCAAATTTGCCGCAACTGAACCTTCATTTCCGGGCGAATGAAGCAGGCGAAATCGCCGCTGACTTCAAGGCAATAAGTTTTCTTCATTTTTCACCTCACATCCAGCACCCGCATAAACCCCGCTTTGCCATATTCCAACAAGCGTTCATCCGCCGTCGCCAGCACTGCATCGCGCGCCCTGGCCGTGGCTGTCAGGATGCGGTCTGCCGGGTCGCCGTGGAGTTCTCCCGGCAGGCGTGAGCTGGCAATAGCGATTTCTGGTTCCAATCCGATCTGTCGCAAACCGGGCAAGGCGAGCGCGGTTGCCAGCCATTTTTCGCAGGGCATCCCGAGGACGATGCGTCCCTTGGCTTCCAGCATGCCGATTTCCCAAACCGAAATTACCGATACGGCGAGCTTGCCGCCATGCGCCGCCGCCTCGATCTTTTTGCGTATCGGCGCACCCAGGCGCTCGGCATTGCCCAAGGCAAACCAGAGCCAGACATGGGTATCCAGCAACAGGAGGCGAGTGGGAGTCTGTAGCTAACCGCTATGTAATCTGGATCAGTAGCAGACATGGGTATCCAGCAACAGGAGGCGAGTGGGAGAGGATGTCATGCAGCGTCCTTATTGTTGTCCGCTTCCCATTCCACATCGAGCGGCGCGACGATGTCGCCGCGCACGGTTGCCGTGCCCGCCATGTAGCCGAACAGTGGCGTGGCGGGTTCCGCTTGCACGGGCACCATCATGGCAACGGGTTTGCCGTGTTTGGTGATGACCAGCGGTTCATGGGTGCTTGCGACGTTGTCCATTAGCTTGAGGCACTTGGCCTTGAATTCACCGGCTGAAATTTCCATCTCGTTCTCCATGGTCATAAAATAGTGGTCATATTGTACGCCATAATCAGGAAGCTAGGCTGGCGGCAGATAAAGCTTCGCCCATAACCAGGCCGATGTCTTGCCGATACATTCCGTCTGTTGCCAGTACAAAAATACCGGGAAAGAGTTCTTTCAGATCGCTATTTGCCAGCAGTTTTTTACACTCCCCCCCAATCCTCTCCCAAGGATTGTGACTCTCGTTCAACCACGCAATCGTTGCTTCCAACCTTTCCCCGTGCAGCGGGTGCGCAATTCGACTGCCGATAACCAGGTTTTGCGTGCCCATCTGGTTTCCTCCCGTTGCTCAGGGGTTGCTATCTCAGTCGTCGCTGCGCTCATGGCTACCCCTAGAATCTGTGCCAGCTTTCATTATCCATACCCACAAGCTCAAATCCTGAGCCTTACCCCATCATTCCCCATATTTCTTCAGAGCTCCCCGCAACTGCTCCATCACCATCTCCCGCAACGCCTCCGGCTCGACCACTTCCACCTCCGCCCCATGTTTGAGTATGTCCATCGCCAGTTCTCGCGGGTCGGAGTAGGGGAGGCGCAATTCGTAGCTGCCGTCTTCCAGCATTTGTCCTTGCTGCTGTGGATGCCATTGCTCTTCCGCGACCCAGCGGGCGCGTTGCGGGGTGAAGCGCAAGACGGCGGTGTGTTTGGGTTTTCCGCCGAAGATGCCGTAGCCGGTGGCGAAGTGGGCATCGAGTTCCTTTTCGGCGATGTCTTTGGCGCGCTTCGTCAGGGTCTTTACGTCGCGCAGGCGATCCACCGCGAAGGTGCGCAGTTCGTTGCGCAGGTGACACCATGCATCCAGATACCAGTTGTCGCGGTAATGGGCGAGGCGTTGCGGCGAGACTTCGCGCCGCGTTTCTGTGTCGTCGCTGCGTCCGTGATAGTGGATGACCAAGCGCTGTCGTTGCAATAGTGCGCCCGCTACGGTCTGGAAATGTTCGCCGGAGGTGTCGCGTCCGGCCATGCGCAGGATGCGGACGCGTTTAGTGATTTCGTCGCTGCCGTGCTGTCCGCTGGCGAGCAGTTTTTCGACGCGCTCTTTGAGTGGTTTGAGGTGGCTGTCGAGCAGGCCGGGCTGCAGTTGTGCCAGCAGTTGCTGGGTGGCGAGCAGGGCGTGGAGTTCGGCGGCGTTGAACCATACGCCGGGTAATTCGAAAGTGTGTTCATCCTGTGTGTCGTAGTAGTAGCCGTTGCGCTCACGGTCATATTCGAGCGGTGCGTTGAAATATAGCTTCAAGTCTTCGATGATGCGTTTGACCGTGGCGCGCGAACATTCGAGTTCTTGTTCCAGTATTTTGCGCGAGACAGGATGGCGGCGCGAGGAAATCAGGCGGTGCAGCTTGTAAATGCGTTGAAGCTTGTCCATCCAGTCTTCCTTGTGTCTTCTGGTTCTCGCCCAGCGTCTTGTAGGCTGGCGGTTGTGAGTGGCAGGACTTTATGAGTTGCCTGAGCCGTCTGTCAACCTGTCTACTTTGCTAGCTGGCGCAATCGTCCGCCTTGAGGTAAATGGTAAACTCCGCGCCATGAACACCGTCCATTTGGTTATCCCCGATTTATTCCTTCCACAAGATATAGCTGCCGAAGTTACGGCGGGCTTGTTGCTGCCTGCTCTGGAGCGGTTATTGGTGCGCGGGAAGGTTACTTCGCGGCGGCATGAGGATTTGTCGCTGGAAGCTTTTTTGTGCAGTTTGTTTTCGGCCTCGGATGTGGTTGGTGCGCCGGTGGCTGAGATTTCGGCGATGTTTGACGGGTTGGCTGAAGGTTGTTGGGTGCGCGCCGATCCTGCGTATATGCAGTTGCAGCGCACGCAGTTGGTGATGCAGCCTGTGAATGCGGTGGAGTCGGAAGAGGCGGCGCAGTTGTGTGCGGCGTTGAATGAGCATTTTTCCGGGCAGGGAATGGAGTTTGTCGCACCTCATCCGCAGCGCTGGTATGTGCGGCTGAGCGCTATGCCTGCTGTGCGCACCGTGCCCTTGTCGCAGGCGTGCGGGCGCGATGTGCGCGGTGTGTTGCCCGATGGGGAGGAGGGTGCGCGCTGGCAGCAGTTGTTCAACGAGATTCAGATGTTGTTGTTCTCTCATCCGGTGAATGAGGCGCGCGCGGTGCGCGGTGCGCTGCCAGTCAATAGTTTATGGTTGTGGGGGAATGGTAATTTTGAGCCGCAAGCACGTTATGCCGGCGTCAGTTCGGATGAGGTGTTGGGCGAGATGCTGGCGGCGGCAATAGGGACGAAATTTTCGCTCTGGGGCGGGAAGCTTGTGCTGGCACAGGACGATCAGTTGCTGGTCTGGACGGGTTTGCGCGCGGCCTTGCAGCGCGGTGATCTGGAGAGCTGGCGCGCGGCTTTGCAGAATTTTGAGACTGGCTATGTGCAGCCTTTGTGGCAGGCATTGCGTGCGGGTGATATCGAGAAATTGCAGGTGGATGTGTTGAGCGAGCGAGAGGTGCGTAGCATTTGCCTGAAGCGTACTGATGCATGGGCATTCTGGCGCCGACCTCGGCGGCTTGCTACATGTTCGATGGTGTAGAATGCACGCGGTAAAATACAAGGGATGACGATGTCTTTCTGGAATACGGCGATGCAGTTTTTTTGGCGCGAGGAGTCCATGCCGGTGCTGGTGATGACGGCTGCATTGGGCTTCCTATTGCTGCATTTCCTCAAGGAAGAACGCAAGAGCGTGTTGAACACGCTGACGTTTTATTTTTCCTGCCTGTCACTTCAATTCGTAAGTGGCCTGCTCTACGGCCTGGAATTTTCTTCTGTCGCATCCATACTGCGTGAGGCTGGGGTGATTGGTGCCGGTATTGCGGTGATCCGTCTGTGGGGGCTGTTGGCGTTTCGTATTATTTTGCCCCAGGCACACATTGCGCCTCCGCGCATCGCCGAGGATATTTTCGTCATCATCGGTTATGTTGCTTGGGGGCTGGTGCGGCTGCGTTATGCCGGGCTGGATCTGGGCAGTATTGTCGCGACTTCGGCGATGATTACTGCGGTGGTTGCGTTCGCGATGCAGGATACGCTGGGTAATATTCTGGGCGGCCTAGCCTTGCAGTTGGATAATTCCATTGAGATCGGCGACTGGATCAAAGTGGATGACATCTCGGGCAAGGTGGTGGACATACGCTGGCGTTCGACATTGGTGGAGACGCGCAACTGGGAGACGGTGGTGTTCCCGAACAGCCAGTTGATGAAGAACAAGTTTCTGGTGTTGGGGCGGCGTACCGATCAGCCGGTGCAGTGGCGGCGCTGGGTGTGGTTTAACGTCGGGCTGAAAGTCACGCCGACCCGAGTCATCAGTGCGGTGGAGAATGCGGTACAGCAGGCGGATATCGCCAACGTTGCGAAGTCACCCGCCCCCAATTGTGTGCTGATGGAGATGGACAAGGGCTGCGTGCGTTACGCCCTGCGCTATTGGCTGACCGACTTGGCAGTGGATGATCCGACCGACGCGGCAGTGCGCTGGCATGTTTATACCGCGCTGGAACGCGCGGGGATTAAGCTGACGGTGGAGGAGCAGAACGTCCACTACATCAAGGAAAATGAGAAGCACGAAGAGGCGATGCGGCAGCGCGAGATGGTGTTGCGCGTTAAGACGCTCAGGCGGGTGGAGTTGTTCTCACCTTTAAACGAGAACGAGTTGAGCAAGCTGGCGGAGCGCCTCAAGTATGCACCGTTCGCCAAGGGCAATATTATTGCCAAACAGGGCTCGTCCTCGCAGCACTGGTTGTTCATCATCATTAGTGGCGAGGCCGAGGTGTATCTGGAGGCAGCTAGCGGCGAGCGCCATACGCTGAATGTATTGACCAAGGGCGATATATTTGGCGAAATGGGACTGATGACGGGCGCGCCGCGCGCCGCGTCGGTACAGGCTAGAACTGATGTGGAGTGTTATCGCTTGGACAAGGATGCGTTCGAGGAAATATTGCTGGCACGCCCCGCGATTGCCGAAGAGGTGTCGCAGGTGCTGGTGCAGCGCCGCACCGAGTTGCTCAATGCCTTGCAGAGTCTGGACGAAACGCCGGGCCGCAATGAGATCGGGTCGCAACGAGGCGAGGTGCTTGCAACTATCAAGCGTTTCTTCGGATTGTAGTATCATCGCGCCGCATTTTTAGCAGGGGACAAATATGAAAGTGTCATTTCTGGATTTTGAAAACGCTATTGCCGAACTTGAGGACAAGATCGAGCAACTGCGTTTTGTGCAGGACGACTCTGCACTGGATATCGCTGACGATATCAATCGCTTGTCGAAAAAGAGCGAAGCACTGACCAAGGACACTTACGCCAAGCTCACACCCTGGCAGATATCACAGGTGTCGCGTCATCCCCAGCGTCCTTACACGCTGGATTACGTCGAACATTTATTTACCGATTTTGAAGAGCTGCACGGCGACCGTTCGTATGCCGACGACAAGGCTATCGTCGGCGGTCTGGCGCGTTTCAACGGTCAGAGCGTGATGGTGATCGGCCACCAGAAAGGGCGCGATACCAAGGAGAAAATCTCGCGCAACTTCGGCATGCCGCGTCCGGAAGGCTATCGCAAGGCGATGCGCTTGATGCGACTGGCCGAGAAGTTCGGCATCCCCATCATGACGTTCATCGACACCCCCGGCGCTTATCCCGGGGTGGGGGCGGAAGAGCGCGGGCAGTCCGAGGCGATTGGACGCAACCTGTATGAAATGGCCGAACTGCGCGTGCCTATCATCTGCACCGTGATTGGAGAGGGCGGCTCCGGCGGCGCGCTGGCGATTGCGGTCGGCGATACGATGCTGATGCTGCAATACGCGACCTATTCGGTGATTTCGCCGGAAGGTTGCGCGTCTATCCTGTGGAAGAGTGCGGACAAGGCGTCAGATGCGGCAGAGACTCTGGGTATCACCGCGACTCGCCTGAAGACATTGGGTCTGGTGGACAAGATTGTTAGCGAGCCCTTGGGCGGCGCGCATCGCGACTATACCGCGACTATGCAGAGCGTGAAGAAGGCATTGCAGGACGCGCTAAAATTGGCCCAGAGCAAGCCAACTGCCAACCTGTTGCAGGATCGTTTCAACCGGTTGATGAGTTATGGCAAGTTCAAGGAAGTCGAACTTAGCTGAGGACGTTGCGGCGCGCCTCGCGTCGCTGCTGCCGCCGCGCAGCACCATCCTGATCGGACTCAGCGGCGGGATGGATTCGGTCGTTCTGCTGCATCTGCTGCATGGACTCGCGCCGCGTTACGACTGGAAACTTTCCGCCCTGCATGTACACCACGGCATTAGTCCGAATGCCGATGTTTGGGCGGATTTTTGCGTTGAATTCTGCGCAAGCCTCTCTATCTCCTTGCATGTCGAACGCGTTGATATCGCGCCTTTGCGTGAACACGGCATCGAGTCTGCCGCGCGCAAGCTGCGTCATGCGGCCTTTGCGAAACAGAACTGCGATTACGTTGCATTGGCTCATCATGCCGACGATCAGGCCGAGACTCTATTGCTGCAATTACTGCGAGGCTCCGGCGTGAAGGGTGTGGCGGCGATGCCGCTACTCGGACAACGGGACGGCATTGTGACGGTACGGCCATTGCTTGATGTGGCTCGTGCGGTGTTGCTCGACTACGCGCGTAAGCATGCGCTGCGCTGGGTCGAAGATGAGAGCAATGCCGACGATAGTTATCCGCGCAACTTTCTGCGACATCGTGTGTTGCCCTTGCTGGAACAACGTTTTCCTGCCTGTCGCGAGACGCTGGCGCGCAGTGCACGGCATTTCGCCGAGGCGGGCGAGTTGTTGGATGATCTGGCGTGCATGGATGCGGCGCAGGCAGTGCAGTGCGAGGCGCTGAATATTCCCGCCTTGCAGGCACTGAGTCCGGCGCGCGCGAAAAACCTGCTGCGCCACTTCCTGCATCTACGCGGCGCGCCCATGCCGCAAACTGCGCAGCTGGAGATGATGATGCGGCAGCTGTGCGACGCACGTCAGGATGCGATGCCCTGTGTTGAATTCGGTTCGTGGCAGTTGCGCCGCTATCGGGAGCAGGCCTTTGTCATGCCGACGCTGCCCGTACTCGATACTTCGCTGTTGCTGAGCTGGAACGGCGAGGCTGAGCTGAGTTGGTCCCCGTTGATGGCAGCGCTGCAATTCGAGCGCGTGGTGGGACATGGAATCAGTCTGAAAAAACTGGAGTGCGGCCCAGTCATGTTGAGACTGCGCACCGGTGGCGAGGTTTTGCGTCCGCATCCCCGTGCGGCGACGCGCAGCCTGAAGAATCTAATGCAGGAGCTGGATGTGCCTCCCTGGCAGCGCGAGCGTCTACCACTGATTTATGCTGGTGACGAACTGGTGTGCGTAGTCGGTGTGGCAGTGGCAGCAGAGTATCAGGCCGCAGCCGGCGAGGCGGGGATTACGGTATTTCAAATTGACGCGGCCGGATTAGCTAAACATAATCGGCCAGCGTAATTCACCGGGGGTTTTATGACGGTCATCAAACAGCAAGATTTCATCGACAGCATCGCAGACGCGTTGCAGTTTATTTCCTATTACCATCCTGCCGACTTCATCAGTGCGCTGGGAGCGGCCTATCGTGTCGAGCAATCGCCCGCGGCCCGAGACGCGATGGAGCAAATTCTGACCAATTCGCTGATGTGCGCAGAGGGACACCGGCCCATCTGTCAGGACACGGGCATTGTGGTGGCCTTCGTGCGCATCGGTATGGCAGTGCGCTGGGAGGCGGAGCTGGATGTGGTGGCGATGGTCAATGCCGGGGTGCGCAAGGCATATCTCGATCCCGACAATACACTGCGAGCCTCCATCGTGGATGACCCGGCGGGACGGCGCAAGAACACCGGCGACAACACGCCTGCGGTGGTGCATGTGGAACTGGTGCAGGGCAATCGGGTGGAAGTCGAGATTGCAGCCAAAGGCGGCGGCTCGGAGAACAAGGCTGTGCTGGAAATGCTCAATCCGGGTGACGATATCGTTGAATGGGTGTTGCAGCGCGTGCCGGAAATGGGGGCGGGCTGGTGTCCGCCAGGAATGCTGGGCATAGGCATAGGCGGAACGGCGGAGAAGGCGGTGCTGCTGGCCAAGCAGGCGCTGATGCAGACTATAGACATGGGCGAGCTGAAAGCGCGCGGCGCGCAGAATCGCATCGAGGAATTGCGTATAGAGCTGTATGACAAGGTAAACGCGCTGGGCATAGGTGCGCAGGGACTGGGCGGGCTGACCACGGTGCTGGATGTGAAAATCCTCGACTATCCTACCCATGCGGCCTCCAAACCTATCGCGATCATTCCCAACTGTGCGGCGACACGCCATGTACATTTCGAACTGGATGGAAGCGGCGTGGCGACCTTCGAGCCGCCTAGGCTGGAGGACTACCCCGACATCCACTGGCAGCCGAATGAGAACGCGCGCCGAGTGAATCTGGATACGATCACGCGTGAGGACATCGCACAATGGCAACCGGGCGAGACCGTGCTGTTGTCCGGCAAGCTGCTGACCGGGCGCGATGCCGCGCATAAGCGCATCGCGGAAATGCTGGGGCGCGGGGAAAATTTGCCCGCAGGCGTGGATTTTAATGGTCGCTTCATCTATTATGTCGGACCGGTTGATCCGGTGCGCGATGAAGTCGTGGGGCCAGCAGGGCCAACTACGGCAACGCGCATGGATGGTTATACCGAAATGATGCTGGAACAGACGGGTTTGATCGGTATGGTGGGCAAGGCCGAACGCGGCCCGGAAGCGATTGCAGCGATTAAAAAGCACGGTGCGGTCTATCTGATGGCGGTGGGAGGGGCAGCCTATCTGGTGTCCAAGGCAATACGCAGCGCAAGAGTTGTGGCCTTTGCCGATTTGGGCATGGAAGCGATTTACGAATTTGAAGTTGAGAACATGCCGGTGACGGTGGCAGTCGATGTGCGAGGACGCTCCGTACACGACATCGGTCCGGCGGAATGGCGCAAACGTATAGGCATGATTCCGATACGCGCCGTATAGACCAAAAAACGGCTCGCGAAACCGCAAAAAGCGGATTTTAAGAGTTGGAAATGAATTTAAAGCGAGCAGAGCCAGGATGGTTTCTGAACGCACAAGACGGCTCGCATAACCGTAGCGAGTGATGGCAGAATAAGGTGCGAGAGGGCGAAAAGTCGGAATGTACATGAGTGCATGAGGATATTGAGTCCTAGAGCAACACCGTTCTGTCGAGCGCAGTAGGTTAGGCGTGCCGTTGTAATAAATTGGCGGGTCTCCCCGCATTGCAGGGTAGCGAACCTGGTCAGGTCCGGAAGGAAGCAGCCATAGCTAATTACTGTAAGTGCCGGGGGTAAGGCTCGCCTCCTAATGTTAAGCCAGCTGGGAGTAGTGATGAAGAAGCTCGGTTTGCTGATAGTTGCGTTGTTGTTCAGCAGTAATTTGTATGCGGTTGATAGTGTCTCGGTGGCGTATGGCGATGGAAGCGGCTATCCGGCAGATATGATGCACATCGGCGTTGGCTGGGATTGGGACAGTCGCTGGTTCGATGAAGGTGACTGGCTAGTGACCGGCTACTGGGAGGCGACGGCAGCATCTTGGCGAAGTCGCAGTGTGATTTACAGTAACCGCTCTATTACCGACATCGGCTTCACCCCGGTGTTTCGTTTGCAACAAAGAAATCCTTCCGCTATTGCGCCTTATTTTGAAGGGGCGATTGGTTTTCATCTAATTTCTCCGACGTCTATCAGCGACGGACGAAGATTCGGTAGCGCGTTTCAGTTCGGTGATCACGTGGGCGTTGGGGTGCGTTTTGGCGAACAACACCAGTACGATTTGTCCTTGCGCTATCAGCATCTGTCCAATGCCGACATCAAGCAACCGAATCAGGGTATTGATTTTAATCAGCTCCGCTTCGCCTACCATTTTTAATCTGGTGTAACTTGTCGACCACTACCGTACTAGCGCGCAAATGGCGTCCCAAAAACTTCGCCCAACTGGTGGGGCAGGAGCACGTCGTCAAGGCGCTCAGCAATGCGCTGACCCAGAATCGGTTGCATCATGCCTATCTGTTTACGGGTACACGCGGCGTGGGGAAAACCACGATTGCCCGCATTTTTGCCAAGTCGCTCAATTGCGAGGCCGGAATTACGGCGACGCCCTGTGGCGAGTGCAGCGCTTGCCGCGAAATCGATAGCGGGCGTTTCGTCGATCTGATTGAGCTGGATGCGGCGTCTAACACGCAGGTGGACAGTATGCGTGAGTTGTTGGAAAGCGCGCTGTATGCGCCGACTTCAGGGCGATTTAAGGTGTACATCATCGACGAGGTGCACATGCTGTCCAAGTCGGCGTTCAATGCGATGCTGAAAACGCTGGAAGAGCCGCCGGGACATGTAAAATTCATTCTTGCCACCACCGATCCTCAGAAGATTCCGGTCACGGTGTTGTCGCGTTGTTTGCAATTCAATCTGAAGCAGATGCCACCCGCACTGATCGTCGGTTATCTCCAGTATGTGTTGGAGCAGGAGCAGATTACCTTCGACTCCGGTGCACTCGCTCTGGTTGCTCGTGCCGCTCAGGGAAGCATGCGTGATGCACTGAGTCTGATGGATCAGGCGATTGCATTTTCAGCGGGCAAGGTTGAAGAGGCGGTGGTGCGTACAATGTTGGGTGCAATCGATCACGGCTACTTGTTCGAGGTGCTGGCAGCGCTGCGTGATGGCCATGGCCCGGCATTGATTGCAATTACCGATAACATGACTTCGCGTAGCGTGGCATTTGATGCCGCGCTACAGGAGCTGGCGACCCTGCTGCATCGCATCGCGCTGGCACAGACTGTGCCGCAAGCGATACCCGATGATGAGCCGGAGCGGGTGCGTTTGCTGGAGTTGGCGCAAACGTTGACGCCGGAGTTGGTGCAGTTGTATTACCAAATCGCTATTCACGGACGCGACGAGATCGATCTGGCGCCCGATGAGTATGCCGGCTTCTCGATGACGCTGTTGCGCATGCTGTCGTTTACGCATGCCAAGGGCGCACTGACTGCGAGTGTCGCCGCACCAGCCTCTACGGTTGCTCGCGTTGCCGCGCCACTCGCCCCTAAAATGCCGGTAAAAACGGTGGTGTCCGAGTCTCGATCCGATATGCATCAGGAGGCGAACGCTGTTTCCGCACCTAGCGTACGGCCTGTTGTGAACTCGGGCAGTCAGCCGGACTGGAATGTTCTGTTGGCCCAGTTGAACCTGCAGGCGATGGCCCAACAACTGGCGAAGAATTCGGTGTTGGAGAGCCTGTCCGATGATCAGGTTACGCTGTGTTTGGCGCAGGAGCAGAAGCATCTTCAAACCAAGATGGCCGTGGATGGCTTGCAGGCGGCTTTGACTGATTATTTTGCAAAGCCGATGAAATTGTCCATCGTGCTCGGAAAGGTCGAGGCGGCAACTCCCGCCGTGGTTGAGCAGAAGACCAAGGAAATTCGGCAGCAACAGGCGGGTGATTCAATTGCGCAAGATCCCTTTGTGCTCGAAGCTCAGGCCGAACTGGATGCCGTCGTGATCGACGATACGATTAAACCAATACAGTAGAAAAGGAAGCAGAAAATGATGAAGGGTGGCTTGGGTGGCCTGATGAAGCAGGCGCAACAGATGCAACAGAACATGCAAAAGGCGCAAGCTGAGCTGGCAACTGTGGAAGTAGAAGGCCAGGCAGGCTCCGGCTTGGTGAAGGCCGTGGTGACCTGCGGTCATGAAGTGCGCCGTGTGACGCTGGACGACAGTTTGTTAGCGGATGATAAGGAGATGCTGGAGGACTTGATCGTGCTGGCGCTTAACGATGCGATGAAAAAAGCCGAGGAGATCACGCAGCAACGCATGGGCGCGTTCACCTCGGGCATGGGCTTGCCCCCCGGAGTGAAGCTTCCGTTCTGATGATATCCTCTCATCTCGAAGAGTTGATAGCTGCACTACGTTGCCTGCCCGGTGTTGGGCCGAAATCCGCGCAACGCATGGCCTATCATCTGTTGCAGCGTGATCGCGCCGGAGCCTTACATCTGTCGCGTTCGCTGGAGCAGGCTGCGAGTAATGTGCAGCATTGCAGCAAATGCAATAACTTTTCCGAGCATGATATATGTGCGTTGTGTGCTTCGCACAAGCGTGAATCCGAGGTGTTGTGCGTAGTCGAAATGCCCGCCGACTTGCTGATGATGGAGCAGGCGCAATGCTATCGCGGCATGTATTTCGTGTTGATGGGGCGCTTGTCGCCGCTGGATGGTATCGGCGCCAAGGAGTTGCACTTTGATCGCTTGCTGCAGCGCGCGCGGGATCAGGTGCGCGAGGTGATACTGGCGACCAACTTCACCGTGGAAGGCGATGCGACGGCGCATTATTTGACGAATCTGTTAAGGGCTCAGGGGATCAAAGTGACGCGTATTGCGCGTGGCCTCCCGGTTGGGGGTGAATTGGAGCAGGTAGACAGCGGTACTCTGGCTCAGGCCGTGCTGGAACGACGCGAGGTGATGGCATGATTAAGAAGAATAGACGCAATCCGGATGAGAGTTCTGATGTCGCGGTCGATGAAGTGGTTGAGCAAGAGCAGGGCGAACGTTTGCAGAAGGTGATGGCGCAGGCGGGGTTTGGATCGCGACGTGAAATGGAAGAGTGGATTTCCGCCGGGCGCGTAAGTGTGAACGGCGAGACGGCAACGCTGGGGATGCGCGTGTTTGAGGGGGATATGGTGAAGGCTGAGCGTCGTTCGCTGCGCGTCGGAGAACGTGATCATGCGGTGCGCGTGTTGCTCTATCACAAGCCCGAGGGCGAGATCGTTAGTCGCGATGATCCGGAGAAGCGTGCCAGCGTATTCGACAAACTGCCGAAGTTGCGCGGGCAAAAATGGATAGCTATAGGTCGCCTTGACTTTAATACCAGCGGCCTGCTGATTTTTACGACCTCGGGTGATCTGGCTAACCGTCTGATGCATCCGCGTTTCGAGGTGGAGCGTGAGTATGCGGTGCGAGTGCAGGGCACCATGACGGAAGAGCAGATGAAGCAATTGCTCACGGAAGGTGTTGCGCTTGAGGATGGGGTGGCAAAATTTGAGAAGGTAGAAGACGAGGGGGGCGAGGGATTCAATCATTGGTACCGAGTAATGCTCAAGGAAGGACGAAATCGTGTGGTTCGGCGTTCGTTCGATGCATTGGGTTTGCCAGTTAGTCGCTTGATACGTGTGCGCTTCGGTATAATCAACCTTCCTCCCCGCTTGAAGCGGAGTATGACGGCCGAACTGGGAACTGGGGAAATTGCGCAGGTGCTGGATTGGGTTGGGTCTGCTGGCGATGATGCCGAGGTTCCGTCAGATCGTGTTGAAAGGGTTGCACCAGTGAAGAGTGTTCGTCGTGCTGGGAATACATCAGGACGTGGGGTGGAAAGATCGTATGCCGGAGTCAGGCAAACTAAAGCTGGTGCAAAGCGTAGATAGTCACTAGAATTTACGTCGTTTGATTGGGTTGGATTATTAACCGGTAATGGAACAATGGAAGCCTGAATGGAAGAGCGAGGCAATAAGACCATCATGTGTAGCGTGTTTTTCTTGGATATCGTCGCATATTCCAAGAAATCCGTGTCTGGACAGATTTCGTTGAAGGAGCGTTTCAACGACTATCTTTCCGAGGCTATTCGTGACGTGCCCATGTCTGATCGCATCATTCTGGATACCGGAGATGGTGCGGCGATCAATTTTCTCGGCGACGTGGAAGATGCGCTCAAGGCCGCACTGAACCTGCGCGATAATCTGCTTAAAGAAGATATTACTTCTGATAATCCCTTGCTGGTTCGTATGGGAATCAATCTTGGGCCTGTACGTCTGGTTCGAGATATCAACGGGCAGCCTAATATCGTAGGCGATGGAATCAACGTTGCGCAACGTGTGATGGGGTTTGCTGATACCAGCCAGGTGCTGGTGTCGCGCTCATATTACGACGCTGTTTCACGTCTTTCGCCGCAGTATGCCAACATGTTTCATTATCAGGGGTCGCGCACTGATAAGCATGTGCGCGAACATGAGGTCTATGCCATCGGCTATCCTGGGGAGCAGACGGCGAAGTTCGTTTCCAAAGCCAGCGTTAAGCTGGGTGCAGTTCACCTGACGGAAATATGGAAAAATTTCGGCAAGTTGTGGGTGCCAGCCAAACAATTTTGGCTAGTTACAGCTACAAAATTGAATGGTTTGGTTGCAGCT
>JBBQXA010000025.1:0-23683 GCA_038210095.1 Burkholderiales bacterium
GTGTGCTGGCCAAGGGAGGGTATGACCCGACCTTCGTGATTGGCGGCAAGCTCAACAGCAGCGGCACCAATGCCCGTTTGGGTACGGGTGAATTCATCGTTGCTGAAGCGGACGAATCGGATGCTTCATTTCTTTACCTGCAACCGATATTGGCGGTGATTACCAATATCGATGCGGATCACATGGAAACTTACGGCCATGATTTCGAAAGGCTCAAGCAGGCTTTTGTAGATTTTGTCGAACACCTGCCGTTCTACGGTATGGCGATGCTGTGCGTAGACGATCCGAATGTGCGGGAGATCATGCCGCGCATAACCAAACCGGTATGTACCTATGGATTCAGCGAGGGCGCGCAGATACGCGCGGTGAATGTGCGACATCAGGGTGGGCAGATGCACTTCACTGCGGAATGCCGGCAGAACGGCACACCGAAAGATCTCGACATCACCCTGAATCTGGCGGGTTTGCACAATGTACTGAACGCGCTAGCTGCGATTGCCATCGCACTTGAAGTTGGTGTCGCCGGTGATGCGATTGTTGCCGCGCTGGCTGAATTCGAAGGGGTGGGAAGACGCTTCCAGCACTACGGGGAAGTTGCTGCCAAGGACGGCGGAGCGTTCACGCTGATTGATGACTACGGCCACCACCCGGTAGAGATGGCGGCGACGCTGGCCGCAGTGCGCGGAGCCTTTCCGGGTAGGCGCTTGATACTGGCATTCCAGCCGCATCGCTATACGCGTACGCGCGATCTGTTTGAGGATTTTGTGAAGGTGCTGTGCAGTGTAGATGCACTGGTTCTTGCGGAAGTGTATGCGGCCGGCGAGTCATCTATCGTGGCGGCGGACGGACGTGCGCTGATGCATGCAATGCGCGTCGCGGGGCAGAGTGATGCGGTATTTGTAGATGAAGTTGCTGACATACCGCAGGCAATATTACAGCTGGCACGTGACGGCGACGTGGTGGTGACGATGGGAGCGGGCTCGGTGGGCGGAGTCGCCGCGGCCACACAAAAAGTGGCGCAAGAGCTGAAATGAATATGAGCGAACCAACACAGTTTATGGCAGCGGGACTGAGGGGCGAAATGCGCTTCGATGTGCCGATGCGCAAGCACACTAGCTGGCGTGCGGGCGGTGTGGCGCAGCGGGTATACCGTCCGGCCAACATGGACGATTTGCGTGAGTTCTTGCGTGCATTGCCGGAGGATGAGCCGCTGGTCGCCGTTGGACTGGGCAGTAATCTGCTGGTGCGCGACGGCGGTCTGCGCGGCACGGTGTTGCTGCTGCACGGTGCGCTAAACGGGTTGCGGCAGGAAGAGAGCGGAAGCATCTATGTGGAAGCCGGTGTGGCGGGCGCCAAGCTGGCGCGCTTTGCCTCGCTGCACAACCTGCGTGGCGCGGAGTTTTTTGCCGGAATACCCGGAACAATCGGCGGCATGTTGGTGATGAACGCGGGCTGCTACGGCAGTGAAATATGGGAAAAGATTGAGCACGTGCAAACGCTGAATCGCCGAGGCGAGTTGAGTGTGCGTGCGCCGCGGGACTACGAAATTGGGTATCGGTCCGTTAAGAAAATTGAGGAGCAGGAATCGGGGCGAGAGGGCGAGGGACTATCTTCAAATCTCAATCATCAATCCTCAGAAGAACTCTTCGTGTCTGCCACCATGAAATTTGAGGCGGGCGACGGTGACGTGGCGCGTCAGGAAATCAAGGCGTTGTTAGGAAAACGCATTGCCAGTCAGCCGTTGAATTTGCCCAATGCGGGATCGGTATTTCGCAATCCGCCGGGTGATCACGCGGCACGCCTGATTCAGCAATGCGGGTTGAAGGGCAAGCGAATAGGCGGTGCGCAGGTATCGGAGAAGCATGCCAATTTCATCGTCAACACCGGAGATGCAACGGCGGCCGATATTGAAAATTTGATTCATGAAGTGCGCGCGATAGTCGCGGCGCAAACCGGCGTGCAACTGCATCCCGAAGTAAGAATTATTGGTGAAGAATCGGTGAGTGGTGAGTGAGTTTCCATGCTTGCAGCAGAGTGACAGGGCGAAATGAATGAATAAATTTGGAAAAGTGGCGGTTTTATTTGGCGGCAGCTCCGCTGAGCGCGAGGTTTCGTTGAAAAGCGGTGCGGCTGTGTTGGCGGCATTGCAACGCAGCGGAGTGGACGCGCATGCGTTCGATCCGGCAGAGCGGAGTTTGCAAACGCTGAAGGACGAGGGTTTTGATCGCGCATTCATCGCGCTGCATGGGCGAGGGGGAGAGGACGGCACGGTGCAGGGCGCGCTGGAGTTGTTGGGCATTCCCTATACCGGTAGCGGTGTGCTGGCATCGGCATTGGGGATGGACAAGTGGCGTACCAAGCTGGTGTGGCAGTCGGCGGGATTGCCTGTTCCGGCCTATACCCTGTTGAACGAGCATAGCGATTGGAGTGATGTCGTGCAGCAGCTGGGGTTGCCGCTGTTCGTAAAGCCCGCAAATGAGGGTTCTAGTGTCGGCATCAGCAAAGTCAAGACAGTGGAGCAGTTGCCGGATGCGTACCGCGAGGCGGCCAAATACGACAAGTTGGTGATTGCCGAGAGCTTTATTGGCGGTGGCGAATATACCGCGGCGATTCTGGGTGGCGTGGCGTTGCCCATAATCAAAGTTGAGCCGTCCGGCGAATTCTACGATTTCGAGGCCAAGTATCTGCGCGATGACACGCATTACCGTTGTCCTTGCGGACTGAGTGCCGAGCAGGAAGCGCATATGCAGCATCTTGCGAAACTCGCATTCGCATTGATCGGTGGGCGCGGCTGGGGACGTGTTGATTTCCTGATGAGCGAGGATGGACTGGCTTATCTGCTGGAGGTGAATACTTCGCCGGGGATGACCGACCACAGCTTGGTGCCGATGGCGGCGCGGCAGGCGGGCATAGGCTTCGAACAGTTGGTAGTGCAGGTACTGGAGTTGGCGAGTGTGGGATAACCATCTCCTGATAAGAAAAATCGCCGGTGCGCTGGTCGGTTTAAGCGTAGTGGCGGTGCTGTATGGAATTGCATATTACGCGGTGCATTTGCCTGGCTTGTTTCCATTGCACAACGTGCGCCTGGTGGTGGCGCCGCAGCGAGTGGTCGCTGAGGATGTGTTGCAAGTAGTCCGCAGAGAGGTTAAAGGCAATTTTTTTACGGTAGACATTAAGGAATTGCGCAAGGTTTTGGAGCAGTTGCCCTGGGTGCGTAAGGTCAGTATTCGGCGTGTGTTTCCAGATCGCCTGACAGTGGAGCTAGAAGAGCATCAGGCATTGGCGCGCTGGAATAATGCGGCACTGGTGAATACATATGGTGAAGTGTTTGTCGCCAAGAGCGAAGAGGTGTTACCGGAATTTTCCGGTGAAGATGGGGAGGCGGCCGAAGTGGCAAAACGCTATGACGAATTCGGGCAGCAGTTGGCGAAATTGAATCTCGGCGTGGGGCAGTTGGCAGTGACGCCACGCCATGCCTGGCGCATGACGCTGAGCAACGGCATGGTGCTGGAATTGGGACGTGAAAAGATGGATCAGCGTCTGGCTCGGTTCGTGACTGTATATCCATACAGTCTCGCAACGTTGGCAGACTCTATGCGGAATGTTGATTTGCGTTATCGCAATGGATTCGCGCTGGGCAGCGCGTTTAAAGGTTAAGGGTAGTGGGGAGCGAACGATGAGCAGAAACAGTAAAGAATCCAAAAATCTGGTGGTCGGTCTTGATATCGGCACGTCCAAGATCGTGGTCATCGTGGGCGAGGTCAAGCCGGATGGGATGTTGGAAATAATCGGCATGGGCATGCATGAGTCCGACGGGATGAAAAAAGGCATGGTGGTGAACATTGAGGCAACAGTGGGCGCCATTCAGCGCGCGCTGGAGGAAGCCGAGTTGATGGCTGATTGCAAAATACAGGAGGTCTATACCGGCATCGCGGGTAGCCATATTCGCGGTATCAATTCGCGCGGGATGGTGAAGATCAAGGATCAGGAAGTGATGGTCACCGATATCGAGCGCGTGGTTGAAACGGCCAGCTCAATCAGCTTGCCCGGCGATCAGCAAATTCTGCATATCCTGGAGCAGGAATTCAGCATCGACGGCCAGGATGGAATCAAGAAGCCGCTGGGCATGAGCGGCAAGCGACTGGATGTTGAGGTGCACATCGTCAGTGGCGCGGTTGCCGCCGTGCAGAACATTATGAAGTGTATCCATCGCTGCGGGCTGGAAGTTCATGAGCTGATTCTGCAACCGCTAGCGTCGAGCAAGGCGGTGCTGGAAGAGGATGAAATGGAGTTGGGCGTGTGCCTGGTGGATATCGGCGGCGGAACCACCGATATCGCGGTGTTTACCGGCGGCGCAATTCGGCACACAGCCGTAATTCCTATTGCCGGCGATCAGATCACTAACGACATTGCGATGGCGCTGCGCACCCCGACGCAGGATGCGGAAGATATCAAGATCAAGAGCGGTTGTGCCTTGCGCCAGCTCGCCGATGATGGCGCGATTGAGGTGCCCGGCGTGGGCGAGCGCGGCCCCCGCATGTTGTCGCGGCAGACGCTTGCCGAGGTGATTGAGCCGCGCGTCGAGGAGTTGTACTCGCTGGTGCAGCAGGAGCTGCGCCGCAGTGGATTTGAGGACTTGCTGTCATCGGGAATCGTGATTACCGGCGGGAGCAGCGCGATGCAGGGCATGGTTGAGTTGGGCGAGGAGATATTTCATCTCCCGGTACGACTTGGCGTACCCAAATATGTGGGCGGCTTGTCGGACGTGGTGAAGACGCCGCGCATGGCGACGGGTGTCGGACTTTTGCTGTACGGCTTGGATCATCATCAGCGCAACGAGGAGACGCGTATGAAATCGAGTTCATTTGGCGATGTGTTGGCGAGGATGAAAGCATGGTTTCAGGGAAATTTTTAGCAGGTTTTGAATCAGGGTTAGTTTTGAAATTACGACAAGGAGAAAGCAATGTTTGAAATAATGGAAGCTGAAACACAGGATGCAATCATCAAGGTGATTGGCGTGGGCGGGTGTGGCGGCAATGCAGTTGACCATATGATCGAGCAGGGTGTGCAGGGCGTGGAGTTCATCGTAATCAATACCGATGCCCAGGCGTTGAAACGCAGTAAAGCTCGCACCCAGTTGCAGATCGGTGCGGCTATCACCAAGGGTTTGGGCGCGGGTGCCAAGCCATCAGTCGGTCAGGCTGCGGCAGAAGAAGACAGGGACCGCATCAGAGAGCTGATTGCAGGCGCGAATATGGTATTCATCACCGCCGGCATGGGTGGAGGTACCGGCACGGGTGCTGCACCCGTCGTTGCCCAGATCGCACGTGAACTGGATATTCTGACTGTGGCGGTAGTGACCAAGCCATTTGCTTATGAAGGCAATCGCATGCGTTTCGCCAAGGCCGGTATCGAGGCTTTGCACGAGCATGTAGATTCGCTGATCATCGTGCCCAACTCCAAGTTGATGGAAGTGCTGGGTGCCGATGTGACCGTGCCGGAAGCCTTCAAGGCAGCCAATGGCGTATTGCAAGGTGCAGTGGCGGGCATTGCCGAGGTGATCAATGTGCCGGGGCTGATTAACGTCGACTTCGCCGACGTACGCACCGTGATGTCAGAAAACGGTATGGCAATGATGGGTTCCGCCATTGCCAACGGCCCGGATCGCGCCCGCGTTGCAGCCGAGCGAGCCATTGCCAGCCCGCTGCTGGAAGATGTGGATATGTCAGGCGCTCGCGGTGTGCTGGTGAATATCACATCAAGCATCAATCTGAAGTTGAAAGAAATCGATGACGTGATGGAATGCGTGCAGTTCGCCGCAGAAGAAGCGACCGTGATTGTGGGCTCGGTATTTGATGAGGCAATGGGCGACGAATTGCGCGTGACTGTAGTGGCAACCGGACTGGGAGCCCCGCTGGCACGCAAGCAGTCAAAGCCGGAAGTGGTTTATCGCGGTGAGGAAGCGGTCTATCAGCGTACCGGAACGGATAACGAACCTATCGCAAATGCATCGGTGAATTACAGCGAATTGGATACGCCTGCCGTAATGCGTCGCGGTCGTCGCGAAACCGTTGACGCGATGGAAAAATCAGGCATGGATATGCTGGATATTCCTTCGTTTCTGCGCAAGCAGGCTGACTAGAGCGGTGGACTGAGGCGGCGTGGCAGGTTGCTGGAATCGAAAATTGAGCCAGTAGCATGCTGTGTTAAAATTTGCTGTGTTTTCAACTGGCAAGGTACCGATGGTTAAGCAGCGCACTTTGAAGAGCTCCGTCAATGTGACGGGTGTTGGTCTGCATAGCGGGGAGAAGGTTACGCTTGGATTGAGGCCCGCCCCAGTCAATGCTGGCATTGTGTTTCGTCGTGTGGATATTCGTCCAGCGGAGGAGATTCGCGCGCGTGCCGATCTGGTGAACGATACCAGGCTATCTACTTGCATGGAGCAGAATGGTGTTCGGGTTGCGACCGTCGAACACCTGATGTCGGCCCTCGCCGGTCTGGGTATAGACAATGTTTATGTCGATATCGATAGTGCCGAGATCCCTATCATGGATGGCAGTGCGGGTACATTTATCTTCCTGTTGCAATCGGCGGGCATCGCCGATCAGTCGGCGGCAAAGAAATTTATTCGAATCAAGAAGACGATAGAGGTAAAGCAGGGTGACAAGTGGGTGCGTTTCGATCCCTATCACGGCTACAAGCTGGACTTCACAATCAATTTTTCCCATCCGGTGTTTGCCAACACCAAGCAGCATGTCACCATTGATTTAGGTGAGGAATCTTATGTGCGGGATATCAGTCGAGCCCGAACATTCGGATTCATGCAGGATGTCGAAAACATGCGCGCACAGGGTTTGGCGCTGGGAGGGAATCTGGACAATGCGATTGTCATGGATGAGTACCGTGTACTCAATGCCGATGGTCTGCGTTTTGAGGATGAGTTTGTGAAACACAAAGTGTTGGATGCCATCGGAGATCTGTACATGATGGGATATCCGCTGATTGGAGCATTTTCTGGGTTCAAGTCCGGCCACGCGCTGAACAACGCGCTGGTGCGCGCGTTACTGGCAGACGAGCAGGCTTGGGAATTTGTAACGTTCGATAGCGTGGAAGAGGCCCCCTCGTTCCTGCGTCTGCAATTGCAAGCCACCTGACCTGCACCATGTTGATCCTGTGACTGTTCATTATTCTGGCAGCGCTGTTGTTGGTGCTTAGTGCGGGGATGTATTTTTTTACCCGCGACCGGCGCTACCTCGGCTTTGCATGGATAGTAGTGCGGTTTGCCGGTCTGACCATGTTGGTATTTGGCTTGTTGTTTTTGCTGGAGCGTTATGTGCTGGCGGGCTGGCGCGCGCTGCTTTAACCGGTTTTTCCGTTTTTTGATGTTGCAGCCATTCTGGTCAATGCCTGTTTGAGAGGGGAGTCGGCCAGACTGGATCCGAGTTGGTTCAGCGCGTTGCGAGCCGTATTGCTGAGTTCGCGCGAACGTTTGATTTGCGGCGCTGCAGCGTATGCGACTTGCACCTTGATGCGTATTCCGCTAACCTCGCAGCCGTTGTTTTGCATCAAAACAACGAGTTCGGGGGCCAGTTGGCGCAGCTTGGCTGCCGCGGTCGTGTTGGCAGAAGCGATGCTGAGTGTGCCGAAATTCAAGCCAAGCACCATACTGGACTGCACAAGATAGGCCGGGGCGACGCGCGCAAAAAGTCGTTGCAGTTCTGACAGGGTCTGAGCCCTGTTCAGGAGTGGTCGAAGTTCCGGCGAATTGCCGAATAGAGAGCGAAGTCGGTGGGCCACGTAGTTGTTGTAAATATAAATACAGGAGGAGGGAAGCGTGAATATTATTCTAGTTTCCAATCGTTTGGCAAAGTCCCGCAGTATCAACCTGGGTGCCTGGCAGATTGGGATGCTGGTAATGCTGATGTTCGTGATGGTCTGGATGGCGACATTTGCGTTGCAATTCACGCTGGCACGCCTTGCTCCGGAAGGTTTGAATAGCGGCGTGCGCCTCCTGCTGTCGAAAATTCAGAGTGAGGAACGGCAGAAGCAGCAAATTTATGTGCATAGCAGCTTGGATGCAATCGCCGTGCGTGTGGGGCAGATGCAAGCGCAGATGCAGCGCCTTGATGCACTGGGTGCGCGACTGGCAAAGCTGTCCGGCATGAAGCCAGAGGACTTTCGTTTTGACCAACCGCCCGCACAAGGCGGTCCGCTAGTGATGATGCCCGCGCAGGATATGTCGGTGGCAAGCCTGGATCAGCAACTGAGCCTGTTGACACAGATGGTGAATGATCGCAGCGACAAGTTGCTGGCATTGGAGACGATGCTGATGCAGAACCAGTTGAGCCGTAAATTACTGCCGTCCATTCCGCCGATCTCGCACGGTTTCTACTCGTCAAATTTCGGCTGGCGTATAGATCCGTTTACTGGGGGCGGTGCGATGCACGAAGGGGTGGACTTTCAGGTTCCATACGGCACGGCTATACGCGCCTCGGCGGGCGGTGTGGTGGCTTATGCAACCACGCATCCCCAGTATGGTAATATGGTCGAAATTGATCATGGCAATGACATAGTGACTCGATATGCGCATGCCTCGCGCTTGTTGGTAAAAGTGGGGCAAGTGGTGCGGCGTGGAGAGAAAATTGCCGAGGTCGGCAGTACTGGGCGTTCAACTGGCAATCACCTGCACTTTGAGGTTCGTTATAAAGGTGTTGCCCAAAATCCCGTACGTTTCCTGAATAAGGCGGCCGGTTGATCTCGAATTGGTAATCCCGAGGGTGAGGTGACGAGTCGCCTCACCCTTTTATTTTTGCAGCAGAGAAAACGAGAACATGATTTCCAAAGCGTTGAAAAGTATCTTCGGCAGCCGTAATGATCGCCTGCTCAAGCAGTATCGTGCCACCGTCAAGTCCATTAATAATTTGGAGGCTGAAGTCGCGAAGTTGAGCGATGATGAGTTGCGCCAAAAGACCGATGTGTTCCGACAGCGATATGCCAACGGCGAAACGCTAGATGCGATTTTGCCGGAAGCCTTTGCCGTAATGCGTGAAGCGGGAACTCGCGTGCTGGGCATGCGCCATTACGATGTCCAGTTGATAGGCGGCATGGTGCTCCATTACGGCAAGATCGCCGAAATGCGCACCGGTGAAGGCAAGACGCTGATGGCCACCCTGCCGGCCTACCTGAATGCAATTTCGGGCAAGGGCGTGCATGTTGTGACGGTGAACGATTACCTCGCCAGCCGCGATGCCGAGTGGATGGGAAAGCTGTATCGTTTTCTGGGATTGTCGGTCGGCGTCATCTTGTCGCAAATGCCCTATGCCGAAAAACAGGCGGCCTATGCCTCTGATATCACCTACGGTACCAACAACGAATTCGGTTTTGACTATTTGCGCGACAATATGGCGAGTCAGGCCAATGAGCGTTTCCAGCGTCCGCTGAACTATGCCATCGTCGACGAGGTGGATTCGATCCTGATCGATGAGGCGCGCACACCGTTGATTATTTCAGGTCAGGCTGAAGACGATGTGACTATCTATGTGCGCATGGATAAATTGGTGCCCAGCTTGCGCCGTCAAGCCGATGAAGAAAGCCCGGGCGACTTCAGCGTGGACGAGAAGAGCCACCAGATACTGCTCTCCGAAATCGGGCACGAGCATGCCGAAGAACTGCTGACCGAGGCGGGTATGCTGCCGGAAGGTGGCAGCCTGTATGATCCGGCGAATATCACGCTGATCCATCACCTGTATGCCGCCTTGCGTGCGCACAACCTGTATTTCCGCGATCAAAATTACGTGGTACAGGATGGCGAAGTGGTGATCGTGGATGAGTTTACCGGCCGGTTGATGGCCGGGCGTCGCTGGTCGGACGGCTTGCATCAGGCCGTTGAGGCCAAGGAGGGGGTGGCAATCCAGAAGGAAAACCAAACGCTGGCATCCATCACCTTCCAGAATTTTTTCCGCATGTACAACAAGCTGTCGGGCATGACGGGCACGGCGGATACCGAGGCCTACGAATTCCAGTCCATATACAGCCTGGAAACCGTAATCATCCCGCCACATCGTCCGACCATCCGCAAGGATATGATGGACAAGGTATATCTAACGGCCAATGAGAAACATCATGCGGTGATTGATGACATCAAGGACTGTTACGAGCGCGGCCAGCCGGTTTTGGTGGGTACAACCTCCATCGAGAATTCCGAGTTACTGTCCGGACTGTTGGACAAGGAAAACCTTCCGCATCAGGTGTTGAATGCCAAGCAGCATGCGCACGAAGCCGAGATCGTGGCGCAAGCCGGCCGTCCGAAGATGGTCACTATCGCGACCAATATGGCGGGCCGGGGCACCGATATCGTGCTGGGCGGCAATGTTGAAAAACAGATTGAGTTGGTGCAAGCCGATGACAGTCTGGATGCGGCGGCAAAAGAACAGCGCATCGTCCAACTGAAGGGCGAGTGGCAGGGTGTGCACGAACAGGTGTTGCAGAGCGGCGGTTTGCATATCATCGGTACCGAACGCCATGAGTCGCGACGCGTGGATAACCAGTTACGCGGACGTTCCGGCCGTCAGGGTGATCCCGGTTCAAGCCGGTTCTTTCTGTCACTGGAAGATCCTTTGCTGCGCATTTTTGCATCCGACCGGGTTGCGGCGATCATGAATCGCTTCAAGCTGCCCGAGGGTGAAGCCATTGAACATAGTTGGGTAACGCGTGCAATTGAGAATGCGCAGCGCAAGGTGGAAGCGCGCAACTTCGATATGCGCAAACAGGTTCTTGAATACGACGACGTTGCCAATGATCAGCGCAAGGTGATCTACCAGCAGCGCAGCGAATTGCTGGAAAGTGAAGACATTTCCGAAACCATAACTGCTATGCGCGCGAGTGTGATCGACTCAACTATTAGTCAGAGCATCACACCGGGCAGCATGGAAGAGCAGTGGGATGTGCCTGCATTGGAAAGAGTGCTGGCTGGGGACTTTCGTCTGCAGCTGCCGTTGGAACAGTGGCTTGAGCAGGAAAAGCAATTGGACGAAGTCGGTCTGCGTGACCGTATTGCCGAACATGCGAGGGATCAGTACCAGGCCAAGGTTGATCTGGTCGGGCCGGAGATGCACCACTATGAGCGCATGATCATGCTGCAAAGCGTGGACCAGCATTGGCGCGAACATCTGTCGGCACTGGATCATCTGCGTCAGGGCATCCATCTGCGCGGTTATGCCCAGAAGAATCCCAAGCAGGAATACAAGCGTGAGGCCTTTGAGCTATTCTCAACCATGCTGGAGGCGATCAAGCACGAGGTGACTCAGGTGCTGATGACGGTACAGGTGCGCGACCAATCCGATGTGGAATCAGTAGAAGCTGTCCACAGTCCCGAGAATGTGCAGTATCATCATGCCGACTACGATGAGGCGCTGGGCCATTCCGGCGGCGAACAATCGGGTGACGAGGCCGGGAATACATTCGTGCGTGAGGGCATGAAAGTTGGGCGCAACGATCCGTGTCCATGCGGTTCCGGTAAAAAATATAAACAGTGTCACGGCAAACTGAATTAATACGCAAAGGAGAGAATGGAAATGTCACTAGTGATTGAAACGCTGCGCACGTCAAGCATCACCGAAGAGCTGAGCGACGCCGAGGTTGAAATTCTGGCGGGATTATTTGAGGGTCGTGACTACCAGAATGGCGATGTAATTGTCGAGCCGGGCGATCAGCAGCCGGACAATTTATACATTCTGGCCAGTGGCGACATTGAAGTGAAAATTCAGAGTACAGAAGGGCAGTCCACCATTCATGTACTCAAGCCCGGCGATTTGGCTGGCATGATTACATTTGTAGGCGGTGCCGCGACGCAAGTCAGTGCCACGCTGTATGCGGTAGGCACCACGAAGGTGTTGAGTCTGGAGCGCGTCCGCTTTGAAACGTTGATAAACAGTCACCCTATGATTGTCTACAAGGTGATGCGCGGCCTGGCCCGCAACATGCATGGCATCGTGCGGCGCATGAATACCGAGTCGGCAGAGCTGAGCAACTACATCTATCGTACCCACGGTCGTTATTGATAAAACAACTAGCCATTTCACCTGGTTGACCGAACACGGCAGCTAGGTGGCTGGTTACAGGAATTAAATATGCCAGTTAATCTGACTACGCCCGCCGCGGACAGCTTGCTGTCCATCGCGGGCTTTTCTCTGGGTGTCGCACACGCGGGCATCAAATATCCGAATCGCAAGGATCTACTGGTGATGCAACTGTGTGAAGGTGCGCAGGTCGCCGGGGTGTTTACCACCAATCGCTTCTGTGCCGCTCCGGTCATAGTTGCACGCGAACATCTGGCGCAATCTGAAGACATACGAGCGCTGGTGGTCAATACCGGCAATGCGAATGCCGGAACCGGCGAACAGGGCATGCAGGACGCGCGTGATACCTGTGCGGCATTGGCCGGACTGCTGGGCTGCAAGCCATCACAGATCCTGCCGTTTTCCACGGGAGTGATCATGGAGCCGCTGCCGGTGGATAAGATTGCGGCTGGCTTGCCGGCTGCCGTGGCGAATGCGATCGAGAACAACTGGTTTGATGCCGCCCATGCCATCATGACCACCGACATTGTTGCCAAGGCGGTATCACGTCAGATTCAGATCGACGGCAAAACGGTCACTGTTACCGGCATGTCCAAGGGTTCCGGCATGATTCATCCCAACATGGCGACCATGCTGGGCTATATCGCCACCGATGCCGCAGTGGAACAGGCACTATTGCAACAGATCGTGACAGAGGCGACTAATCGCTCATTCAACTGCATCACCGTAGACGGCGACACGTCCACCAACGACGCATTGATGCTGGTCGCCACAGGCAAGAGTGGTGCGACCATCTCAAAGACAAATTGCGCGGCATTGCAGGCGGTGGTAACCGAAGTCGCCACGGTGCTAGCACAAGCCATCGTGCGCGATGGAGAGGGCGCGACCAAATTCATCACCGTACAAGTCGAAGGCGGCAAGGATGAAGCCGAATGTCGCAAGATCGGCTACGCCATCGCTCGTTCGCCACTGGTCAAAACCGCATTCTTTGCATCTGATCCGAACCTTGGGCGCATCCTTGCGGCAATCGGCTATGCCGGCGTTGATGACCTCGATGTAGCAAAAATTCAGATGTATTTGGATGATGTGCTGGTTGCCGAAAATGGCGGTCGTGCAGCGAGCTACAAGGAGGCGGATGGTCAGCGTGTGATGCAGCAGAGTGATATCGGTATTCGGGTCGAATTGAATCGCGGCGCAGCCAACGCCACGCTGTGGACCTGCGATTTCTCGTACGATTACGTAAAGATCAACGCAAGTTATCGTAGTTAAGCCGACAAGCTAAGTTTTGTGCTGCAATAAAAACGCCGGGAAGCCCCCGGCGTTTTTTCGTATACAGATGAAGTTGATGGTGACGTTTAGAGCCATGTTTTCGGTCGGGCGGCTGGCAATGGATGTCAGAAGTGCGAGCGTTGCATTCGGCCTCTGTTAGAATGCCGCCCGCTGTTTGGTTTGGTTTCAACTGGCACGCCGTAACGCCGAGTGCGCTTTCATGTGAAGGTGGCATCGGGTCAGACGGCCTGAGTGTGGCTGGTGGGGATTCGAGCCTGACGGAATGTACCGTTTCCAAGCGCTGCCATCGTGCAGGTCAGCGGAACGATAGAGGTGCGATGTTCATGTCGGACTTGATGGCTCTCCCGTAGTCGGGGGCTGATTTTGTTTGCGCGGGTTCACGTCTATTTTCCCCATGCCTTCCGGTAGCGCCCTGTTCACATTTAAAGGGCTGCCATGACTTACCTGAATCAATCTTTCACTTTCATCAAAAAAACCATCGCGATCTCGCTCGCGACTTTCGCGCTGTTGTCTCCCGGTGTGAGCCAGGCGCAGGATACCTTGCGCGTCTCCGCTATTCCAGATGAATCGCCGACCCAGTTGCAGCGCAAGTTTCAGCCGCTGGGCGACTATCTGGAGAAGAAGCTGGGCATGAAGGTCGAGTTCACGCCGGTGACCGATTACGCGGCCTCGGTGGAAAGTCTGATCAACGACAAGCTGGATATGGTCTGGTTCGGCGGCTTCACCTTCGTGCAAGCCAACGTGCGTAGCCACGGCAAGGTGATCCCGCTGGTGCAACGCGCGGAAGACGAGCAGTTCAAATCGGTGTTCATCACCACCCGCGATGACATCAAGACCCTGCAAGACCTGAAGGGCAAGACCTTCACTTTCGGTTCCGAGTCTTCCACTTCCGGTCACCTGATGCCACGCTCCTATCTGCTGGCCGCACACATCAATCCGGAAAACGACATGAAGCGCATCGCCTTCTCCGGCGCGCATGATGCGACCGTGGCGGCAGTGGCTGGTGGCAAGGTGGATGCGGGGGCGTTGAATATCTCAGTGTGGGAAAAGTTGGTGGCGCAGGGCAAGGTGAACACCAAGGCCGTGCATGTGTTCTACACCACACCGGGCTACTACGATTACAACTGGACGGTGCGTTCTGATATGGCACCGGCACTGCGCAAGAAGCTGGCACAGGCTTTCCTCGACCTGAACGCGAACAATGCGCAGGACAAAGAAATCCTCGACCTGCAACGCGCGACCCGCTTCATTCCCACCCAGGCTGAAAACTACAGCGCGATTGAGACTGCTGCACGCAGCGCCGGTCTGCTGAAGTAAGCATGAGCTTTGCATTGCACGGTGTCTGCGTGCGCCATGCCGCGCACGATCACACGCTGCGTGACATCGCGTTGGATATCGCGCAGGGGGAACAGATCGCGTTGATCGGGCCCTCCGGCGCGGGCAAGACCACGCTGTTGCACACGCTGGCCTGCGCCTGGCAACCGGCGTCCGGTACGTTCTTCGCGTTCGGGGGCGATCCCTGGGCGCTCGGCCATGCCGCACGTCACGCATTGCGCGCCCGCTTGTTTCTCGCACCGCAGACACCGCCGCTGCCGCCACGGCAACGTGTGGTGACGGCGGTGCTGGCCGGACGTTTGCCGCAATGGACTTTCTGGCAGGCCATCGCTTCGCTGATCCGACCGCGTGATGCGGATGCCGCACACGATGCATTGGCGCGTTTCAACTTGCAGGACAAGTTGTATGCGCGGGTAGATCGTTTGTCGGGCGGAGAGCGCCAGCGTTGCGGCATGGCGCGCTTGCTGGTCTCCAGCGCCGATGCGTTTCTGGTGGACGAGCCGCTGTCTGCACTCGATCCCACGCTCGCCCTGCACACCCTTAAAACTTTGCAACAGGAAGCCAGCCAGCGTAACGCCACACTGGTGTGCAGCCTGCATCAGGTGGAACTGGCGCTGGCGAACTTCCCGCGCATCGTCGGCCTGCGTGATGGATGTATCGTGTTCGATGCACCGCGTGCCGAGGTGACGGAGGCGATGATAGAAGCGCTGTATCGGAATGCACGGGCAGAGGCATCGCCTGTGGCCGAGACGGTGGCGCGTCCCTGCAACACAACACCCTGCTGAAGATGTTGCCTGGACATCATTCCGATCCCGCTTGGCGCGGCCGCGTCACCTTCGTGGTCGTCGCGCTGATCTTGCTGTGGCCGATGATGGTTGTCAGCGAGTTCAAACCCTGGCTGTTGCTGGATGCGCAGAGTCTGGACGCGACGGGGCATTTCCTCGCCAGCTTCTTTCCGCCGCAACATGACCGTGAGTTTCTGATGCTGGTGCTGGAAGCGACCTGGCAGACCATCGCCATCGCCACCGCCGGGCTGGTCTTGGCGCTGCTGGGGGCAATCCCGCTGACGCTGTTGGCGACGGAATCGTTGTCGGTATCGCGGCTGGAGTCGGGGCGTATGCGTCCGGCCAGTGCCGTGGTGCGGCAGCTTGCGCGCTGGCTGCTGGTGCTGCTGCGCAGCGTGCCCGAGTTGGTGTGGGCGCTGCTGTTCGTGCGCATCGTCGGGCTGGGGCCGACGGCGGGCGTGCTCGCCATCGCGCTGACCTATAGCGGCATGCTGGGCAAGGTGTATGCCGAGATCCTTGAGTCGTCCGAGGCGCAGGCCACGGCGGCATTGTTGAAGAACGGCAGCGGCCGACTCGCCGCTTTGTTCTACGGTGTGTTACCCGCCTCATCGGCGGAGCTGGTGTCCTACACCACCTACCGTTGGGAGTGCGCGATACGAGGCTCGGTGGTGATGGGCTTCGTCGGCGCGGGCGGGCTGGGACAACGCATGGATGAGTCGATGAAGATGCTGTCCGGCGGCGAGGTATCCACCATGTTGGTCGCGTTCGTGCTGCTGGTGGCGAGCGCCGATCTGGTCAGTTCATTCTTGCGCAGGCGATTGGGCTGATATGCAACGTCCTTCACCGCCGCCCGTCATGCGCTGGCCCACCGCACTCATGCTGATTGGATTGTTGCTGCTCATCGTCGCCAGTTTTTATTCGCTGAATTTGAAATGGGCGGCCTTGTTCAGCGCCGATGCGATGCGCTCGGTGAATGAATTCCTGCAAGGCTTTACACCGCCGGAACTGGCCGCGCCTTTCCTGCAACGGGTCGCCGTGGCCACGCTGGAGACGCTCTCCATGGCTGCCTTGGGCACGCTGTTCGCATTGGTCATCGGCCTGATGTTGGCGCTGCCGGGCAGTGGCCGTCTGGGTGCGCTGATCCGTGTGCCGGTGCGCTTGATTTTGAACGTGCTGCGCGCCATCCCCGAGCTGGTGTGGGCGGTCATCCTGCTGATCGCCGCGGGCCTCGGCCCCTTCGCGGGCACGCTGGCGCTGGCGGTGCACACCACCGGCGTGCTGGGTCGTTTGTTCGCCGATGCATTGGAGAACCTGCCGCCCGATGCCGAGGCCACCCTGCGCATCAACGGTGCGACGGCGACCACGGCGTTCTGCTACGCCGCGCTGCCGCAGATATTGCCGCAGATGATGTCTTACACGCTGTATCGCTGGGAGAGCAACATCCGCGCCGCCGCCGTGCTCGGCGTGGTCGGCGCGGGTGGGCTGGGACAGATGCTGAAATACTACCTTTCCCTGTTCCAGATGCAACAGGCTGCGACCGTGATCATCGCGATGTTGTTGCTGATCGTGCTGGTCGATGGGGTGAGCTTCTGGTTGCGGCGGCGGTTGACAAGCGGGTAGGGGGCGGGATTTAAGTATTTGGATTTAGGAGATGCGGCCTTGTGTGCATCGCACAGGGTGATGATTCGCAGTAGGGCGCATTCGTTAGTGCGCCGCGCTATCGGCATAAACCTCCATTTCTTTAGGGGCGGACAGAAAAAATATCTCGGTAAAATTCACTAAAGATGGGCAGGAGGCTGCCGATATAAAGCTTGTATTTGGATGACTCTCCTCGGAGGGTGAAAAATAAAACTTATAGGAGCATAACCATGCCGGCCTTTATTAATACCAACGTTGCATCGCTGAATGCCCAGCGCAATCTGAATAGCTCACAGAGTGCGCTTTCAACTTCGTTGCAGCGTTTGTCTTCCGGTTTGCGCATCAACAGCGCCAAGGACGATGCGGCGGGTCTGGCGATTTCCGATCGGATGACCGCACAGATACGAGGCTTGGATCAAGCGCGTCGTAACGCAAACGACGGCGTGTCTTTGGCTCAAACGGGCGAAGGTGCGCTGGCGGGTGCTTCCGACATGCTGCAACGTGTGCGCGAACTGGCGGTACAGTCTGCCAACGCGACTAACAGCGCCAGTGACCGTGCCGCACTGCAAGCGGAAGCGGGCTTGCTGGTGTCCGAACTGGATCGTGTTGCTTCCAGCACCCAGTTCAACGGCCTGAACATCTTGGACGGCAGCGCCGGCACCTCGATCTTCCAGGTTGGTGCGAACGCGAACCAAACCATTTCCGCCAATACCGCTAACTTCCGCACGGCCAACTACGGCAATTTCCGGATCGGCTCGCAGGTAGCCGCCACCAGCAACGGCGTGGGTGATTTGACCGTGGGTAGCACCGCCAATGCGCTTGCATCAACCGGAACACTCAACGCCAGCCGTGTCGTTGGTGGCGCCTTTACCGTTAATGGCGCTGCAGGCTCCGCCACCATCACTGCAGTGCCTGGCGCCTCCGCCAAAACCGTGGCTGCGCAAATCAATGCTCAAACTGGTGCGACTGGGGTGATGGCATCGGCTAGAACAGAAATTGATTTTGTACCAAGTGCAAATTTAGGTGGTTCAATTACGATCAACTCAGACAATGCTACAGGCGTTGTTATTAGCTTTACTGCGGGCGATTTAAATGCAGATGGTTTAGCTGCAACAATTAAGGCTTTTAATGACGTAGCTTCGACTACTGGCGTTACTGCGTCTTTGAATACTGCAGGTAACGGAATTACTTTGGTAAATGCAACTGGGGCAGACATTAAACTTACCGAATCAAGTGGCATTAGCTCATTTACCCTAGGTGGCGTTTCAAATTTCGCGCCACTTAATTTTGTAACTGCAACGGGGCAAATTACACTAGACTCCGATAAATCATTCGGCGTGTCGGCCGTAGCTGCTACTACTGATTTCTTCAATGCGGCAACTGCAGGTGCTCAACTGCAGAAGGTCAATCAGATCGACATTTCTAGTGTGGCAGGTGCAACGCGAACCATTGCACTGGTCGATGCAGCGCTGTCTAACGTCAGCAGCCAACGCTCCGCCTTCGGTGCCTTGCAATCCCGTTTCAGCAACGCCATCGTCAGCTTACAGACCACTTCGGAGAACCTCTCCGCTGCGCGTAGCCGGATTCAGGATGCGGACTTTGCCGCCGAAACGGCTCAGCTCACCCGCAACCAGATTCTGCAACAAGCAGGCACGGCAATGTTGGCTCAAGCCAACCAGTTGCCGAACAACGTATTGAGTCTGCTGCGTTAAGGTTGGACTCGTTAAGGCCGTCAGGTCATCTGCTCGTCAGCTGAGCTAGTCGTCAGGTTATCAGGCGGCGAGTGATGTCGGCGGTGCGGCTTAGCTTTTCTTCTTCGCCCGCGGGTGGGCTGCGTCGTAAATCTTGCTCAGATACTGGAAATCCAGATGGGTGTAGACCTGCGTGGTGGAGATGCTGGCGTGGCCTAGCATTTCCTGCACCGCGCGCAGGTCGCCTGAGGATTGCAGCACGTGGGTGGCGAAGGAGTGGCGTAGCAGGTGGGGGTGCATATTGCTGTTCAGCCCTAACTTCACGCCCCATTCTTTCATGCGCAGTTGAATCACGCGCGGGGTGATGCGGTTGCCGCGTACGCCGACGAACAGCGCAGTCTCCTCCGGCTTGGCCAACTGTGACCGCACTGCCAGCCATGCCCGTATTGCGGTAATCGCGTGCGAGCCTAAGGGCACGACGCGGGTCTTGTTGCCTTTGCCGGTGACGCGCACTTCACCGCCAGTCATGTCCAGTTGTTCGGGTTCGAGATCGACCAGTTCCGCCAAACGCAGGCCGGAGGAATAAAACAGTTCGAATATCGCCTTGTCGCGTAATGCTTCGGGGGCGTCGCCGGGTATGGCTACCATGCGTGCGGCTTCGTCCGGGGAAAGTGCTTGAGGCAGTGTCTTGGGTGACTTCGGTGCGCGCAGGCCGACGCAGGGATTGTCGGCCAGTCCGTGATCGCGCATCAGATAGGTATAGAAGCCGCGCCAAGCCGACAGCATGCGCGCCAGTGAGCGCCCCCCCAGTCCCTTGCTGTGCAGTTGTGCGATATAGCGACGGATGTGATGAATCTTGAGGTTGGCGAGCGGTGTGTCGGCGGCCAGTTCAAACAGGTGACGCAAATCGCGTGCGTAGCTCTCGGCGGTCAGTTCGGAATAATGTTTCTCGTAGCGCAGCCATGCCAGATAGCCGTCGAGATAGCGCCGATTGATGCCCTCGGCGCTGCTAGTGCTAGTCTGGGTCGCCCCAGGCATCTCAGTGGTTGAGATACGGATGCGCCGACGCGCTGACGGCTTCGGCAATGCGCTTCAGGAATAGCGTGCCCATTTCGGGATAGAAGCGCTTTTTGTCCTCGCTGGCCATCACCAGCATGCCTATGGTCTCGCTGCCCGCATGCAGCGGCAGATAGGCGAAGGAATGCAGGTGCTTGCCGCTTTCGCCAAACCAGTCTGCGGTGTCGTGCGCGGCCTGATGCAGGCATACGGGGTCTTCTTGCGTATCGGCAAAAGCCAGCACTTCGGCACTGGGCGGCTTGATCTGCCACAGGTGCAGGGTGGCGTGCGGCACGTCGAAGATGTCTATCAGCAGATGGGGTACCATTTCCAGCAAGGTATCCAGATCGCGCGCGGCAAACAGGGAGACGACGAATTCCTGCACCTTGCGCTGTAGCGCATCATTTTCCAGTCCGTAGGCAATCAGCTCGTGCAGCTTTTTTTCAAGAGCTTTGTTTTTGTCGCGCAACGCGATCATCTGCCGCTCCGAGAGCGAGATAGTCCGCCCGCCGTGAGGATGTGGCAGGAGAATCTGGGTCAGCAGATCAATATGCTCCTCAAAGAAAAGCGGATTGTCTTGCAGGAATTTTGCGATGTCTTCGGTTCTCATTGTTGCTCCCTATAAATTTATTTCGCCTTCAAAGGCGGTGATTGCCGGGCCGGTCATCAGTACGGGGTTGTCGCCGCCCTCCCAGCTGATGGCAAGCAGTCCGCCGCGTGTCGCCACGTTCACCGGGCTGTCCAGCAAGCCGCGTCGTATTCCGGCAACCACCGCCGCGCATGCGCCCGTGCCGCAGGACAGTGTCTCGCCCGAGCCGCGTTCGTATACGCGCAGACGGATGTGATTGCGATCCATTACCTGCATGAATCCGGCGTTGACCCGCTTGGGAAAGCGCGGGTGATGTTCAATCAGCGGCCCCTGTGTGGTGACCGGTGCCTGTTCGATATCCTGCACGACCTGCACTGCATGCGGGTTGCCCATCGATACCGCACTGATTTCGATCTGTTCGCCATCAACGTCCAGCATCTCGCTGACCGCGCCCTGTCCGTCAAACGGAATGCGCGCGGGATCGAATATCGGTGCGCTCATGTCCACCGTCACGCGACCATCCGTTTCTAAGCGCGGGCGGATCAAGCCGCTGTGGGTCTCAACCACGATCTCGCGTTTGGGGGTGAGCTTGTGGTCGTGCACGTAGCGTACAAAGCAGCGCGCACCATTGCCGCATTGTTCGACTTCGCCGCCGTCGGCGTTGAATATGCGGTAGCGGAAATCAGCCTCGGGATGTTGCGCTTTCTCGACCAGCAGGATTTGGTCGCAGCCCACGCCAAAGTGGCGGTCGGCCAGAAAACGCAGTTGTTCGGGGGACAGCTCAATTTTCTGGCGGATGCCGTTCAGCACCACAAAGTCGTTGCCCGCCCCGTGCATTTTGGTAAATTTAAGTATCATCGCAATAAATCCTTTTTTCGAGCGATTCGCGGCGTCACGTGCTCACTCCTCGTCTATCCATTTGACCAGCCTCGTCATTCGTTGCGCGGTGCCTTGCGCCTCATCCCGAGAAAAATTCTAGCAATGACTGCGCTCTAGTTGCAATTCGTTATGCCTGTAACAGTTAATCGTATGGTCGTTCACCATGCCGGTCGCCTGCATGAACGCGTAACAGATGGTGCTGCCGATAAATTTGAAGCCGCGCCGCTTTAACTCCTTGCTCATCCTATCCGACTCCGCTGTGCTGGTTGGAATTTCTTCATGACTGCGCCATGTGTTCTGCTTGGTTTGTCCATCCACGAAACGCCAGAGGTAGCTATCAAAACTGCCAAATTCACTTTGCACTTCGAGGAATTTCTGCGCGTTGATGACCGTGGACTGCACTTTCAATCGGTTGCGCACAATGCCCGGATTCTGTAGCAGCGATTCTATTTGATTCGCGTCGTAACGGGCAATGCGAGTCGCATCAAAGTTGTCGAATGCGGCGCGGTAATTCTCACGTTTCCTCAGTATCGTGATCCAGCTCAAGCCCGCCTGCGCGCCTTCAAGAATCAGGAATTCAAACAGTGCTCGGTCGTCGTGCAACGGCACGCCCCATTCCTGATCGTGATAAGCGCGATACAGTTCATCGTTGCCGAGCCAGATGCAGCGTTGCAAATTCATCCGTGCGAACTCATGGGCAGAATTGCGCACAGTCGCGCCACATGCAGCGATCCATTACCACGGTGATGCCGGCCGCCTGTGCGCGCAGTGCCGCTTCTTCGTTCACCACGCCATCCTGTAGCCACAGGCGTTTGATGCCCAACTTGATGCAGCTGTCCACAATGGCGGGCACATGTTCGGCGGCGCGGAATACATCGACGATATCCGGCAACTCGGGCAGGCTCTCCAGATCGGGATAAGCGTGTTCGCCCAGCACGTTGTCTACTTTGGGGCGTACCGGAATGATGCGGTAACCCTTGGCTTGCAGGCCGCTTGCCACTCGAAAACTGGGGCGGGATTCGTTGGGCGACAGGCCCAGCACCGCGATACTGCGTACTTCATTAAACAGTTGCCGCATTTGTTCGGGGGCAGGGTTGGAGAATGGCATCGAATGTCGAGACGAATTAGAGGTTCATAAGATAGCACTTTTGCGCTATGCTGCGCGCCTCAAAAGTACGCGCTCGTAGCTCAGCTGGATAGAGTATCGGTTTCCGAAGCTTGCGGTCAATCGGGCGCGATGATGTAAAATGACCGTCGGTTCAAATAGTAGTTTCTGTGCCTTTTCAAGATACGCGCTCGTAGCTCAGATGGATAGAGTATCGGTTTCCGAAGCCGAGGGTCGTGGGTTCGACTCCCGCCGAGCGCACCATTTCAGACTTATGGTCAAGTGACCTACGGTCATCAAAATTTCCCAATTTCCTGCCGTGACCAATTCGTGACTAAATTGTGACTAGACCGTGACTACGCTCTGGAAAACAATTGAAATTATGACCTTTGCTCTTCGTGACCTTACGGCGACCGCTGTTCGGCCTTATGCAAAGGACGAGATTATGAAAAGCCAGTGCCGAATAGTGCTCTAACTATATACCAGGTGGATACTGTCATTTTCTTCCTCTACATAGTCGCGGAGCTTTCAATAAAGGGACCCGCAAGAATACGGACTTGAATCGATGGTTCTGGCCTCTTAACATTTCAGAGAAGGCGTAAACATTTGCATCCGCAGGGACAGCTACGGTCTGGAGTACGCGAAGCGTCCTCTAAGCAAAACAACACGCATCTTTCAACGGCTGAATTATGTTCAGCAATTTCCTCGGATATTTGCTGTCCAGCTCCCACGGAGCCTGACATTCGACAAAGGCTAGTATCGTAGCTTTGCATAATCGGCCAAAGCGGTCAGCAGTTACTTGAAATGCGAGAGTTGTCAGGTGCGGCCATCGATAGGGTGTTCGCACACTACGAGTCTGGAGCCTACGTCAAGACTGATAGCCGCAGCACCTTGGGATCAATGAATGAGCTGGTTCATATCTATCGATATATGATCGAATCTCAGGGAGGATTAGTCTCGTGTGGCTTAACGGGTATCATCATGAAAATCAATGACATGCCACAACGCAAGCTTGAGTGGAGCAACTCATGGGATATCACGCAAGCCAAACTTTCGATACTCTGCTTAGCGAGGGTGCCCGAAATTTCACTCAGAAACTTATAGCCTGAATTTTGCTTAAAAAGGGCAGAAATGCATGTAAGTGTTTGATATAATTGCGGTTACTAAGCCAGCAATCCGTAAAACACTAACCGCCTCTGCCCATGACGAATTCTACCCCAAACCAACTCCGTTTTGCC
>JBBQXA010000026.1:0-23512 GCA_038210095.1 Burkholderiales bacterium
CGTTTTGAAAGAATCCGCAGACGACGATCGTCATCTGGACTCAACTGGACTGGCTTGGCAACGCGCATAGTAATGACCTCCTGTGCGATTGGAGATCAAATCAATTTATAAGTTCCGTTATTTATGACGCAGTACACTAGCGGGCCTTTTTCGATACTGCGTTACTCAGACGAAAAATCCGCCTTCCCACAATTCTTCCGTCAGAGTCCGATAATCTGCGGCGCCCGGACTGAATGAGGCATATTCAAAAACATCCTGACCATGCATCGGGCTTGATGCGAGCGCAGCATTTTCGCCGATGCGAGTCTCGCAAACCAGTGCGCCATAACGTTCCCGCAGCTTGTCATCCACGTCATACGCCAACTTGCGTCGCGCATCAAAACGGGTCACAACGATCTTGCGCTCGAATCGGCGATTGAGCTTTTTCTCCAACACATTCAGCGCACTGTCCAGACGATGCACCCCCTGAAGCGAAAGGAAGTCAGCCGATACAGGAATCAATACACGATCCGTTGCCAGCAATGCATTCAATGTCAACACACCCAACATTGGACAACAGTCGATCAACACGGGTGGGCCGACAAATGCGAGGTCTTCCTGCATGCCGCGCCGCAGCAATGTCGCCGCTTTGGGGTCGCTGCCAAACATCGCATCGATCTTGGCCAATTCCAATGAGGCCGGAATCAGTTGCCATCCGCGCGGGGTTTTATGCAACAGTTCAGACAACGGCGTCCGGTGCTTGAAAAAACCCGCCATACCGGCGTCTGTATGTGTCCGGGCAGCTCCGCTTGCCAGCGTCAGATGCCCTTGAGGATCCATGTCTAGGGCGATAGGAGATTGCCGCGCCAGATTCAGCGCGGCGGTCACGTTCAGACAAGTGGTCGTCTTTCCAACGCCACCCTTTTGATTAAATACGGCGATTACCGCCATGTGGTGCTTCTCCTGAAATTGATTAGGAGTATTTGCGACCGCTCCAGACTCTTGTTATGCAATTGTTCAACCCGCATTCTGCTCGACGAATTTATCGTTGTGCATTCGGCAAGGGTACTCGACTTGTAGCTTAGCTCGTTCTTGGCGCATGCTACGCCGCCAGCCTTGTAAAGAAGCTCACTCAACCGTGACAGACTTCGCGAGGTTTCTGGGCTTGTCCACATCGGTACCCTTTTGCAGTGCGACGTAATATGCCAGTAGTTGCAGTGGAATGGTGTGCAGAATAGGGCTTAAATAGCCTGCATGTTCGGGCATTTGCATTATATGTATTCCATCTGCCGCCAGAATATGCGTATCCGCATCCGCAAACACATAAAGCTCCCCCCCTCGCGCACGGACTTCCTGCAAGTTGGATTTTAATTTTTCCAGCAGCGCATCATTAGGAGCGACCGAAATTACTGGCATATCTTTATCAACCAATGCCAGTGGGCCATGCTTCAACTCACCCGCCGGATAGGCTTCGGCGTGAATATACGAAATTTCCTTGAGCTTTAATGCGCCTTCCAGAGCAATGGGGTAATGCAAGCCTCGCCCAAGGAACAGTGCGTGGTGTTTATTAGCAAAGCGCTCGGCCAGCTTGGCTATCTCCGGCTCCAAATCCAACACCTTTTGCACCGCGCTAGGCAGATGCCGCAGATCATGCAAATGCTGCTTTTCCCGCTCCTCGCTCAAATGGCCCCGCTGTTTTGCCAGCACCAAAGTCAGCAAAAAGAGCGCTGCAAGTTGCGTTGTGAAAGCCTTGGTTGACGCAACCCCAATTTCAGGGCCGGCTCGGGTAAGCAGGCGTAATTTGCACAGGCGTACCAGCGAGCTTTCAGGCACATTACATACTGCCAGCGTATGACTATGGCCTTTGGTCTTGGCATGGACAAGTGCAGCCTGCGTGTCAGCCGTTTCACCTGATTGCGAGATCACAACAATCAGCGTTTTGGGGTTAGGTACGCTTACCCGGTAGCGATATTCGCTTGCAATCTCGACATTACAGGGAATTCCGGCTATTTCTTCCAGCCATAAACGCGCTACCTGCCCGGCATGATTGCTGGTGCCGCATGCCAATATTAGAATACTGTCGATTTCATCAAAAGTAGATTCCGCTTCAGCACCAAAGATTCCGGGTACCAGCGACTGGCTGTTACAGACCGATTCCAACGTGTTAGCTAGCGCTTGCGGTTGCTCGTGAATTTCCTTCAGCATGTAGTGACGGTATTTGCCCAGCTCTACACTTTCGTTGCTCAATTCGCTGGTCTGTACTGGTCGCTCGACCTGTGTACCGGCCGCATCGTAAATACTGTAACCATCCCGTTCCAGCTCAATGACATCACCTTCTTCTAGGTATACCACTTTTCGCGTTACCGGCAACAGCGCGGATACATCTGATGCGACGAAATGTTCGCCTATTCCCACTCCCAGCAGCAGAGGGCTTCCGCGGCGCGCGCAAATCAATCTGTCCGGATCATCATAGGCGATCACACCAATTGCGTAAGCCCCAATCAACTCTGTGATAGACGCCTGAGTTGCCGCCAGTAATGAGTTGCCATTTACGTAATGGCTATGAACCAAATGTGCGATTACCTCGGTGTCGGTATCTGAGGTGAAAACATATCCCGCGGCGGTCAGACTGGTGCGCAACTCTTCGTAGTTTTCAATGATACCGTTGTGCACTACCGCAATGTGATCGTTACTCATATGCGGATGGGCATTTCGCTCACTTGGCACACCATGCGTTGCCCAGCGGGTGTGGGCGATGCCGAGTTGACCCTCGGTTGAGGCGCTGCGCTCGCTCAATTCTGTAACGCGACCTGTACTGCGCACGCGCTCAAGTTTGTTGTCATGAACAACAACCAAACCCGCCGAATCATAGCCTCTGTATTCAAGGCGACTCAAACCTTCCAGCAGTATAGGGACAACATTACGCCGCGCTATTGCTCCGACAATTCCACACATGCTATTTCCTCCCCTTTTGTGGCCGCTTCCAACCCATAACTGTGAGTTGCTTGTTCCGCGACAAGGTTAATTCACCATCAGGCGTATCCTTGGTGATGGTTGAACCCGCACCTATCGTTGCTCCCTTGCCCACTGTCACCGGTGCGACCAGTTGAGTATCGGAGCCGATAAATACATCGTCACCGATTACAGTACGGTGCTTGTTAGCTCCATCATAATTACAGGTAATCGTGCCCGCGCCTATATTCACTCGGCTTCCAATCGTGCTATCGCCGATATAACTCAAATGGTTTACTTTACTGCCCCGCCCGATGTCGCTATTTTTAATTTCGACGAAGTTGCCAATATGCGCACCATCCGCCAATCTTGTGCCGGGACGCAAGCGGCCATATGGGCCTATGTGACAGTTGGCACCCACTACGCTGGTATCGATATGACTGTAGGGTGCTATGTCTGTATCCGCGGCAATCGTGGCTTCTCGAATGACACTGTAAGCGCCCACTCGCACTCGGTCGCCAAGAACTACGTCACCTTCAAATATGCAACCAACATCAATTTCGACATCTCGGCCACAGGTTAACTTGCCGCGCACGTCAATTCGTGCCGAATCAAGCAGGGTTACTCCGTGCGCCAGCAATCGTTCGGCCTCGACTCGTTGCCAAGTACGTTCCAGCTGTGCGAGCTGCATCTTGTTGTTAACACCCTCGACCTCCCAAGCTTGGCCGGGTTGCGCCGTGTGGACTTTCACACCCTGAGTTACTGCCATCGCGACAATATCAGTCAGGTAATACTCGCCCTGGGCATTGTGATTGCCCAACTGGGCCAGCCAGCCACGCAAGCGTTCAGTTGGCACGAGCATAATCCCCGTATTAACCTCGCATATTGTGCGTTGTTCCGGCGTAGCATCTTTCTCCTCGACGATGCTCTGCACCTCGCCCAGCGCATTGCGCACGATGCGTCCATATCCTGTTGGGTTCTTGAGGTTTACTGTCAGCAACACCAGGCCTTCACCAGCTTGCTTCATCTGGTGCAGAGTACTGTGTTGAATCAGCGGCACATCACCGTACAGAATCAAGGTCCGCCCCGCATCTTCCACGTGCGGCATCGCTTGCTGTACGGCATGGCCGGTACCTAGCTGGGGCTCCTGCAGCACAAAGGTCGTTGTCGCATCCTGCAGAGCCTCGGGCACTGCATCACCACCGTGTCCATAGATTACGCAGATTCGCCGTGGGCTCAATTCGACTGCGCGATCAAGTACGTGCCTCACCATTGCTTTGCCCGCCAATGGATGCAGCACTTTCGGTTTGTCGGAGTACATGCGCGTGCCCTTGCCGGCAGCGAGAATGACAATATTCAACACGGGATTTGCCTTTTAAATGTTGGCCGATTATAGCGCAAGCCCTGACTCAAGCGCGGTTGTTTGGTATTTGAAAAAGCTCTCGAAAAAGCCGGTTTCTCGCGGCGAATATGAACCTCGATCATTTCACGGCTACTGCTTTACCAACAAAAAAGCGACCCTAAGGCCGCTTTTTTGTACGCAGGATTTCTGACGCTTACTTGACGATCGCGTTCAGTTCGCCCTTGATGTAACGCATTGCCATTGCATCCAGTGCGATAGGCTTGATCTTGCCAGCTTGACCCGCCGCGCCGAAAGCTTCGTAACGAGCTTTGCAGATCGCTTTCATAGCCTTGGTTGTTTCAGCCAAGAACTTGCGTGGATCGAAGTCCTTTGGATTCTCAACCAGGTAGCGACGAGTCGCGCCGGTTGATGCCATACGCAGATCGGTGTCGATATTGACCTTACGTACGCCGTGCTTGATGCCTTCAACGATTTCTTCTACCGGCACTCCGTAAGTCTGGGGCATCGCACCACCAAACTCGTTGATAATTTTCAGCCACTCTTGCGGTACGCTCGAAGAGCCATGCATCACCAGATGGGTGTTCGGAATGCGCGCATGGATTTCCTTGATGCGGCTGATTGCCAATGTGTCGCCTGTAGGCGGCTTGGTGAATTTGTATGCTCCGTGACTGGTACCAATAGCGATAGCCAACGCATCCACTTGAGTCGCCTTGACGAATTCAGCAGCTTCGTCAGGGTCTGTCAGTAATTGGTCATGGCTCAGTACGCCTTCAGCGCCGTGGCCATCTTCCTTTTCGCCTGCGCCGGATTCTAGCGAACCCAGGCAACCCAGTTCTCCTTCAACGGAAACGCCAACTGCGTGGGACATTTCTACCACGCTGCGAGTTACGTTTACGTTGTATTCGAATGAGGATGGTGTCTTACCGTCAGTCATCAAGGAACCGTCCATCATCACGCTGGAGAAGCCCGACTTGATGGCGTTAATACATACGGCCGGGGAAGCGCCGTGATCCTGGTGCATAACGACCGGGATGTGCGGATACATTTCAACTGCGGCCTCAATCAGGTGACGCAGGAAAGGCTCACCCGCGTACTTGCGCGCGCCTGCGGAGCCTTGCATGATAACCGGGCTGTTGGTTTCGTCAGCCGCTTCCATGATGGCTTTGACTTGTTCCAGATTGTTGACGTTAAACGCTGGCAGGCCATAGCTGTGCTCTGCTGCGTGGTCGAGAAGTTGACGTAGGGATACGAGTGCCATTTATTCCTCCTAATTAAAAATTACAAAACTTGTACTGCTAAAAATTAACTCTTGCGGTGATCACCCACGCGCACGATCTTCATCGTGTTGGTATGACCCGATTGGCCGACTGCCTCACCTATGGTCATAACAATTAAGTCACCCGCTTTCACCAGCTTCAACTTGACCAATTCGTCTTCCGCATCGCGCAATGTCTGCGAAGCCTCTTGCGACTGGTTATTGAAAGTAATTGGATGAACTCCGCTGAACAAGGTTACCTTGCTTAAAGTCTCCGGTAATGGAGTCAACGCAAAGATCGGCACACCCGCATTTACGCGTGACATCCACAATGGCGTGGAGCCAGACTGCGTCAATGCCACAATAGCCTTCACCTTGAGATGCGATGCCGCATACAGAGCTGACATAGCGATGGACTGGTCTATGCGGGTAAATTTCGCATGTTCCATACGACGATCAAGCGCACTTTGCTCACACTCTTTCTCCGCACTAAGGCAGATACGATCCATAGCCTCAATGGTTTCCAGCGGATAATCACCCACTGCAGTTTCGGCCGATAACATCACCGCATCGGTACCGTCCAGCACGGCATTCGCCACGTCGGATACTTCCGCACGAGTTGGAATCGGATTGGTAATCATCGACTCCATCATCTGCGTAGCAGTGATTACCAGACGATTCTTGGCTCTGGCCATCTTGATCATGCGCTTCTGCAAGCCCGGAACGGCCGCATCGCCTACTTCAACCGACAAATCTCCGCGCGCCACCATAATGGCATCAGATGCATCGATGATATCACTCAACGCCGGAATTGCTTCAGCACGCTCGATCTTAGCCATCAGCAGGCTCTTGCCGCCCGCCGCATGCATCAGCTCGCGCGCCAAGCGCATATCATCGCCGCTACGCGGAAACGAAACCGCCAGATAGTCGGCCTTAATCAGCGCCGCAGTCTTGATGTCTTCCTTATCCTTGTCGGTAAGAGCTGGGGCTGTCAGGCCGCCACCCTTGCGATTGATACCTTTGTTGTTGGACAACACACCGCCGCGCACCACTTTGCAAATCACTTCCGGCCCCTTGACTTCGACAACATCGAATTCAAGCATCCCGTCATTGAGCAACAGCACGGAACCTTTGCTCACGTCATTGGGTAGATCCTTGTAATCAAGGCCTACTCGTTCCTGATTGCCCAAACCGTCCAACGTAGCATCGAGTGTGAAAATATCGCCCTTGTTCAGGATGATCTTGTCGTTCTCGAATTTTCGCACACGTATCTTCGGGCCCTGCAGATCGGCCAAAATACCCACAGTGCGACCCACTGCAAGAGCCGCGGCACGCACTGTTTCAGCACGCTTCATATGATCCTGCGCTGATCCGTGCGAGAAGTTCATACGTACCAGATCAACTCCGGCACGTATCATTTGCTCAAGGACTTTTTGGTCGCTGGAAGCAGGTCCCAACGTTGCAACTATTTTTGTTCTACGCAGCATGTGATTCCTGATTCTGATTATTGTTTGGCGCGCTCTTCCAGAATCGCCACAGCAGGCAAAGTTTTGCCCTCAAGGAATTCAAGAAAAGCACCGCCTGCGGTGGAGATGTAGGACACTTTGTCGAAAATGTCGTACTTCTGAATGGCGGCAATAGTGTCTCCACCACCCGCCAGAGTGAAAGCATTGGTTTCAGCGATAGCCTTGGCAATTGCCTTGGTACCTTCGCCGAACTGATCGAATTCAAACACCCCGACTGGACCATTCCATACTACGGTACCTGCCTTCATGATGATGTCGACCAATTCTTGCGCGCTGTTAGGCCCGATATCAAAAATCATTTCATCATCAGCCACATCACCTGCATCTTTCAGTACAGCAGGCTCGTTGGCATCAAATTTCTTGCCTACCACCACGTCTGATGCGATAGGAATCATCGCGCCACGTTCCTGCATCTTGGCCATCAGTGCTTGCGCGGTTGGAACCAGATCATCTTCGCACAGGGATTTGCCGACATTTTTGCCCGCCGCCTTGAGGAAAGTATTGGCGATACCGCCACCGACTACCAACTGTTCGCATTTCTCGGACAATGATTCCAGCACGGTCAGTTTGGTTGAGACTTTGCTACCGCCAACGATCGCAACCATGGGGCGGGCCGGGCTCAACAGCGCCTTAGTCAACGCTTCCAGCTCCTGAGTCAACAGAATACCAGCTGCTGCAACGGGAGCATATTTCGCCACGCCGTGGGTAGAGGCTTCCGCACGGTGTGCCGTGCCAAATGCGTCCATCACGAAGACATCACATAATGCAGCGTACTTCTTCGCCGTTTCTTCCAGGCTCTTTTTCTCGCCTTTGTTGAAACGACAGTTTTCTAGCAGAACCAACTCGCCCTCTGCAACATCAAAACCACCATCCACCCAATCACGAATCAGACGTACTGGCTTGCCCAGCTTGTTGGCAATATCGTCTGCTACGGGCTTGAGCGAGTTCTCTTCAGAAAACTCACCTTCTACCGGGCGCCCCAGGTGGGATGTCACCATTACACGAGCACCGGACTTCAGCGCAGCATTGATGGTTGCCATCGAAGCTGAGATGCGCGCATCGGAAGTTACTTTGCCGTCTTTAACGGGCACATTGAGATCGGAACGAATCAGGACGCGCTTGCCCTTGAGATTCAGATCGGTCATTTTGATTACAGACATGATTTTTCCTTCTTCACAGACTTGAAAGCTGAAAGGGCTGACAACGTGCCAGCCCTTATTCGGTCAATTACTTAGCGACGTGCTCTACGAAACGCAGCATGTTGCAGGTATAACCGTACTCGTTGTCGTACCAAGAAACGACCTTAACGAAAGTGCCATCCAGTGCAATGCCTGCCTCAGCGTCAAAAATAGACGAGAAACCACAACCACGGAAGTCGGTAGACACCACTTTCTCATCGGTGTAACCCAGAGTCTTGCTCATTTCGCCAGACTGAGAAGCTTTCTTCATCGCGGCACAGATGTCGGCGTAGCTGGCTTCCTTATTCAGCTCAACCGTCAGGTCAACTACCGAAACATCAGAAGTTGGTACGCGGAACGCCATGCCGGTCAGCTTGCCGTTCAATTCAGGCAATACCACGCCTACTGCTTTTGCAGCACCAGTCGAAGACGGAATGATATTTTCCAGAATGCCGCGACCACCGCGCCAATCTTTTTTGGATGGACCGTCAACTGTCTTTTGCGTGGCAGTCGCCGCGTGCACAGTAGTCATCAGACCACGCTTGATGCCCCAGTTGTCGTTCAGTACTTTGGCAACAGGAGCCAAGCAGTTGGTGGTGCAAGACGCGGCAGAAACAATAGCTTCACCTGCGTACTTGGTGTGATTCACGCCGTATACGAACATCGGTGTCTTGTCTTTGGAAGGTGCGGAAATAACGACTTTCTTTGCGCCAGCAGCGAGGTGCTTCTTACAGCCCTCATCATCCAGGAAGAAACCGGTACATTCCAGAACGATATCAACGCCAGCCTCACTCCACTTCAGGTTTGCAGGATCAGTTTCTGCAGTTAGGCGGATCTTCTTACCATTTACAACCATGTCCTTACCGTCAACCGCGATTTCGCCCTTGAAATTGCCATGAACAGAATCGTATTTCAGCATGTAAGCCAAGTAGTCTGCGTCGAGCAAGTCGTTAATCGCAACCACTTCAATACTCGGAAAGTCTTTCGCGATTGCGCGGAATGCCATACGGCCGATACGACCAAAACCATTGATACCAACTTTGATAGCCATTGTTTTTCTCCCGTTTTAGTAATTAAAAACTTTTAGTTGCAGCATCTTCTCAATCAACACCGAGTTTGCGTTGCGGGCTTTAGCGCGGCCTGCAACGCAATATCACCGGTAAATTACAGTACGCTCTTAACTGCTTTGACGACATTTTCAGTCGTGAAGCCGAAATGCTTGAACAGCTCTGGTGCAGGAGCAGATTCGCCGAAGCAATCCATACCAACCACCGCGCCGTCCAATACATATTTGTACCAGCCGCCGGTCACACCAGCCTCGACCGCCACGCGCTTTACACCCTTAGGCAGGACGCTATCCTTATAGGCCCGATCCTGCTTGTCAAACACATTGGTAGACGGCATCGACACTACGCGCACGTTGATACCTTCGGCAGCCAATGCTTTCTGCGCTTCCAGCGCCAATGAGATTTCAGAGCCGGTCGAGATAATTACAGCCTGTGGCTTGCCGCCTGTCGCTTCAGACAGCACATAAGCACCTTTGCGAATGTTAGCGATCTGTGACGCGTCCCGCTTCTGAAATGCCAAGTTTTGGCGGCTGAAAATCAGGCAGGTTGGGCCATCGTTGCGCTCGACTGCTGCAACCCAAGCTGCGGCAGACTCTACCGTATCACATGGGCGCCATACCTCCATGTTAGGAATATAACGCAGGGTGGCGGTTTGCTCGACTGGCTGATGGGTCGGGCCATCTTCACCCAGACCAATGGAGTCGTGCGTGAAGACATAGATCACGCGCTGCTTCATCAAAGCCGACATACGCAATGCATTGCGCGCATATTCGGAGAAAATCAGGAAGGTGCCGCCGAATGGCAGGTAGCCGCCGTGCAAAGCCATGCCGTTCATGATGTGCGACATACCAAACTCACGCACGCCGTAGCTGATGTAGTTGCCTGGCTTCTTGCCGGAAACATGGTGCGCACCGGTCCAATTAGTCAGGTTGGAACCTGTCAGGTCGGCAGAGCCGCCCAAGAATTCAGGCAACGCAGGTTGCAAACCATTGATGGCATTCTGCGAAGCCTTACGGGTAGCGATAGTCTCGCCCTTTTCGTTGGTCTTGGCGATGAAGTCTGCAGCATGCGCAGCCCAGTTTGCTGGCAACTCGCTTTTGATACGACGATCGAATTCAGCAGCTTCTTTCGGGAAAGCCGCCTTGTATTCGGCGAACTTGTTGTTCCACAGTTTTTCCAGACCTTCGCCCTTGGTGCGGGCATCCCATGCCTCATATACATGCGCAGGGATTTCAAACGGAGGGTATTTCCAACCAATATGCTCGCGCGTCGCCGCTACTTCAGCATCACCCAGCGCAGCGCCGTGCACGTCATGTGTGCCCTCTTTATTTGGCGAACCCGCGCCAATAATGGTGCGGCAGCAAATCAATGTCGGCTTGTCGGTAACCGCTTTACCCGCATTGATCGCGGCATCAATCTCTTCCTGATCATGCCCGTTTACATCGGCAATTACGTGCCAGCCGTAAGCCTCAAAGCGCTTGGGAGTGTCGTCCGTGTACCAGCCTTCAATGTGACCATCAATGGAAATATTATTGTCATCCCAGAATGCCGTCAGCTTGCCCAGACCCCAAGTTCCCGCCAGCGCGCAGGCCTCATGCGAGATACCTTCCATCATGCAGCCATCACCCATGAATACGTAGGTGTGGTGATTTACGATCTCATGACCGGGCTTGTTAAACTCTGCAGCAAGCAGTTTTTCCGCCATCGCCATACCAACTGCGTTGGTAATGCCCTGGCCGAGCGGACCACCTGTAGTTTCAACGCCGGGCGTGTAGCCATACTCGGGGTGACCCGGAGTCTTGGAGTGCATCTGGCGAAAGCGCTTCAGCTCTTCAATCGGCAAATCGTAGCCGGAGAGGTGCAGCAATGCGTAAATCAACATTGAGCCATGGCCATTGGACAAAATAAAACGATCACGATCAGGCCACTTTGGATTTGTGGGATTGTGGCGCAGATGACGGTTCCACAAAACATCGGCGATTTCCGCCATACCCATCGGAGCGCCCGGATGTCCGGAGTTAGCCTTCTGCACGGCATCTACTGCCAGCATACGAATCGCACCTGTGATGTCGTTAAATTTTGGTGGGGTAATCTTGCGTATCGCAGCCATTGCTATTTCCTCCTAAACATCCACGCGGGACGGGTTTCTTATTGGATTGGTTATAAGTATTAAATCTCGGCTTGCAATTATGCCGCAGCCCCCGGTTTTGGGCAACCGCCGCCCATACGCCGGTTTATTCCATTACGGAACATTTCCCTCTCCGCCTTTTCTGACAAAGCGGATGCCCAACTGTTTTAGCTTGCGATACAAGTGGGTACGCTCCAGACCAACCGTTTCTGCCACGCGTGAAACATTGCCGCCCTCCTTTTCCAGGTGGTACTGAAAGTAAACCGCATCAAAATGTTCCCGCGCCTCACGCAACGGCAAGTCCAGCGGCAATGAAAATTTTTGCCGCTGCCCGCCGACAACCAGTTCGATCTGTTGTGCTGGCACCGCCTCATTCCGCTCTTGCAACACGGGTACGCCTTCTCGAATCGCCTTGGCAATAGTACCCAGCAACTTCTGCAGCGAAATCGGCTTCTCCAGAAAATCCACCGCTCCCATTCGTGTCGCTTCAACAGCGGTTTCTATCGTGCCATGGCCCGACATCATTACCACCGGCATAGTCAACAAATCCTGCTCGATCCACTCCTGCAGAAGCGCAATCCCATCGGTTTCCGGCATCCAGATGTCCAGTAACACCAGATCCGGCTCATGCTCCAAACGATAGGCTCGAGCTTGCGCGGCATTTTCTGCCAGATGCACCTGATAACCCTCATCGAACAATATTTCCGATAACAGCTCGCGAATACCAACCTCGTCATCCACCACTAAAATCTGCTTGCTTGCCATTACACCTCCTCAACCAGCGGCAGCATAATGCTGATCCGCGCACCGCCACTTTCTGTATTACCGAGAGCAATTTGCCCTCCGTGTTCTTCGACGATTTTCTTCACTATCGCCAATCCCAGACCGGTCCCCTTGGCTTTGGTCGTCATATAGGGCTCAAAGGCTCGGGACAACACGCTCTGGGGGAAGCCCGCGCCGTTGTCCTCAACCCGCAGCAACACTTCACGCTCCAATGTTTCCGTCGACACCGTGATTTCGGGTTGCTGCAAGTCTTGCAGTGCATCCTGAGCATTTAACAACAAATTGTGGATCACCTGACGCAAGCGCGTCGCATCTCCGCTTACCATGCAATGCTCCGCATTCAGACTCATCACAATCGGTATATTATTTGCCTCATACAAGCCCATCACTTCCCTGATCAGTTTGTGCATATTTAGCTGCGACAGACGCAATGCCGGACCGCGCGCATAATTGGCAAAGTCTCCCACCATATTTTTCATCGCCCCAACTTGGCTGACGATGGTCTGCGTAGCACGCTGCAACAGCTGGGCATCATGTGCATCCAGCTTGTTGCTGAGTTTATATTGGAGCCTCTCCGCTGATAGCTGTATTGGTGTAAGCGGGTTTTTAATCTCATGTGCAAGCCGCCGCGCCACTTCGCCCCAGGCGGCCTGACGCTCCGCTTGCAACAGATGACTGATATCGTCGAACACGACCACGTAGCCAGCTTCATCTCCATGGGGTAAACGTGTTCCTCGCATCAGCAAAATCTGATTCCCGTTCTTGCCCATACGCTCTATCTGACGCTGCCACTCTCCATTTTCGGTAGCGGCGAATGCTTCTGTTATGGCCTGGCAAAATGAAGAAAGCAAGCCAAATTTTTCTGATATCTGCGTCATCGACAACCGCTGCATGTCCTGTAACGATACGCCCAAAATCTGCGCCGCGCTTGTGTTCGCGGAGCGCAATTTTAGCTCGCGATCCAGCGCTAGCACGCCAGAGGAAAGATGCGTTAGCACACTTTCCAAATAACCCCGCGCACTCTCAACTTCGCGCTGTTGTTTTTCACTTGCTTGCTTCGCCTCGTACAGTTGCTGCGTCATTTGGTTAAACAATCCCGTCAATGCCCCCAGCTCATCACTGCTTTGCACCGGGTATTGCCCGGTAAAGTCGCCCTGCGCTACCGCACGCGTTCCTTCAGCCAACGCTTCCAGCGAAGATACTAACCGCTCACTGATAAAAATAGCGCTTGAAACTGCCGTCAGTAAAACCACCAGCAATGACAAGGTAAGCGTTATCGCATACAGCCGCTTCAACCCCACTCTCGAGAGCGTCAACTCCTGATAATCCCGATACACCGCCTGTACTGTTTCCGCATCAGCCTCAATCTGTTTGGGTACCGGCTGTGTGAACTGCAAAATATAGCGCCCCCCGGGACGGGCATTGGAATTGACAACCGAAAGCGCGCGCAACGTCAAACCCTTCTTCGGCAAAGTGTCAATCACCGAAAATTCACCTTTTTCCAGCGTGCGACGCAATAGCTCTGCATCGGGCATGTCAGGTACGAGTGCCGAGCCCGTGGTTGAAAATGCGACAAGATTTCCTTTGGGCGTAAACAGGGCTGCCTCTTGGGCCACTTTCTCATCCACCAGCCGACTCATGGTCTCCTGATATTGGTCAGGCTGCTTCTCCGCCAACAGCAGGGAAATGAACTGCGTCTTCTTATTCAACATGGACAGGCTGTTTTCAAGGCCACTACGCCCCAGATTAAGACCCGAATCTAGTGCCTTCTCAACGCGGACATCGAACCAAGACTCGATACTCTTGCCCAGAAACCCGACCGACACCACATAGACCAGCACGCCCGGCAAGACCGCAATCAGGGTAAAAAAGACCACCAATCGCAGTGCCAATCGGGCACCAAACACTCCCTCCTTAAGCCTGACGCGCAGACGATACAACTGATAACCGACCAAGCCCATCAAGGCCAAAGCAAACAAGCCGGTCAGCCCAAGCAATATATAATAACTGGAGGAAAATACCTCGGTGTCTGCACTACTGCTCGACAGCAGATACAGCAGCACTCCACCAACAACAATACTGAACAGATTCAAATGTTTGATCATAGACTCATTCGGATTGCCGTTGCTCATCCGGTAGCGGGTACATTACCCAACGATACCAATCTGAATTTAACGTCCAATCCTTTCCGGTCAACGCATTTACTTGCAACAGCCTCGGTAGCCGGGCGATGTCCAAGCGCAGGCGCACAGCCGCAATATAGTTTTCATCCTTCTGCATCGTTTCAGCGGGCATCACAACGGATGTCTGGTGAGACAGGATGCTCAATGCGCTTTCCAATGTGGTGAAATTCTGGAACAGTGCGCCACGCGATATACGGTACTGTCGCGTCAGCACGTTGTAGGAAAGCTTGGTAATTTGCTCGCTTTCGAAAATGTCCTCGTTCAGCCAATACCAGCGCGAGCGGGATACGGAAAATTCCGCCACAAAGTATAGTGGAATGCCGCGCGACAGCGCCTGCTGAACCACATAGGTAAGATTGATATCGTATCTCGCTATGAGTTGGGCGCCTTCATCCCCGACGCGCACCTCGGCTCTTTCGACCACCACCCCGAGGGCATAAGCTGCAGCCAGCCCCAGCCAGAGCAGCAGCGCGAAACACAACAACTGGTTAAGTAGTTTTGTGCAGCAACGCATAAAAAAATCCATCATGCTGACCATCGGGCAATAACTGTCCTTCGCTATGTTCCGGCAGGGTTACCGGCAATCTTTGTGCTTCCGGTTCCTGCTCCAGAAATGAGGCAATCACCTGCGCATTTTCCTGACGAAATACCGAACAGGTAGCGTAGAGCAATTTACCATCCTGCGCCAACAGCCCCCACAATGCGTTCAGAATAGCAAGTTGCTGCTGCGCAAATCCTGCAATATCCGCATGACGACGCAACCATTTAATATCTGGATGACGCCTCACCACGCCGGATGCGGAACAGGGAACATCGGCAAGAATTCGTTGAAATGGCTTCCCATCCCACCATGCCGACGGCTCGGCTGCATCGCCAACCAGCAATTGCGCCGTCAAATCCAGCCGTTGCAGATTCTGCGCGACACGCTGCAGTCGCAGCTCATCCTTGTCCACCGCCACCATTTCGACCTGCGCTCGTTCCAGAATATGAGCCGTCTTACCGCCCGGTGCGGCGCAGGCATCTAGCACACGCATTCCGTCCTTCACATCCAGTAACCCCGCCGCATACTGCGCACCCGCGTCCTGCACCGACACCAATCCCTCAAAAAATCCAGGTAATTTTTCTACCCCTACCGGTCGCTCCAGCTGCAATGCTGCGGGGTCAATGCGACGCACCGCCAATCCCTGCGCCACGAGTTGTGTCTCATATTCAAGTACGGTAACGCGACGCTGGTTTACACGCAAGGTCATCGGCGGATGAAGGTTACCCGCATGTAGAATTGCCTCGCCGCGCTCTCCGTATTGGGCCTGCAATTCGTTTATCCACCATTGCTGGTAGCAGAACCGTCCTTCCGCTCGCTGGGTTGCCTGCTCCAACAGCGCATCCCGACTGCGCAGAAAATTGCGCAGAATCGCATTCACAAGCCCACTCACCTTGGGGTTCAGCATCTGTGCGGAGCGCACCGCATGATCAACAACGGCATGCTGTGCCGCTTTGCTGTATTCCAATTGGTATAACGCCACCAGCAACACGTAGTAAATTCGTTGATCCGACAAGGGCTTGTGCAGCAACAATTCCAGCAGAGCCCTCAACTGGCCGTAATATCGCAGTGTTCCATAACTCAGATCTTGCAGAGCCGCGCGCTGTGCCGGAGCCCATACCGCCTTCCTGCGCAAGGACTCGTCCAGTACCTGATTAAGGTTGCGACCATCCACCAGTACCTGTTTAACTATCTGACCCGCTGCAAGCTGTATGTTATGCATTATGAAAAGTACTCGCCGACCGCGACTGGAATAGCCTGCAAAAGTTGCACGGCTGGCTGTGCTTTGCCATTGGGTCGCTGCAAAACTTCCAAGCGTAATGCATCTTTGCCGCAAGCAACGGTTATACCTTGCTTGTCGAACGCAAGCACCATTCCCGCCGTTCCTTGCCTATTGATGACGGAGGCTTGCCAGATTTTGATTGCCGTGTCGGAAAATGTCGCATGACTCACAGGAAAAGGATTAAAAGCTCGCACACTGCGTTCAATTTGCTGCGCATCCCATTGCCAGTCTATTTTCCCCTCGCTCTTTAACAGTTTCGCGGCATAAGTTACTGCCGTTTCATTCTGCTTAATCGGAGTTAACTTGTTGTCTGGCAACAGATGCAAAGCTTCGCGTATGCTCGTCGCCCCCAATTTTGCCAATTTATCATGCAGTGTTACGGCGGTATCATCAGGCGCGATCACACACGTATTTCGCAGTAGCATATCGCCGGTATCCAGCCCTTCGTCCATCTGCATAATGGTAATGCCGGTCTCTGCATCACCCGCCATAATTGCGCGCTGAATCGGGGCGGCTCCGCGCCAGCGTGGCAATAGCGAGGCATGAATATTTAAACAACCATAGCGTGGCATCGTCAGCACGGCTTTTGGCAAAATCAGACCATACGCCGCGACTACCATTACATCTGCATTGAATTTGGTCAGCTCCCGCTGAACGTCTTCAGATTTAAGCGAGTCTGGCTGCATCACCGGCAAATCATGCAATAGCGCAAACTGCTTTACCGGACTTGCAGTAAGTTGCATCCCGCGCCCGGACGGGCGATCCGGCTGCGTCAACACCGCAACGATTTGATGCTCTTCCTTTAACACCGCCAATGCACTGGCTGCAAAATGTGGCGTACCAGCAAATATTATTTTCATCAGAGAACCTAGAGTGTTTCGCGCTGACGTTTCTTCATCTTAGCGCGAAGACGGGTTTGCTTGAGTTGCGACAGATATTCGACGAATACCTTGCCACGCAGATGGTCCATCTCGTGCTGGATGCACACGGCCAAAAAGCCTTCAGCTTCCAACGTAAATTCATTCCCGTTTTCATCAAGCGATCTCACTGTTACTTTGTCCGCACGCCTGACACTCTCGTAAACGCCCGGCACTGACAAGCAACCTTCCTCGCTTTCCTCTTCTCCACTACTGACGATCACTTCCGGATTAATAAATACACGCAACTGATCATGAGTCTCGGAGATATCCGAGATAAATAGCTGCTGATGCACGTCCACCTGGGTCGCAGCCAATCCCACTCCAGGCGCCGCGTACATAGTCTCAGCCATATCACGTATCAATCTCCGGGTTTCGTCCGTGACCTTATCGACCCTTTTTGCGATCTTGTGCAAACGTTCGTCTGGATATTGCAAAATCTTCAGAATTGCCATGAGTATCTTATTGCTGGTGCTTAATTGCTTGCTTATTTAATAGACTAGATGCAGAATTTAACGAAACGCAGTAAGTCTGCGTATCTTATTAATTAAGTCTGCCGGAGTTCCCATGCGCAAGATTATATCGCTGATTTGTCTTTTATTGCCCGCCTTGACCTTTGCCAGCCCGTCTGAGCCGCCTCAGCTACGTAGCGATGCACCAGACAAGCATATAGTTATCAAAGGCGATACGCTGTGGGATATTTCTGCCGAATTCTTCAAAGATCCTTGGAAGTGGCAGTACATCTGGGGCATGAATAAAGAGTCCATTAAGGATCCTCACTGGATTTATCCGGGCGATGTAATTTATCTGGATCGTATTAATGGCACATTAAGTGTTGGGAAGCCTCCTCTTTCTGCCCATTCTTCCGGATATGCAGATCGACCAGTGGTAAGACTTTCCCCTCAAGTGCAACAAAGCCAAAGTTCGCATGATGCTATCCCCACTATTCCAGTAAATGCCATCGCGCCTTTTCTAAGCCGGCCGTTGATCGTTTCTGAAACAGAACTTAAAGCCGCACCGACGCTGATTGGCGCCCGCGAAGGTCGGGTGATACTGGGCAAGGGTGATGCTGGCTTCGTCCAAGGCCTACCTGTCGATAAAGGCGGTAATTGGCAATTCTATCGCCCAGGAAAGCCACTGACCGATCCAGATACCAAGGAAAATCTGGGCCTGGAAGCCACCTACCTTGGTCGCGCCGAAGTTGCTAACTTTGCCGATGTCAGCACAGTGATCATCACAGAATCGAAACAGGAAATCAGCAAGGGTGACCGACTTATGGTTTCATCTGCGGATTCCAGAAGCGACTATTTCCCACATGCGCCTGAAGCCAACATTTCCGCCCGCATCATATCTGTCTATGGCGGTGTTTCTCAGGCGGGCCAAAACACGATCATTACTCTGAATAAAGGCAAGCGTGATGGCGTTGAAGTCGGTCATGTACTCGCGCTTTATCACCGAGGAGAATCGGTAACCCATGATGGTCACGATTACACCTTGCCGGATGAGCGCTATGGCCTTACTTTTGTATTTCGCGTCTTTGACAAGGTTTCGTATGCGCTTGTTATGAATACACGCCTGCCGGCACAGTTACTGGATCGCGCGCAGACTCCCTAATTTATATGCCCGATGACTCCTCCCTACGAGCCTGGCTTGCACTCAGCCTGACCAAAGGCTTGGGCGGGGAGGGGGCGCGGTCTTTACTTAAAGCATTTGGCTCGCCAGAGGCCATTTATGCAGCCTCTCCTGCCTCACTCAAACCCTTCGTTACAGCACCTGTCGCCGCCACTATAGCTAACGGAATTGATGACAATATTCTCGTCCCGACACTATTCTGGCTTGAGGATTCCAACAATCACATCGTTACCCTTGCCGACAGTGCGTTTCCACAAGCACTCTTAAACATCCCCGACCCTCCCCTACTATTGTATGTTAAGGGGCGGCTCGATTTACTTAACCACTCTGCTTTTGCCATAATCGGTAGCCGCAATGCAACCCCGCAGGGCATTTCCAATGCGGAGGCTTTTTCTCGCGCTTTGAGCGCAACTAATTTGTGCATTATCAGCGGGCTTGCTCACGGCATCGATGCTGCCGCACACCGAGGAGCGCTACCACAATGCGGCAGCAGCATCGCTGTTGTTGGTACCGGGCTGGATCGGGTATATCCTGCAGCCAACCACGATCTCGCCCACTCGCTCAGTACTGACGGAGCGGTGATTTCAGAGTTCCCTCTGGGCACACCGCCGATTGCCAGCAATTTCCCCAGGCGAAATCGTATTATCAGCGGCATGAGTATGGGATGCCTTATTGTTGAAGCGGGATTGCAAAGTGGCTCTCTGATTACAGCACGGCTTGCTCTCGAACAGGGCAAAGATGTATTTGCCATACCCGGCTCTATCCATTCACCCCAAAGTAAAGGCTGTCATCACCTGATCCAGCAAGGTGCAAAGCTTGTTGAATCAGCACAGGACATATTGGAAGATATCTGCCTGCAAATAGAAGCGCACTCTGACAGCATCCCGCCTACTGAAATACATTCTGAACTTGAGTCGGATTCAATATTAATGAATCATCTTGGCTTCGATCCTGTCTCGATCGATACCCTGCTCGCAAGGAGCGGCTTGACGATGCCCGAGCTATCCGCCATGCTGTTGTCGCTTGAGATGGCTGGCCGAGTCAGTGCTTTATCTGGCGGCCACTATCAGCGCAACCCTTAATGAAGCCCCATCGGACACTATGTTTGATATTTTGATGTATTTATTTGAGAGCTATTTCGATGCGGGCAGCTATCCTGAGCCGGACAAGTTGACGCGCAAGCTTTCTGCTGCCGGCTTTGAAGATGAAGAGATTTCTGATGCGCTTGCCTGGCTTTCTGATTTGCAGAAACTAAATCCCGACGGGTATCCTGCGGACCTTAGTCATAAGGGCATTCGTCATTTCGCCGCTCTTGAGCAACACCGCATTTCTGATGACGCAAGACAGTTTCTTGTTTTCGCCGAATGCCAACATATGATCACTCCTGTTGAACGCGAAATGATAGTTGACCGTGCAGTTGCACTTCACTATGACAGTCTCGGACTCGATAAACTCAAATTGATTATGTTGATGGTATTGTGGAATCGCCATCATGATCTTGATCCTTTGCTTGTAGAGGAGCTGCTTTCTCCTATACATTCCACCCCATTACACTGATTACGTCTCGCGCATGGCAACCAACCTTCTGATAGTCGAGTCTCCGGCCAAAGCCAAGACTCTCCAAAAATACTTAGGCAAGGATTTTGAAGTACTTGCCTCCTATGGGCATGTGCGCGACCTCGTGCCGAAGTCGGGCGCGGTTGATCCCGACAATAATTTTTTCATGAAATACGAGACTATCGCGCGCAACAGCAAGCATGTTGACGCGATAGCAAAGGCAGCGGCACTCGCCGATAACATCCTGCTAGCTCCCGATCCTGATCGGGAAGGTGAGGCTATCGCATGGCATATTGCCGAACTTTTAAAAAGCAAACGCGCCCTCAAGGGTAAAAATATGAAGCGGGTTGTCTTTTACGAGATTACCCAGTCAGCCGTGCTTGAGGCAGTTTCCAATCCACGGGAAATTTCGTACTCGCTGGTTAATGCACAACAGGCACGCCGTGCATTGGATTATTTGGTTGGTTTTAACTTGTCACCTCTGCTGTGGCGCAAGATTCGTCCCGGCCTTTCGGCCGGACGCGTACAAAGCCCGGCACTAAGATTGATAGTCGAGCGCGAACTTGAGATTGAGAAGTTCAACAGCCAAGAGTACTGGTCTATTCATCTGGACAGCCAAAAGAACACTATTCCTTTTACAGCTAAGCTATTCCAGTATCAGGGGAAAAAGCTTGAACAACTCAGCATTGGTACCCAGAAGGAATATGATTCGATAAGCGCCAATTTAGGCAATGCAAAATTGCCGCCTAAAGTTGTTCGAGTCGAAAAAAAGGCCAAGCAGCGCTATGCGGCCGCACCCTTTACCACGTCCACATTGCAGCAGGAATCCGTACGCAAATTGGGTATGTCCGCTGATCGCACCATGCGTACTGCTCAGTCCCTCTACGAGGGTGCGGATATCGGTGGCCAAACAGTTGGCTTGATTACCTACATGCGTACAGACTCAGTTTCGCTTGCGAAGGAAGCGGTTGAAGATATTCGAAGCTATATCAGTGATAATTTTGCTTCAGATTACCTCCCTGGTAAACAGCCGGTATACAAGAGCAAGACCAAGAATGCGCAGGAGTCTCACGAAGCTATTCGTCCCACCTCCATATTGCGCACTCCGGACAGTGTTCGTGATCACTTGACTGCAGATCAGGCTCGCCTGTATGAGATGATTTGGAAACGCACACTTGCATCCCAGATGGCGCCGGCTCGCTATGATACTGTTAGCCTCGATATACGTTATGGCGGCGATGACACTCTTTTCCGCGCCTCGGGTCAGACTCTAGTTTTTCCGGGTTTTATTGGCGTCTACATGGAAGATGTCGATGACAGCGTTGAAGAAGAAGGCGGAAAACTACCTCCGCTTGCTGATGGCGACATATTGCCAGTCGACAAACTATATGGTGAACAGCACTTCACCCAACCTCCGCCGCGCTTTTCTGAAGCCAGCCTTGTAAAGACACTCGAAGAGTATGGCATTGGTCGCCCATCCACCTATGCCACAATCATCTCCACTTTGCAGGCGCGTGAATACGCCATTCTCGACAAGAAGCGCTTTGTACCCACGGATGTGGGCAGAGTTGTGACACGCTTCCTCACTGAACACTTCACACGCTATGTTGACTACGACTTTACGGCTCATCTTGAGGATGAACTGGATGAAGTTTCCGAAGGAAAATTAGACTGGATCGCTGTGATGAGCGAATTCTGGAAAGGCTTTTCTGCGCTCATCAAAGAAAAAACCAACATAGATCGTCCCGTAGAGTTGCTTGACGAAGCTTGTCCGGAGTGTGGAAAGCCACTTGCCAAAAAGCTAAGTCGCTATGGTAGTTTTATCAGCTGCACCAACTATCCTGAATGTAAATACAAACGCAGTTTAAGTGGCGAATCAGCAGACGACGCCTCCGCCCGTGTTGAAATGGGAACCTTCCCTGAAACCGGCCAAGCCGTTTTATTGCTCCGCGGACCATATGGTCATTACGTGCAATTGGGAGAAGTGGTTGCGGGTTCCAAGACCAAACCAAAACGTGTGTCATGGCCCAAGGAGTTACCTGTAGAGCAGGCAGATCTTGCTGCCGCGCTGCAATTACTCTCTCTGCCTAGAGATCTAGGCCTGCACCCCGGCACTGCCAAGAAGGTTATTGTCAATATTGGACGATTTGGCCCTTATATCGGACACGACGGCAAATTTAAATCTATCCCTCGTAGTGACAGTATTTTCGATGTCACTCTGGAACGGGCCGTTGAGTTATTGGCGCAGGCAAGAGACAACAATACCATCTTGCGCGTATTGGGGGATCATCCTGAAGACAAGGCAAGCGTAGAGATTTGCAGTGGCAGGTACGGCCCCTATGCGCGCCACGGCAAGATCAATGCCACCCTTCCTAAGAGCGTCTCCCCTGATGACATCACTCTGGCGGAGGCCCTCGAATTAATCGCGATCAAGGCTGTAAAAGGTACTAGTTCCAAAGCCAAAGGAACTAAGAAGCCGGCGGTAAAGAAAACTGCGGCAAAGAAATCTCCAGCCACTTCGAAAATTGCAACGGTCAAAAAGTCAGTTGCAAGCAAAGCCAAAGCAACCAAACCTGTCGCAAAAAACAAGACTACGCAAAAAAACCCAAGCTAGTCAGTTGAGTATTGTGATTTTTGTGCTTTCGTTGAAATTTGTAAAATTGCTTGTTACTGTCGTAGCCGTCTGTCGGTTTAAGTGCGTTAATTTCACCCTCAGGGTACTTTTAACAGAGCGCCCTGTAATAACGTTAAGGTTACGAAGTAGTCAATTTTCCGGGCAATTACGCCACAGTTGGTGCGATCTTGATTATCTCTCCGGCGCTTGTTAGTCCGGCAATAACTTTTTCTGCTCCATTCAGGCGTAGTGGCTTCATTCCTTCGCGTTGCGCCTGAGCTTTGATCAAGACCAGATCCGCATCTTGGGCAATGAGCTTCTTGACCTCAGCGCTGAGCGGCAAAAGTTCATAAATCCCAGTTCGTCCGCGATACCCCGTCATCCTACATTCAAGACATCCGGTGGCCGCATATACGTAAGCGATCCACGAACCGCAATCTGTTCAGGGTACCAATTCGCTGGTTAAATCCGTGGCATGCAAATTCCACGGCAACAGCACTTCCATTTCTTCCAGCGTTTTCGCAGCGGGCAGGTCGCGCATGACGCGGCGCAGCC
>JBBQXA010000027.1:0-23460 GCA_038210095.1 Burkholderiales bacterium
AAAAATTCATCAGCAGCCATGCAAAGCGGCTTCACCCTAGTAGAAATGGCCATCGTGCTGCTGATCATCGGCCTGTTGCTGGGCGGGCTGATGCCTACGCTGTCCGCGCAGATGGAGGCGCAACGTATCAATGACACGCGCAGGCAGATGGACGATATCCAGCAGGCGCTGATGGGCTTCGCGCTAGCTTATGGTCGCCTGCCCTGCCCTGCGAACCCCACCATTGCTACCGAAGTGGCTGGTGCAGGAGCGGAGCGCGCCACCTGCACCACTGCCGCCGACTCCAGCGGTGTACTGCCTTGGGCCACATTAGGTGTGAGCGAAACGGATGCCTGGGGTAACCGCTATACCTACCGAGTAAGCCCTGAATTCGCCGACGCCATCGGCTCGCCCACCTATAGTGGCTGCGTCGCCCCGAACCCAATCCCAGCCCCGACCCAAGCCACGTTCGCCCTATGTTCAAAAGGCAATCTGGATGTACGCGTTACTTCAGGCGGAACAATCGTTTCGTCAGATGTGCCCGCCGTCATCATCTCTCATGGCAATCATCCTGCCGGAGCCTACACTCAACAAGGCACCCAACTAGCAGTTGGCAGCAATGCAGACGAACAGGAAAACAGCGATGGCGGCACTAACCGCAACTATGTCAGCCACACCCCCACGCCCACCTTCGACGATCAGGTCGTCTGGCTGTCCCCCAACATCCTGATGAACCGCATGGTGATGGCGGGGAAACTTCCTTAAGCCCTACGCCAGGTCGTATCCGCGGCGCTGTCCTCCAGCACGATTCCGGCATCCAGTAGTTCCTTACGAATGCTGTCTGCCTCGGCGAAGTTTTTCGCCTTCTTCGCGGCGACACGGGCTTCGATCTGAGCGTTGATCGCGGCATCATCCAATCCGTCCGCGCCTGCGCTGCCTTGTAGGAACTCCTGTGCGTCACGTTGCAGCAGGCCCAGCACACTTGCCAGCGCCCTGAGTTGTGAGGCGACTTCCACAGATTGGGTGCGATTCAACTCGTTGGCGAGATCAAACAACACCGCCACCGCCTCGGGAGTATTGAAGTCGTCATCCATCGCGGCCTTGAAGCGCTGGGCGTGAGCTTCGTTCCAGTCCACGCCACCCTCTCCCTCAGCCCCGCTCGCGGAAGAGGGGAGAGTTTTGAGCGAGGTGTACAAGCGTGTGAGCGCACTCTTCGCATCATCCAGATGCTGGTCGGAATAGTTCAGCGGGCTGCGATAGTGGGCGCGCAGGATGAAGAAGCGGATCACTTCCGCGTCGTATTGCTTGAGCACTTCGCGGATGGTGAAAAAGTTGCCCAGGCTCTTGGACATCTTCTCGTTGTCCACACGAATGAAGCCATTGTGCATCCAGTAGTTCACGTAAGAACACTGGTGTGCACCCTCGGACTGCGCGATTTCGTTTTCGTGGTGCGGGAACTGCAAGTCCGCGCCACCGCCGTGAATGTCGAAGTGCTTGCCCAGTATTTCTGAGCCCATCGCGGAACTCTCGATATGCCAGCCGGGCCGGCCCTTGCCCCACTTCGAATCCCATTTCACTTCGTCCGCTTCTTCTTCCTTGGCATGCTTCCACAGCACGAAATCGAGCGGATCATGCTTGTCGGTGGTAACTTCCACGCGCTCGCCCGCGCGCAGGTCTTCCAGTGACTTGCCGGACAATTTGCCGTAACCGTCGAACTTGCGCACCGCATAGTTCACGTCGCCATGATCCGCCTGATAAGCCAATCCGTTCGTTTCCAACTGCTCAATCATCTCCAGCATCTGCGGCACATACTGCGTGGCGCGCGGCTCATGGTCGGGACGCTGCACACCCAGCGCACCGGCATCTTCGTGCATCGCGTCGATGAAGCGTTGCGTTAAAGTGTGAATGGACTCACCGTTTTCCGCCGCGCGCTTGATGATCTTGTCGTCGATGTCGGTGATGTTGCGCACATAGGTCACGTCATAGCCGGAGGCCTTGAACCAGCGTTGCACTATGTCGAACACCACCATCACCCGGGCATGTCCGAGGTGACAATAGTCATACACCGTCATGCCGCACACATACATGCGCACGGTGTTGGGGATAATGGGCTTGAAGTCTTGCTTATCGCGGGCGAGGGTATTGTAGATTTTCAACATGGGTGGCTCAGAAAGTCATGGGTTGGTTGTCGTTCAGATTGAGCCAACCTTTGACGATGCGATAAATAATCCAGCAAAAATTGGCAAACAGAATGAAGAAGCCGATCAGCATGAAAATCGTGATCCCGCCAATAACCGCCCACAGCAAACCGAACCAGAAGGTGCGTATCTGCCAGCGGAAATGACTTTCCAGCCAGGTGCCCGCAACCTCTTCAGTTTTTATGTAATTAATGATGATGCCAACGATCGCGGTGATGCCTGCGAAATAGGACAATGCGTACAAAACGTACACCACTTGCGTGAGCGATTTCAACGATCTTATTTTTGCCTCTTCAGTCACGACAATATTTTCATTCATGACTGCTCCTTGGCCCAGGAATCCTTCAGCGTCACGGTACGATTAAACACCAGCTTGCCGCCGGGCCGATGCTCGCGCCTATCGGTAACGAAGTAGCCCAGACGCTCGAACTGGTAGCGCGTCTCGGGCTCGGCATCTTGCACCGCGGCCTCTACCCAACCCTGCACCACGGTCAATGAATTTGAATTCAGGTGAGTGCAGAAGTCCACCTCGCGATCCGCATCCGGCTCCGGCACATCGAACAATCGGTCATAAAGGCGAATTTCGGCTGGCAGTGCGTGCTCACATGACAGAAAGTGAATCACGCCCTTGACCTTGCGCCCTTCCGGACTCTTGCCCAGCGTGTTGTGATCAATGCTGCACTTGAGTTCGATAACATTGCCGCTTGCATCCTTGATCGCCTCGTCGCAGCGCATCACATAGCTGTAGCGCAGCCGCACCTCGCCACCGAGAGTGAGTCGTTGCCAACCTGCAGGCGGCACTTCGGCGAAGTCGTCGGCCTCGATGAATAGCTCGCTGCCGAACGGCACTACACGCTGACCGAATTCGGGATGATTGGGATGAAAGCCCGCCTCGCGCGACTGCGCGCCTTCTGCATTGGTAATGGTGACCTTGAGTGGATTAACGATTGCCAACACACGCGGCGCACGGGTTTCCAAGTCTTCGCGTATCGCTCCTTCCATCACCGCCATATCCACACTGTTCTCGCCCTTGGATACGCCGATGCGCTTGGAAAACTCGCGTATCCCTTCCGGCGTGTAACCGCGACGGCGCATACCAGTGATCGTGGGCATGCGCGGATCGTCCCAGCCGCTCACATGTTTCTCGTTGACCAGTTGCAGCAGCTTGCGCTTGCTGGTGATGGTGTAGTGCAGCTCCAGCCGCGAGAATTCATACTGACGCGGATGACAGGGGATGGTGATGTTATCCAACACCCAGTCGTACAGCGGGCGGTGATCCTCGAACTCCAGCGTGCAGATCGAATGGGTAATGCCTTCCAGCGCGTCAGAAATGCAGTGGCAATAGTCGTACATCGGATAGATGCACCACTTATCGCCGGTACGAATGTGATGGGCGCGGCGGATACGATAGATCGCCGGGTCGCGCATATTCATGTTGGGCGAGCCCATGTCGATTTTGGCGCGCAGGATCATCGCGCCGTCGGCGAATTCACCGTTTTTCATACGCGCAAATAAATCCAAGTTCTCCGCAACAGAACGGTCACGGCTGGGGCTGTTGCGGCCCGGCTGCGTCAGCGTGCCGCGATATTCGCGCATCTGCTCCGAACTCAGGTCGTCCACATAGGCCAAACCCTTGTTAATCAACTCCACCGCAAAATCGTACAGCGCATCGAAATAGTCCGACGCCCAACGCACCTCACCATTCCACTCGAAACCCAGCCAGCGCACGTCGTCCTGAATGGACAGCGCATACTCCTCGCTCTCCTTCTCCGGATTGGTGTCGTCGAAGCGCAAGTTGCACAGGCCTTTATAGTCCTGTGCCAAACCGAAATTCAGGCAGATGGACTTGGCATGTCCAACGTGCAGGTAGCCGTTGGGCTCCGGCGGAAAACGGGTTACGATACGACCATGTTTACCGCTGGCAAGATCGCCGTCGATGATGGTTCGAATGAAGTTGGAAATGACGGGTTGTGGCGCGCTACTCATGCTGTATTTTCTCTGTTTGAGTCAAATTATGAAGTTACGCGCCGAATTCTACCCGAAAAAGCCCCAACCTCTCTTGCCGGAAAACACTATAGATCGTGAAAACAAACGGGTAATTTGGTAGAATCCGACGCAATTGAATCAACCCTTGCGCGGAATGCGCATCATCAGGAACCGAATATGCAGAATCGTTGCAACAAAACTCGCGCTGCGAAGCTTTACCGTCATATCGCTCCGCTCGTCGGCGCGTTGCTGCTGAGCCTCAGCGTCCCCGCCTATGCCGATCAAGTACAGGACGCGCACAAACTATTCAAACAAGGCCAGCAATCTCAGGCACTGGAAAAGGTAAATGGCGTTCTTGCCGGTAAACCCAAGGACGCACAAGCTCGCTTTCTAAAGGGGCTGATTCTGACCGAGCAGGGCAACACCGCCGAGGCCGTTAAAATTTTCTCCGCACTGACCGAAGATTTCCCGGAGCTGCCCGAACCCTACAATAACCTCGCCGTGCTGTACGCCGGTCAGGGTCAGTACGACAAAGCCAGGTACGCGCTGGAAATGGCGATACGCACCCATCCCAGCTACGCTACCGCACATGAAAATCTCGGCGACATCTATGCCAAGATGGCCAGCCAGGCCTATGACCGCGCACTGCAACTTGATCGCGGCAATGCCGCCACCCAGACCAAGCTGGCGATGATTCAGGATCTGTTCTCAGGCAGTCAAAGCAGCAAACCGACTATTGCAGTCGTTGCCGCCAAGCCCGTTGAAACGCCCGTTCCGGTAGTCATTGCCAAGCCTGTTGAAACCAAGGTTGCCGTGGCAGCGCCGGTTGCAGTCGTCAAACCTGTCGAAGCTGAGGCTAAGCCCGTTGTAAAACCAGATGCGAACAACAACGAGGTATTAAAGGCTGTCAACGCATGGGCCGCGGCTTGGTCAGCACAGAACACCAAAAAGTATCTGTCGTTCTATGCACCCGACTTCAAAACACCCGGAGGCGAAAGCCGAGCCAAATGGGAAGCCTCACGCAAAGACCGCGTCAGCGCGCCCAAGTTCATCGAGGTTAACATTAGCAAGCCCAGCGTGAGTTTCAGCGATGCGACCCATGCAACCGTGCAATTTCACCAATCTTATCGCGCCAGCAATTTCAAGAGCTCCAGTAGCAAAACCTTGTCTATGGTCAAATCTGGCGGCAACTGGCTGATTCAGGAAGAACGTTCAAGATAATTATGCTACGCCGCGCCTTTTTCCCAATACTGATCGTCGCGCTACTGATAGGTGCGATCCACACCGCCTGGGAGCCGATCCAAGCCGCTCAGGCTATGGAGCGCAGCTCCATAGCCAGACTGTCCTCTCTGGATGCACAAAGCTATGAAGTGCAATTAGCCAAAAGTCTGCAGGCGATCAACAACAATCGTCTGGATGTCGCGCTCAGCGAAGTCGACAACCTGCTGCGCAGTAATCCGAATTTTAAGCTGGCACAGCTGGTTAAGGGCGACCTACTGATGGCTCGTGCCGGAAAAATTGAGGGTATGGGCAGCGCTTCCATGGCTCCGCAGGACAAACTCGAAGATCTGCGCGACGAAGCTCGGGTACGCCTGTTGCGCGTCACATCACAAACCGACAAAAATCTCGCCCCGCGCGCGCTGTGGCAGATGACTCCCGAGCAGAAATATGCGCTGGTGGTCGACACCAGCCGCTCGACACTATTCGTCTACGAGAACGTCAATGGTAAGCCCCGTTACGTCACCGACTTCTACGTCACCATAGGCAAGCTGGGCACCGAAAAGGTCTATGAGGGCGACCAGCGCACCCCTATCGGCGTGTATTTCGTACAGGCCGACTTACCCAGAGAAAAACTCGCCGACTTGTACGGTATCGGCGCTTATCCGCTCAGCTATCCAAACGAATGGGACCGACGCAACAAACGTACCGGTAGCGGCATCTGGCTGCACGGCACACCCTCGAATACCTACAGCCGCCCACCGCGCGCCAGCAATGGTTGCGTAGTTCTGGCCAACGAGGACCTGAAGAAACTGTCCGGCTACCTGAAAATTGGCGTCACCCCGGTCATCATCAGCAACAGTTTGGAAGTGATGAAGGAAAACGATCAGACCGAACGCGAGGCGTTACAGGAGCAGATCGAACAATGGCGCAAAGACTGGGCCAACCTTGATACAGCAGCCTATCTGAGCCACTATGCACCCGACTTTGCCAGCGGCAACATGGACTACGCTTCATGGGCATCGCAGAAGAAGTTGGTGAACAGCGCCAAGTCCTGGATCAAGGTGGGACTAGACAAGGTCAGCATCTTCACCTATCCCGGCCGCTCCGATATGGCGGTAGTCAATTTCGAACAGGACTACAGCAGCAACAATCTCTCTAACCGCATGAAGAAGCGCCAATACTGGATCAAGCAGGATAATCGCTGGCAGATCATCTACGAAGGAGCCGCATAAATGAACAGAGTCTTCGCCGCACTATTCGCACTGCTGCTGTGCGTCACCATGCAAACAGCACACGCTCAGCCCAAGAAATTTTTAACTCACGGAAAGACACCCATGATCAAGTTACACACCAATCACGGCACCATCACACTGCAACTGGATGCGGAAAAAGCACCCATCACCACGCAGAATTTCCTCGACTATGTAAACAGCGGTTTCTACGAAAACGTCGTCTTTCATCGTGTCATCGAAAACTTCATGATTCAGGGCGGCGGATTCGAACCCGGCATGAAACAAAAGGCAGTCAACGCGCCTATCCAAAATGAAGCGGCAAACGGCCTGACCAACGATAAATACACCATCGCAATGGCGCGCACCAATGACCCGCATTCCGCGACCGCACAGTTCTTCATCAATACCAAGGACAACGGCTTCCTGAACTACACCGCCTCCAACGCACAGGGTTTTGGCTACTGCGTATTCGGCAAAGTGGTTGAAGGAAAAGAAGTCGTGGACGCGATCAACAAGGTCAAAACCGGCAACAAGGGCGGCCATGCGGACGTACCCTCAGAAGACGTCATCATCACCAAGGCTGAAGTAGTCGAGTAAGGCAGGCTTGAGGGTCGGGGATCGGGCTAAAAGCGGCACGGAGGTTTTTCCTCAATCCTCGCTCCTCGATCCAACCTCAATCCTCGATCCCAAATCCTCGCTCCTCTCCAATGTCCCACACCCTATTCATTTCCGATCTGCACCTCAGTGTCGATCAGCCGCACAGCATGGCGGAGTTTCGCCAGTTCATCACCGAGATCGCACCGCACGCCGATGCACTGTACATACTTGGCGACCTGTTTGAATACTGGGCGGGGGATGATGATCTGATTGATCCCTTCCATACCGCAGTAGTTACCGCGCTGGACAGTCTCGCGCATCACCGCACTGCGGTCTACCTGCTGCACGGCAATCGCGATCTGCTAATGGGAAAAGCACTGGCCGAGGCCTGCCATGCCACACTGCTGGACGATCCCTCGCTGATTGATTTATATGGCAAGCCAACTCTACTGAGTCATGGCGACACACTATGTACCGACGATGTCGAATACCAGCGCTATCGCGCCATGGTGCGCGATGACGCGTTCCAGCGCGAGTTCCTTTCCCGCACACTGGCGGAACGCAAGGACTACATCGCCGAACTGCGCGCACGCAGCGCCGAAGACAAACAGCTCAAGGATGCGGCCATCATGGATGTCAACGACAAGGCCGTCGAGTCGCTGTTGCGCGAATTCAACTATCCGCGCCTGATCCACGGCCACACGCATCGTCCGGCACGCCACGAACATCTGGTAGACGGGCATCTATGCGAACGCTGGGTATTAGCCGACTGGCATGAGCAAGGCTCGGCACTGAGAGTTGACGCGACATCAGCAAATGTAATCCTGTTCACACCCGGCTCGACAACCGGACCCGCGCTGCCTCACGGGCTGTTCTGATCCGTTAACGGCCGCGTTTCTTCGCTGCCTCGACGGCACAAAGCTTCTCACATGGCTTGCCGTCACCATCCCCATCGAGCCGCTGGTCACCACAACGGGCGAAGATGCGCTTGGCCTCCGCGCAGGAACTCATCTGGAAACAACGCTTTTTTCCGCACTCGGGATTGGCAGCCGCTTTAACGCTTGATGCTTCCGGCTTGGGCGCTGAAGTTGAGGGCATTACGGCGGCTGCGGCGAAAGGTATCGGCGTTGCCGCCTGCGTTGAAGTTTGTTCCTTGCGCCATTGCGAGGGCTCGATATTGCCGTCGCTCGCCCACATGCCGCGCTTGGCCTGCTGCGCCTCGCGCTGCAAAGCCATTAACTCTTTATTGGAATGGAAACGCGAATACTCCCAGGCCAGTCCACGCCGCACCTGTTCATGATTCACATTCAGACCATCAATACTCACTATCGCAACAAGACGCCCGTAACTGTCAACGGCGCGAGTCGCAACCTGCACCTGTTTTCCCATCACCAGTTCCACCAGCGACAGCCGCGACTGCAAACCATAAGGTTGATCCTTCTGCGAGTTGGGCTGGCCGCTCCCATGCCCCACTTCAGGCGCATCCATCTCGGCCAGTCGCAGCTTCACCGGCTTGCCTGCCCGCAATACCAACAGGGTATCGCCGTCCATGACGGCTACTACTTTGCCACTGAATTCATACTCCGCCGCCTGCACCCACCCCGCCGCAAGCAGCAACAAAAACAGCAGCAGAGTATGGAGCAGCTTCATGGCAACACACTTCTGATAATGGCGAGGCAGAGCAGCGCATAACCGGCTGCCACCAGATCATCGAACATCACACCCAGTCCGCCGTGCCAGTTGCTGTCGAAGTAACGTATGGGCGGCGGTTTGACGATGTCGAAGAAACGGAACAGGGTAAAGGCCAGTAGCGCCCACTCCCATCCCGGCGGCGTAAAGAACAACACCAGCAGCATCGCGACAATTTCATCCCACACCATGCCGCCATGATCGGGCACACCCAGTGCCTTGCCGGTCTTGTCGCACACCCACACACCGATGGCGAATGACCAGATCAGCAGCAGGATGAACAACGGGTCGGATAGACGCGGTGCGAGATACCAGTAGATGGGGAAGGCAACCAGCGTACCAAAGGTGCCGGGCGCCTTGCGCGCCAGCCCGCTGCCAAAACCGAACGACAGGAAATGCGCAGGATGACTGAACAGGAAGCGCCAGCTCGGAACGACATGCGATTCGCAGGCCTGCGCCGCGTCGTCATCTACTGCTGAAATTATTTCATCGGAAGTGGTCATAGCCCCCAGCCTCAATCTCTACCGAATTAGAGTCGGCATCCTGCACCAGACAGCCCGCTTGCGCAACAATTTTTCCGATGCGGGCCAGCGGCTGAGCGAGTCGCTCAGCCAGACTTTCAAGCGCGGCGCGCTGTGTGACAGGCGCGGTGAAACACAGTTCGTAATCGTCGCCGCCACTCAATGCCAGCTTTTCTTGACCGTAGGTGCGCAAGGTCTTCGACACCGGCAGGGCGTCGAACTCAACGACGGCCCCAACCTTGGATCGCTCCAGTATGTGGCCCAGATCGGACAGCAGGCCGTCAGAAATGTCGATGGCGCTATGAGCCAGTCCGCACAAGGCCAGCCCCAATGCAATGCGCGGTTGCGGCTGATGCAGACGCGCTGCGCAGCATACGAAATCGGCGTCAGTTAATTGGATATGTCCTTGAAGATGTAAGAGCGCCAGCGCCGCATCGCCCAGTTGACCGGACACCCAGATGTCGTCATCCGCCTTTGCGCCATCGCGGCGCAGCGCCTGTTGCGGCATCACCTCGCCCAAGATGGTCACGCACAGATTGAGCGGGCCCCGAGTGGTGTCGCCGCCAACCAGCTCCACGCCATGTTGGCGGGCCAGCTCAAAGAAGCCCGCACTGAAGCGTGCCAGCCATGCTTCATCCGCCTCCGGCAAAGAAAGCGCCAACGTTACCCAGCGTGGTGTCGCCCCCATCGCCGCCAGATCGGACAGATTCACCGCCAACGTCTTATGGCCAAGCAGAAACGGATCGGCATCGGGAAAAAAGTGCGTGCCGCTAACCAGCATATCGCTCGATACCGCCAGCACCTTGCCCGATGTCGGCTGCAGCAGCGCGGCATCGTCGCCGACGCCGAGCAAGGTGTTGGGTGTCGCACGCGTAAAGTGGCGATGTATCAGGTCGAACTCGCTCATGGCGTACCCACGCAATGCTTAGCCAGACTGACCTCTCGCGCCATCGTTTCTATCTCGGCTACTTCGCTCATGTGGCTGGTGCGATAACGCTGGCGTGCCGCACGCAGTTCGGCCAGATGAAAATCGAGATTGGCGGATGAAATCATCTCACCCCAGCCGTCAGATACGCCGAACATGTTCGATACCAGCCGCTGCCCGACCATCGGTGTGTAATGCGAAGAATCGGAATAGTTGCTCATCACGAGCGACGCACCCGCCCTCGGCAGTTCCTCGGTAGACACTTGGTCATAGCCGCTAAAATCCCACAACGCAAAGGCGGGCTGCTGTGCGCGCCGAGCCTCTTCTTCGTTGATTTGCACCAGCGTGCGCTTCCAGTCTTCCCATTGATCCCACAAGCCTCCCGCCGCCAGCGTCTCCCACTGCCGTGCATGCGAGGGCGAGATGAACAGCTTCACGGCTACATGATTGCGATGCGCCAGATTCAAAATGGCGCGCATATCCTCCAGCGTGGACTCGGCCTCAGACCCATAGGCGAAGCTGCACTGTGGATAAGGCAGATATTTTTCCATCAAATAACTGCGCTCACTGGAAGCAAACTGCTGCCGGTAATTACTCGCCGCCGCACGGGGAGCGCGAAAGCCGTTCGCGTAGCAGCAGGTATCCAGCGCGACGGGCGATTGGCGCTGCTTGGCTATACTGGAACTGAGCGTACTCACCGACAGCAGCAAAGCTGCCTTGCGCATCTCGCTGTAGTTCTCTGCCACATAGTCGGATGGGCGATCAAACAAAGCATTGAAAGCAAAGAAATCCAGGCCAATCACGATAGTCTGCGGCTTGCCATCCTGCATCACCCGCTCCAACAGGCGGCGCGTCTCATTGATGGGCTGCCCAAAGGTCGCAAGGCTGTGCAAACGCTTGCCTTGCAAAGACGGTTGCTCACGGGCGATGCCGATGTCGGTGCGTGAAGTGCCGATGAATAGCACGTCCGCCGGACGATGCGCCAGCCCAACCGTCTTGAAAATACGCTCACTCATAACCAGCAACTGCTGCTCGGCATCAGGCTCGTCGTGGTAGATCGCATAGGGATCGACGCGCCAGTTATAGCCCGCCAGCAAAGCGGCAAACAACAGGGTGGCAAAAATGAAGTGGATAAAATAGCGCATCAGAACTGGAAGTAAATAAAGTCTCGCACCCGCGTCATGAACGTCAGCGACAGTACAAAAAGTCCCGCGAGCATCCATGCGCGAACGGGGGTGAAATTCCAGGCCAGCACACGTATCAACCAGCCGCGCGCAGGCTCTATCGACTCCAGTACAGGCTGCTGACGATGCAGCAATTGCTGTACATTGGGCAAGGCCCAAACTACCCACAGTCCGAGAATAATCAGGATCAGTGCGCGATCCGCATTGACCTTGGACAGCGGAGCCAATCCATTCATCGCCGTCGTTTCACTCAGGTGCGGGAACCACTCAAGCAGCGCCTGCATCGCCGATTCCGACAGCGACAATCCGTTCATCCCCGCCATACCGGACAGCACGGAAGTCGCGGAGGAAAAATCCGGCGCGCGAAAAAACACCCATGCGACCACCACCGCACAAAAAGTCAGCAGCACCGACAAACGCCGTGCCAACCAGCCGCCCTCACCCCAGCCCAAGCCACGCTTGACTGCATGCCAACCGTGGTTGATCGTCAGGTACAGGCCGTGCAGCCCACCCCAAACGATGAAGGTCCAACCCGCACCGTGCCACAATCCACCCAGCAACATGGTCGCCAGCAGATTGATATAGCGCCGCGATGGCCCCTTGCGATTACCGCCCAGCGGGATGTACAGGTAATCGCGCAAAAAGCGCGACAGCGTCATATGCCAGCGCCGCCAGAATTCGATGATATTCACCGCCTTGTAGGGCGAATGGAAATTCAGCGGCAGACGGACGTTGAACATCAGCGACAGTCCGATTGCCATATCCGAATAGCCGGAAAAATCGAAATACAGTTGCAACGTGTAGCTCAACGCGGCTATCCAAGCCTCGAACAACATGGGCTGTCCGCCCGCCGCCACCGCGCCGAATATGGGTTCTGGAAATTCCGCCAGCGCATCGGCCAGCACCAGTTTCTTGGCCAGTCCCAGTACAAAGATGGTCATGCCCAGGGTGAAGTTATCGGCATTGAAACTGTAGGTTGAGCGATGCGCAAACTGCGGCATCATTTCCTTGTGATGCAGGATAGGACCCGCGATCAGATGGGGGAAATAGGTAACGAACAACAGGTAGTGTACGAAGTTGTATTCCTTCACCTTGCCCTGATAGGTATCGACCAGAAAGGCGATCTGAGTGAAGGTGAAAAACGAAATGCCCAGCGGCAGCATGATACCGCCCAGCGACCACGACGTACCCGCCACCTCGTTCAGATTAACGACAAAGAAGTTTGCGTATTTGTAATACCCCAGCAGCGCCAGATTCGCCGCAATCGCCGCGGTCAGCACATGCTTCTTGCGCTGGACCGCGATCCTGCCCTTGGAAATCCACATCCCGAATGCATAGTTGCAGATGATGGAGCCCAGCAACAGGCCGACATAAGCGGGATTCCAGTAACCGTAGAAGAACAGCGAAGCCAGCGCCAGCCAACCGGCGGCGTAGGCATGACTGACACGCGCGATCCAGAAGAAGCCCAGCAACACCACGGGCAGGTAAAGAAAAATAAAACCGTAGGAATTAAATAGCATGCGGTTTATTGCCCTTCAAGAGGGTCTGCCCGTCAGCTTTTGTTACGCGCGGCGAACTCCACGGCACGCAACTGGGGCGCGAGCTTGTCGAGCACGCCGTTAACATACTTGTGACCATCGGTACCACCAAAGGTCTTGGTCAACTCGACCGCCTCGTTGATAACCACTTTATAAGGCACCTCAGGCTGCTGCGCCAGTTCGAACGCGCCCAGCAACAGCACGGAGAATTCCACCGGGCTAAGCTCTCCCATGGGCCGATCAAGACAGGGCAGCACCAACGCTTCGATCTCCTCATGTTGCGCCAACGCACCGCGCAGCAGCATTGAGAACATCTTCTTGTCGAAACGTCCCAGATTTTTCTGGATCAGCGTGTGCTTCTCAATCTCGTGCGCATCGCCACCGGACACGCGCCATTCATAGATACCCTGCAACGCAAGTTCGCGCGCGCGATGACGTGGGCTGGCTGGCGCCTTTTTGACGATTTCACCCTCGCCGGCGCTCATGTCCGGATTCATGCCAGACCTCGCAACAGGTTAACCATCTCAATCGCCACCTGTGCGGCCTCGCCGCCCTTGACCGCCATGCGCGCAACAGCCTGCTCATCGGTATCCGTTGTCAGGATCGCGTTGGCTATCGGCGTACGACTAACCAGCTGCACATCACCCACACAGCGCGCCGACTCATTGGACACCACCTCGAAATGATAGGTATCGCCGCGTATTACCGCACCCAGTGCGATCAACGCATCGTACTCGCCAGTCTCGGCCATGCTCAGCAGCACCAGCGGAATTTCCAGCGCGCCCGGCACGGTCGCCAGCGTGATGTCGTCATCCGTTACACCGTGCACCAGCAATTGTGTGTAACACGCTTTCAGCAAACCATCGCACACCACGGTATTAAAGCGGCTCTGCACGATGCCGATACGCATGCCTGTGCCATCCAGATTTTTTGCAATTTTCTTCATTCTCTTTTCTCCTTGGCCAGGTTGGAATTCAATCCAACCTACGATTTATTTTGGCAGTAGCGCACCACTTCCAGACCGAAGCCCGTCATGCTCGGCAGTTTGCGCGGCGTTGCGATCAGACACATCTTGCCCACATTCAGGTCACGCAGGATTTGCGCGCCGATTCCATAATTGCGCGGATCCCACTGCGCTTGATGCGCCTCAGGCTGGGCCGCTGCGCGCGCCAGCAAATCCTGTGAAGTCTCGGTGTGGTGCATCAACACCAGCACTCCGGCAGGTGATGCGGCGATACGTGCCAGCGCGTCATACACACTGGTGGAATTCGGATAACTGGCCTGTTCCAGAAAGTCCATCACCGACAACGGCTCGTGCACACGCACCAGCGTCTCGTTCTGCGGCTGGATATCGCCCTTGACCAGCGCGATATGGGTGCGCTGTGTAGTCTGATCCACGTAGGTCACCAGATCGAGTTCGCCGTGCGCGGTTTGCACTTTGCGGCGCGCAACACGCTCTATCAGAGTCTCGTTGTGGATGCGGTATTCGATCAGATCGGCAATCGTGCCTATCTTCAAGCCATGCTGTTTGGCGAACGGAATCAGATCGGGCAGACGCGCCATCTCGCCGTCGTCCTTGAGTATCTCGCAGATCACCGAAGCCGATGTCACTCCCGCCAGTTGCGCCAGATCACACCCCGCCTCGGTATGGCCGGCGCGCACCAGCACACCGCCGTTCTGCGCGCGTAACGGGAAGATGTGTCCGGGCTGCACGATATCAGTCGGCTGCGCATTTTTGTTTGCCGCCGCCAATATGGTGCATGAGCGATCCGCCGCCGAGATACCGGTGGTCACTCCCTTCGCCGCTTCAATGGAAACAGTAAAGTTCGTCGCCAGCGGCAAACCGTTCTCGCTGACCATCAGCGGCAGCCTGAGCTGCTTGCAATGCGCCTCGGTCAAGGTCAAACAAATCAAGCCACGACCGTGCTTGGCCATGAAATTAACCATCTCAGGCGTACAAAACTCCGCCGCAAAAACCAGATCACCCTCGTTCTCGCGATCTTCCTCATCCACCAACACCACCATGCGACCGGCGCGTATCTCTTCGATTATTTCCTGTATCGGTGCTATATCCGTCATGCCAACCTCAAAAATGTCAGGGCGACGCACGCGCCGCCCAAAAGATGCGCGATTCTACCATCTTGGGATGGGGCTATCGACCTTATGTCAGCCGGGAACTTCGCGGGATCGAGCCCGGATACCGACTTCTTGCTACGTGCGGCAAAAGTAAAGCCAGCCATTTACAGTCTGTCCCTGGCTGTTTTAAATTGCGCTTACTCCGCCGTCATCATGCGTTCGACATACCGCGCGATCAAGTCGATTTCCAGATTCACTTTTGCATCCGCCTTCAACTCGTTCAGCATGGTCATCTGCAAGGTATGCGGTATCAGGTTGATATCAAACTCCGCACCCGCGACGCGATTCACGGTGAGGCTGACACCATTGACGGTGACGGAGCCTTTTACCGCGATGTATTTCGCCAGCGGCTGCGGCGCGCGCAGTGTGAGCCGCCAACTTTCGCCCAAATTCTCGAAAGCAACCACTGCGCCGACGCCATCGACATGGCCGCTGACCAGATGACCGCCCAGCCGATCAGACAGGCGTAGCGCCTTCTCCAGATTGACCCGTGCGCCCTGAGCCTCCAGACCTACGGTGCAGTTCAGCGTCTCGCGCGACACATCGACCACAAAGTCATTGCCGACTATCGTAACCACGGTGAGACACACGCCGTTCACCGCGATGCTGTCACCCAGTTGCACGTCGTCCATGCCCAATGCTTCGGTTGCAACAGTTAGACGCAGCCCGCCGTCTCGATCAGCCGCCTGTTTGATAATGCCGACATCGGCAATGATTCCACTGAACATTATTAACTCCCTTTAAGGCTCTTTTTTAATCGTGCCGTGATACGCAAGTCGCAACCGATTTGGCGCACATCCTGCCATACAAGTTCGACACGTTGATCCAGTTGCGTCAATTCACCCAGTGCCGCCATGCCACGCGCCGCATCGCCCAAAAGTTGCGGTGCGATATACAGCAGCAACTCATCCACCAGCCCGGCCTTGAGTAAGGCGCCGTTCAGCGTGCTGCCCGCTTCGACTAGCACTTCATTGATACCGCGTTGCGCCAAGTCACGCAGCGCGGCATGCAAATCCACTTGCCCTGCACCATCGGGCAACACGCTAACGGTCACACCCAATTGTTCCAGCGCCGCGATTTTCTCTGCATCTTGCGTCGCGGTGTAAATCAACACTCCGCCCTCCCCCCTTCTGCCTGAAGGAGAGGGTAGCGATTCCAGGATTTTTGCCTCCAACGGCATCCGCAACTGACTATCCAACACTACGCGCAGGGGCTGACGCCACGTCTCAACCTCGCGCACATTCAATCTTGCATCGTCCGCCAGCACGGTAGCAATGCCGGTCAGCACTGCACAGGAACGTGCGCGCCAGAGCTGCACATCGCGCCGCGCATCCGCTCCGGTAATCCATTGACTGACGCCGTTGGACAGCGCAGTGCGCCCATCCAGGCTCATGCCGATCTTGCTTCTGATCCAGGGTGTGCCGCGCGACATACGTGCAACGAACCCGACATTCAATTCATGCGCGGCGGCTTCCATGAGTCCGCATTCGACATCTATGCCGGCGCCACGCAGCCGAGCGATGCCTTGCCCGGCCACTTGCGGATTCGGATCTTGCATCGCAATCACCACGCGCGAGACGCCTGCCGCAATCAAGGCATCGGCGCAAGGCGGCGTGCGTCCGTGGTGGCTGCATGGTTCCAACGTGACATAGGCGGTAGCGCCGCGTGCCGCATCATCAGCGGCGCGCAGGGCATGAACTTCGGCATGGGGTTCGCCCGCATGTTCGTGCCAGCCTTCGCCCACAACAACATCGTCCTTGACCAGCACGCAACCAACACGCGGATTCGGGCTGGTACTGCACAGCCCCCGCTCGGCCAATCGCAGCGCTTGCGCCATCCAGCGGCTGCCTGCGGAGGTCAACATCAGGATTCTTTTGCTACTTTGCGTTGCGGCTCGCTTACCTCATCAACCGCATCGGTGAAGTCGCCCACGTCCTGAAAGCTCTTGTACACCGAGGCGAAGCGAATATAGGCCACCTTGTCGAGCTTGAGCAGCTCCTTCATCACCATTTCGCCTATAAGACGTGAAGCGATTTCACGTTCACCCAGTGCAAATATCTTTTGTGTGACATGGTCAATTGCCACATCCACCAACTCGGTCGGTACCGGACGTTTGTGCAATGCACGCGAAAAACTGGTGCGAAGCTTGGCCTCGCTGAATTCGCTGCGAATGCCGTTCTGCTTGACTACCTGCGGCATGCGCAACTCCACCGTTTCATGGGTGGTAAAACGCTTGTCGCAACTCAAACAGCGGCGACGGCGACGTATGCTGTCGCCCTCCTCGCTCTCGCGAGTATCCACCACCTGAGTGTCTTCACCTTTACAGAAGGGACATTTCATATCATATGGAGAGTGGAAAGTAGGGAGTAGGAAGTGGGGAGCATGGGGCAATCGCTCCTACTTCCCACTGAGGCACGAAGTGCCGCTCCACTATCCACTTTCCGAAGTTTAAGCACCGTAGACTGGGAACTTCGCCGTCAGTTGTTTGACTTCACCGACAACACGTGCGATCACAGCATCGTCAGTTGGCGCATCCAGCACATCGGCAATCAGGTGCGCCAGCTTCTCGGCTTCCAGTTCCTTAAAACCGCGTGTGGTCATTGCCGGGCTGCCGATACGGATACCGGATGTAACGAACGGTTTCTGCGGATCGTTAGGAATCGCATTCTTGTTCACGGTGATATGCGCACGACCCAGTGCGGCCTCGGCATCCTTGCCCGTGATGTTCTTCGCTTGCAGGTCAACCAGGAACACGTGACTATCGGTGCGGCCGGAGACGATGCGCAGGCCGCGCTCTTGCAGCACCTTGGCCATTACGCGTGCGTTATCCACCACCTGAATCTGGTAAGCCTTGAAGTCTTTGCCTGCGGCTTCCTTGAATGCAACCGCCTTGGCCGCGATCACGTGCATCAACGGGCCGCCTTGCAGCGCAGGGAAGATTGCCGAGTTCAGCGCCTTCTCAAATTCCGCCTTGGCGAGGATCAGGCCGCCGCGGGGGCCGCGCAGAGTCTTATGAGTGGTAGTGGTAACGAAGTCGGCGATGCCCACCGGATTGGGATAGATACCCGCCGCAATCAGACCGGCATAGTGCGCCATATCCACGAACAAGTAAGCACCCACGCTATCCGCAATCGCGCGAAAACGCTTCCAGTCGACCACCAATGCATAGGCCGATGCACCCGCGACAATCATCTTGGGCTTGTGTGCGGTCGCCAGCGCCTGTACCTGATCGTAGTCGATCTCTTCCTTATCATTAAGGCCGTATTGAATCGCGTTATACAACTTACCGCTGATATTGACCGATGCACCGTGGGTCAAATGTCCACCGTGCGCCAGCGACATACCAAGAATAGTGTCGCCGGGCTTGAGCACCGACACATACACCGCCTGATTCGCCTGCGAACCGGAGTGCGGCTGTACGTTGGCATACTCCGCACCAAACAGCGCCTTGGCGCGATCAATGGCCAGCTGCTCGGCCACGTCCACATATTCACAACCGCCGTAGTAGCGCTTGCCCGGATAGCCTTCAGCATACTTGTTGGTCAACTGGCTGCCTTGGGCCTCCATGACTGCGGTACTGGTATAGTTTTCCGAGGCGATCAGCTCGATGTGATCTTCCTGACGGCGAACTTCATCCTGCATGGCTGCCCACAGCTCCGGGTCGGTATTGGCGATGGTATTTTTTCTGGAGAACATGACACGTATTCCTCAAGGTAATGAAAATCTGAATGGCGCGCATTCTATCACGCAGCCCAATCCGCGACACAGTCCCTCCGTCGTTGCGAAGAGGCAGTAAGAGCCCTTTAGCCGCGAGCAAAGCGTGGCGGGACGCGGCAACCCAGCTATCGTAAGGGCCGTGCTTCGTAGTCACGCAACCCCACTGGATTGCCACGACCCTGCGGGTCTCGCAACGACGGCATGCCCATCCCACTCCCCACTCCTCACTTCCCACTCCCCACTCCCCACCCTGTGGTAAAAAAACCACACATCACAGACAAATCTTTGACAGCCCTTTGCCGCTTTCTATAGAGTGCGCATCTGGTGGAAGCAGGGAGGTCCTGCTGGCACTTATAAAAGTTGTATAACGTTAATCAACTTTCTTTTTAAGGAAAACACAAATGAAGAAAATCGTTCTCTCACTGGCAGGCGTAATGGCTGCTGTTGCATTCGCACCAGAAGCATCTGCAGTTCCAGTTTTCGCACGTCAAACTGGCATGGCTTGTACAGCTTGTCACTTCCAACACTTCCCAGCTATCAATGGCTTTGGTCGTGCATTCAAGGCCGCCGGCTTCACCATGATGGGCGCTCAAGAAAAAGTTGAAGGCGAACACCTGTCTATTCCTGCAACTCTGAACATGGCAATTCTGGCTACTGCCGGTATTGACGCTGCTCAAGGCGTACAAAGCAACCTGTTCGTTCCTAACGGCGGCGGCGAGCTGCAGATCTTCTTCGGCGGCAAAGTCAATGACTTCTCCGGTTGGTTGTCCGAGTTGGGTACTGGCGCTACTGGTTCCGCTTCCGGCAAGCTGCACATCATGCCTGAAGTCGCTCCTGGCATCCACGCCGGCGTATCCATCTTCAACATCGGCCAAGGCGCTGGTGGCGTAATGGAAATGTTGAACACCGGTGCAACTTCTATCCATCGTCTGATGGGTAAAACCGGCGCAGGTACAGTTACCAATGGTGGCGGCAAGATTCATAACGAGGCAGCATCTGCTCGTCAGTACATCGCTCCAGAAGGTGGCGGTACCGGTGCTGCGATCAACGTGGTTGCCGACAACTTCGCAGTGACCGTGGCTCGTGAAGCACAAGCTACCGCTATTTCTGCTCCTGGCTCCGTGGGTGCCCTGAACAGCCAGTACATCCGTGCTGTGTTCATGACTGACATCGCCGGCTTCGACAGCGGTTTCGGTATCCAGCACTTCAGCGGCAACAGCAATGCTCAGACCGGCCTGATCGGTCAGAAGGCATACATCCTTGACGCACAGATGCAAGGTCAAGTTGGTGAGATGCCATTGGGCGTTTACGCTTCCTACGGCAATGCTTCTGCCGACCTGACAGGCAACAACAAGTACAACTTGTTAGGCACTCAAGCCAAGACCAGCTTCAACATCGCGGGTGAACTGGGTATCGTTCCAGGCGTGGCAACTGTGCAGTTGGCATTGCGTCAAGGCAATACTGGTGCTGCGATTAACGGCGGCGACAATGCAATCATGATCGGCGCAACTTACGAGTTGTCCATGAACATGGAACTGGGTCTGCACTACACCAAGAACTCCGGTTCTGCATGGACTGCCGTTCCTACTGGCAACAGCGCAACAACATTCTTGCTGGAAACACTGTTCTAATTGTGAGTTGATTGCTGCCTAGGCAGCATCGACAAGCAGTTTCAATAGTAGTAGTTATAAACTGGGGAGGCTTCGGCCTCCCCAGTTTTTTTACGTCCGCGATTTATGAATTTGATACACTGCGCATCGCACACATTAAATGGAGCCCATCATGAGCACCGTTACGTTCGATACTTTAAAATTCGTCAAGACGCTTGAAGCCAGCGGGATAGACGAAAAGCAAGCGGAAGCAATCGCAACGGCTTACCGCGATGCATCAGTAGATCAGGAACTGGTTACAAAAATAGACCTGCAACTAGAACTGGCCCCCGTCAAATCCGATCTGCATATGATGAAGTGGATGATGGGACTTATTTTGGGCGGCGTCGTTGCGCTGGCACTCAAGTCACTCTTCTGATGCCGCGCTCATCAACAACACGGCTCTAGTCCGCAAGCAACGCACTGCCACAAAAAAGCCTCCGGATTGCGCAAGGGTTGCGTCAAATTTGAACAAAGCCATCTATTCGGCGTCTTCGAATCGTTGAAAGACCCCGACTTTTTTGCCGGGCCTATCTGGATTCCGGCGTGGTAGCCTGGCCTGGAAACATCGATCTCGCACCCGGTGCGATGTATCGGGAAATCAAACTGCATGGTCAGTGGGTGCTGCGTTAGCCCCTCTGGATTGCCACGACCCTGCGGGTCTCGCAACGACGACTTACAAATGGCCGCGCCCCTGCTGAGCTCGCAACAACGACACGCCCACCCCAAAAGAGCGGCCGCGTGCATGCAGCGAAATTGATGAACCACCTCTACGAAATTGCAGGCTGGCTAAAGCCCGCGCGAGGAAAGAGACCCTCGGCCACCACTAGCGATCCGGCGCAAGATCGCCGAGTGCGTCAAACAATGGCTGCAGAAAAGTCTCATAACACCTCCAACGTTCCACCGAAGACTTGTAAATCGGCTGACGCACCTGCATCACGCTGGCAGTACTAACCGCACGCTTATGCTTGTGGAAATCGAGGCAAGCCTCATCCCATTCCAGCCCGCAATACTCAAGGATACGACGCGACTCCCCCTCCTGATTCGCCACGATATCTTCGTACTGCACATCGAGGAACGCGCCCTTGGGCAGCACCTCGCGCCAGTGCTGCATCAGGCGATGATAGTCGACGTAAAAACGCCCCAATTCGGCCAGGTCATAGGTATATTCGGAGCCGGCTCTGAATGCTTGCGTGAAACAGGAAACACAGTTGTCCACCGGATTGCGGTTGACATGGACAATCTTCGCATTAGGCAACAGCAGATGGATCAACCCGACGGCAAGGAAGTTCTCCGGCATCTTGTCGGTGATCCGTCGCATCCCAGGCGCACGCCGTTGCAAGCCGGCCACATAGTCGCTTCCCCACGTTGCAAGCTTTTTCTGGTCAAGCAGGCGCAAATAATCCGGAAAACCGACGCCCTCGATATTGCGTCGTGCGATCATCATCAAGTCTGGCAGTTCACCCGCGCCATGAACGTCTGGATGACTGGAGATGATTTGCTCGGTCAAGGTGGTACCGGAGCGCGGCATACCCAATACAAAAACCGGCAATTGAGCGGGATCACCACCGCCACTGAGGCTCGCTATCGTCTTTGCATCGAAGTGGCGCTTTATCTCTGCGAACATTTGCGCCATCCGGTCGGGATTATAGCCGGATGCTTCGCGATGCAATTTGGCTCCCTCCAGGAAATACGGAAACGCTTTTTCATGATCACCGATATCGCTATAACACTTGCCTAGCGCATAATGCAGCGGCTCCCTCTCTTTCGCCGGCAACGATTTGCCGCCCGCGTCTTCGATGGCGACCAGAGCTGCAAAGTTTTCGTCATCCACCTTCACTTTCATGGTCTGCACCAGATTCAAACGCGCACTAATAAAATTCGGTTGTATCTCCAGCGCGCGATTAAAACTTGCTACTGCGTCATCGAACCGACCAAGTTCGCGCAGGGCGATGCCCCGATTGCTATGGGCCTCGGCAAAATTCGGCTTGATCTCCACCGCCCGACAGTAGCTTGCTTCCGCCTCAAGGGATTGTCCAAGGTCTTGCATAACCATACCCAGATTACTGTGCGCCTCGGCAAAACCAGGTGCGATCTCCGCCACCCGCCGAAAGCTGGCGGCGGCCTCATTCAGGCGCTCCATTTTCACGAGATTGATCCCGCGGTTGTAGTGCGCCTCGGCATAATCCGGATTGATCTGAACCGCCCGGCGGTAACTGGCTTCGGCTTCGGCTGATCGTCCCTGTGTTTTGAGGATAAAACCCAGGTTGCTCTGCGTTTCCGCGTCATCTAACAACAACACTGCCGCTTGTTGCATGGCGGCTACCGCATCATCCCCCCTACCCATCTGTTGTAATGCGGCTCCCAGCACCTTCCATGCAAAACCAAAATCTGGAAATCGTTCCACCATCAATTTTGCCCGCTCCACCGCGCCGGCATACTGCCCCGCATCAAACTGGCTCACCAGCAGATTAATCTCTTGAAGCGTTGGTTGTTCTTGTTGCGTGAGGTGACTATCTTGTTTTGAAGCACAACATTTCTTGTATTTTTTTCCACTGCCGCAAAGGCATGGATCGTTTCTTCCTGGCTGCACACTTTCTCCCCTAATCAATTTAGCTTGGCACATAACTAACCTGAATTTTGCATAAAAAGGGCAGAAATGCATGTAAGTATTTGATATAATTGCGGTTACTAAGCCAGCAATCCGTAAAACACTAACCGCCTCTGCCCATGACGAATTCTACCCCAAACCAACTCCGTTTTGCCCCTTCCGCCGGTTTTACCGTTCGTGCCGACTTCGGCGGCGGTGGACTTTCTTCCGATCTCGGTCCGCTCTTATTGCGCGGCGTTGACCGGCAAATCGGCCTGACCGAACGTCTGGCCGAAGC
>JBBQXA010000028.1:0-23117 GCA_038210095.1 Burkholderiales bacterium
GGAATTCGCGGAAGGGGCGCTCGCCGATGAAGCAAATGCCGGTGCTGTCCTTTTTTGCGTGATTGGACAGGCCGTGTCGTTCAGCGATTTCACGTACTTCCGATTTGAGCATCTTGCCGAGTGGGAACATGGCCTTGCTCAGTTGTGCCTGATTCAGTCGATGCAGGAAGTAGCTCTGATCCTTGCTGGCGTCGGCCGCCTTGAGCAACTGGAATAGGCCATTCACTTCGCGCACCTGAGCGTAGTGGCCGGTGGCGATGCAGTCTGCGCCGAGTGAAATTGCGTGATCAAGGAAGGCCTTGAATTTGATTTCGGCATTGCACAGGATGTCCGGGTTGGGCGTGCGTCCAACCTGGTATTCGCGCAGGAAGTAGCTGAACACCCGTTCCTTGTATTCCTTGGCGAAGTTCACCGCTTCGATGGGGATGCCTATGGTATCGGCAACCGAGACTGCATCCAACAGATCTTGGCGCGTCGAGCAATATTCGCTGTTGTCGTCGTCCTCCCAGTTCTTCATGAACAGGCCGACCACGTCATAGCCCTGTTGCTTGAGCAGCAGCGCGGTAACCGAGGAATCGACTCCGCCGGACATGCCGACGACTATGCGCTTAGTCATAGTGCACCAGCAGGTCGAGCGGGTAGCGTTTGCCCGCGAGATGATCTTCCACGCAACGCAGAATTAGCGGACTGCGATGGCGTTCCTGAGTCGCGCGAATTTCGTCGGGCGTCATCCACACCGCACGAACGATGCCCTCGTCCAGGACGCGCTCCGGCTCATGGTCAGTGACGTTGCCGGAAAAAGCGAAGCGCAGATAGGTGGTGTCGTTATGAGGCGAGTGCCAGCGATAGATGCCGATCAGATGTTCCGGGGTGAAATGGTAGGCGGACTCTTCCAGCACCTCGCGCATGGTAGCTTGCGGCAGGGTCTCGTTCGGCTCCCAGTGTCCGGCAGGTTGATTGAACAGCAAGCCCTGAGTGGTCTCTTCTTCCACCAGCAGGAATCGGCCATCTTGTTCGATGACGGCTGCAACGGTGACGTTCGGTTTCCAGATCATCTGCCAGATTCCAGAATTGAAAAAAGGCAGGAAGTTATTCCTGCCTTTCATTTTATTGGTGCCGGGGGGGGGAATCGAACCCCCACGCCCTCTCGGGCACCGGATTTTGAGTCCGGCACGTCTACCAGTTCCATCACCCCGGCAAGGGTATACATCATTTACGCACACAGGCCAGTTTATTAACCCGACATACCCTGTGCTTCAAAGAGCGGCGAATTATCCATGAAACGATGGTGTTCATCAACTACAATCTCAGCCTTGTTAAAAGCACCGTTTTATTTTCATGCGTACCGAAGAATTTGATTTTGTCCTGCCCGAGCCGCTAATTGCCCAACATCCGCCAGAAAAGCGTGGTTCCAGTCGCCTGTTGTATGCCCACGATGGCGAATTGGAAGACTGTGCATTCTCCGATCTGCTGCGACTGCTCAGGGCAGATGATCTGCTGATTTTGAATGACACGCGTGTCATTAAGGCGCGTTTGTTCGGCAGCAAGGAGAGCGGCGGCAAAATAGAGGTGCTGGTCGAACGCGTGCTGGACCAGCACGAGGTGCTGGCTCAGGTGCGAGCAAGCAAGTCGCCCAAGGCGGGTAGTCGATTGCTATTGGCCCATGCGCTAGAGGTTGAGGTGCTGGGACGCGAGGGGGAATTCTTTCATCTGCGCTTTCTGGGAGCGGAGCCGGTACTGGCGCTGCTGGAACGCTATGGCCGTTTGCCGCTGCCGCCCTATATTACCCATGCGGCAGAGGCCGAGGACGACGAGCGCTATCAGACCGTGTTTGCGCGCGAAGCGGGCGCGGTGGCTGCACCCACTGCCGGCTTGCATTTTGACGAGGCGATGCTGCAATCCCTGCGCGACAAGGGGGTGAACATCGCCCATGTCACGCTGCATGTGGGGGCGGGCACGTTCCAGCCGGTGCGCGCTGAACAGGTGCATGAACACATCATGCACAGCGAGCGTTACGAAATTTCCCAATCCACAGTTGATGCTATCGCGCAGGCACGTACTTTGGGCGGGCGGGTGGTCGCGGTCGGCACCACCAGCCTGCGCGCACTGGAGAGTGCGGCGGCTAAAGGCGAGCTGAAAGCCGGCTCGGACGAAACCCGTATCTTTATCACGCCGGGATATACCTTTAAGGTGGTAGACGTGCTGCTAACCAACTTCCATCTGCCTCGCTCCACATTACTGATGCTGATTTGCGCCTTCGGCGGGATGGAACAGATGCTGGCCGCCTATCGTCACGCGGTGGAAAATAAATACCGCTTCTTCAGTTACGGCGATGCGATGCTGGTAGTGCGGCGGCAGGTCTGAAGGGACGGTATGAATCTGTTAGCATGTGCCGTGTTTAAAAATTAAGGAGATGACATGGAACCCTATGTACTCTGGTTTCTGCTGGCGCTGGGTCTGTTCATTGGCGAGATGATGACCACCACGTTCTATATGCTGGTGCTGTCTGTGGCGATGTGTGTAGGCGGAGCGGCTGCGCTGATGGGTATGAGTCCGTCGTCGCAGTTGATACTGAGTTCGCTGATGAGCATCCTCGGCATCGTGCTGTTGTCGCGCTGGAAAGCAAGAAATGATGTTGCAACGGAAGAGATTAGTCCCGATGTTGGACAGCCGGTACAGGTGCTTGCATGGCATGAGGATGGCACGGCGCGGGTGCACTATCGCGGGGCGGACTGGGATGCGGAGCCGGAGAATACCGATACCCCGCAGCTCAATACGCTCTATATCAAGGCCATGCACGGTTCGAAGCTGATTTTGTCGCAGGATAAACCGCAATAACGCAACGGAGGGAAACATGGAAATCGCATTTTTTATCTTAATTGGCGCTTTTTTCTTCATCACTAAGGCTCTCAAGGTGGTGCCGCAGCAGAATGCCTGGGTGGTCGAGCGCTTGGGAAAATTTCATGCCGTGTTGTCGCCGGGATTGAGCATCGTTATTCCTTTTGTAGATCGGGTTGCTTACAAGCACATGCTCAAAGAAGTACCGCTGGATGTGCCCAGTCAGGTGTGTATCACCAAGGACAACACCCAGTTGCAGGTGGACGGCATCCTGTATTTTCAGGTGACTGATCCGCGTCTGGCTTCCTATGGCACCAGCAACTACATCATGGCGATTACCCAGTTGGCGCAGACCACGTTACGTTCGGTAATCGGTAAGATGGAGCTGGACAAGACTTTTGAAGAACGTGACGACATCAACCGTGCCGTGGTTGCGGCACTGGATGAAGCGGCGACGAGCTGGGGGGTGAAGGTGTTACGTTACGAGATCAAAGACCTGACGCCGCCCAAGGAAATATTGCACGCCATGCAGGCGCAGATCACGGCCGAGCGCGAGAAGCGCGCGCTGATTGCCGCGTCAGAAGGGCGCAAGCAGGAGCAGATCAATATCGCGACCGGTGAGCGTGAGGCCTTCATTCAGCGCTCGGAAGGCGAAAAGCAGTCAGCTATCAATCGCGCACAAGGTGAGGCCGAAGCCATCAAGGCGGTGGCCGATGCCAATGCCCACGCGATACGCACGGTGGCTCAAGCCATCGAGGCACCCGGCGGCATGAATGCCGTCAGTCTCAAGGTTGCCGAGCAATATGTTGAAGCCTTCGCCGGCGTTGCCAAGGAAGGAAATACGCTCATTTTGCCGGGTAACCTTGCCGACATGGGCGGCATGGTGGCAACGGCGATGAGCATTGTAAAAGCACAGAAATAACAGGCAGGGATAATGGAATTTAATTTGCACAAGCGCGATGGGTTGGCCCGTCGCGGAACCGTTACGCTTGCCCACGGCAAGGTCGAAACACCGGCGTTCATGCCGGTGGGAACTTACGGTACGGTGAAGGCGATGTCGCCGGTCGAGTTGCGCGACATTGACGCGCACATCGTGCTGGGCAATACCTTTCATCTGTGGCTGCGGCCCGGACTGGATGTGATCGAAGCGCATGGCGGCTTGCACCAGTTCATGGGGTGGGACGGGCCGATACTGACCGATTCGGGTGGCTTTCAGGTGTTTAGCCTGGGGGCGTTGCGCAAGATTAGCGAGGAGGGGGTGAAATTCCAGTCTCCCGTTAACGGCGACAAGTGCTTCCTCTCGCCGGAAGAGTCCATGCGTATTCAGAAGGTATTGAACTCCGATATTGTGATGATTTTCGACGAGTGCACACCGTACCCAGCGACCGAGCGCGAGGCGGCGGATTCGATGCGCTTGTCCTTGCGTTGGGCGGCGCGTTCCAAGGCGGCACACGAGGGGAATCCGAATGCTTTGTTCGGCATCGTGCAGGGTGGTATGTACGAGAATCTGCGCGATGAATCGATGCGGGAGTTGGTGAATATCGGCTTCGACGGTTATGCCATTGGCGGCCTGTCGGTGGGCGAACCCAAGGACGATATGCTGCGCATCCTTGAACATACCGCGCCGCAACTTCCAGCCGAAAAGCCGCGCTATCTGATGGGGGTCGGCAAACCTGAAGATATCGTGGCGGCGGTGACGCAGGGAATCGATATGTTCGACTGCGTGATGCCGACGCGCAACGCGCGCAACGGTCATCTGTTTACGCGTCACGGTGATGTGCGCATCAAGAATTCCCAATACCGGCTGGATACGCGCCCGCTGGATGAAGATTGCCAGTGCTATACCTGCCGCAATTTCAGTCGTGCTTATTTGCATCATCTGTACCGGTTGGGCGAAATTCTCGGTGCCCGGCTGAATACGATCCATAACTTGCATTACTATCAGGACTTGATGCGCGACATCCGTGCAGCGATTGAAGCGGGCGAGTTTGCCGAATTCGTCGACAAGTTTCACCGGATGCGCGGAGGCGAGGCATGAGTGCCCTCATCCTTCATGTTAGAATGCGCGCCTTTTGTATCTTTAGCCTTGGAGATTGAATAATGTTTATTAGTAATGCTTATGCTGAAGCTGCTGCCGCAGTTCAACCTGGTTTTCTTGAGACTTGGGGGCCATTGGTTGGTCTGCTCGCTGTGTTTTATTTCCTGGTGCTGCGTCCGCAGAGCAAGCGCGCCAAAGAGCATAAGGCACTGGTTGAGGCCTTGCAGCGTGGCGACGAGATCGTTACTGCAGGCGGGCAAGTAGGTTCCGTCAGCAAGGTGTACGACGAATATGTCGGGCTGGAAATCGCCGAGAATGTCGAAGTTACGGTACAGAAGTCCGCAATTTCGACCGTGTTGCCCAAGGGCACGCTGAAATCCATCAAGTAATTCCATCTAACGCATGCAAGCGCGCCGCCAGATCATGGCGGCGCACTTTGTGAGGTCGTCATGAACCGCTATCCCCTGTGGAAATACCTGCTTATTCTGGCCGTGATGCTGGCCGGACTGATTTATACCCTGCCTAACTTTTACGGTGAGTCACCTGCCGTGCAGGTGTCGCCATTGCGTTCCAGTCTGAAGGCGGACTCGGCACTGCTGGATCGGATTGTATCCATACTCAACGAGGCCGGATTGAACCCCGAGCTGGTCGCACTGGATGGAAACAGCGTCAAGGCGCGTTTTTCCGGGACCGATGAGCAGACCAAGGCCAAGGATGTGCTTGAAGCACAGTTGGGGGGTGATTACATGGCGGCGCTCAATTTGCTGCCGCGCTCACCGCAGTGGTTGAGCAGCATGAATGCGTTGCCTATGTACCTCGGTCTGGATCTGCGCGGTGGCGTGCACTTCCTGTTGCAGGTGGACATGAAGGCGGCAATCGACAAGGCGCTGGATGCCGCATCAAGCGATATTCGCAGCTCATTGCGTGAACAGAATATCGCCTATGCGGGCGTGACGCGTGAAGCCAATGTGCTGGTAGTGCACTTCCGTGACGGGGCGGCCCGCAGCAAGGGTGAAGCCGAGATCAAGCAGCGTTTTAACGATTACGATTTGTCCGCGCAAGAAGTGGGGAGTGACTTCGTGTTGCGTGCCCTGTTGAAGCCGGAGGCGGAGCGACGCATTCAGGATTCGGCCGTGCAGCAGAATCTGTTGACCCTGCGCAATCGCGTGAATGAACTGGGTGTGGCAGAGCCTGTGATTCAGCAGCAGGGTGCGGATCGTGTTGTGGTGCAGTTGCCGGGAATTCAGGATACGACACGCGCCAAGGATATTTTGGGCCGTACCGCAACGCTGGAAGTGCGCATGGTGGATGATGAACACCAGATCAGCCCAGGTGCTGCGGCACCATTCGGTACCGAGATATTCAAGGATAGGGATGGGCGCCTGTTGCTGGTGAAGAAGCAGGTGATTCTGACCGGCGAGCGTATCAATGATGCACAGCCCGGCTTTGACAGTCGCAACAACGAGCCCGCAGTGCATATCAACCTTGATGGCGTGGGTGCGCGCAAGTTCAAGGATGCAACGCGCGAGAACGTGGGTAAGCGCATGGCGATCATCCTGTTCGAGAAGGGTAAGGGCGAGGTGGTTACCGCGCCGGTGATCCGCGAGGAAATCGGCGGCGGGCGTGTGCAAATCAGCGGTCAGATGAATACCGTGGAAGCACAGGATACCGCGCTGTTGCTACGCGCCGGTGCACTGGCGGCCCCGATGGAGATCATCGAGGAACGCACCATCGGACCTAGTCTCGGTGCTGAAAATATTGATCGCGGCTTCGACTCCACCCTGATTGGCTTTGTCATGATTGCCGTCTTCATGATTGTTTACTACCTGACGTTCGGTGTTATTTCGGTGTTGGCGCTGGGTGCGAACCTGCTGTTGCTGGTGGCGTTGCTGTCGTTACTGCAAGCCACGTTGACGCTGCCGGGTATGGCGGGTATCGCGTTGACGCTGGGTATGGCGATTGACGCGAACGTGCTCATCAACGAGCGCATTCGTGAAGAGTTGCGCAACGGTGTGACGCCGCAGGCGGCGATTCATGCCGGATACGACCGTGCCTTTGCCACGATTCTGGATTCGAACATCACCACCCTGATCGCGGGTGTTACTTTGTTCATGTTTGGCTCTGGCCCTATCAAGGGCTTTGCGGTGGTGCTGTGTCTGGGCATTCTGACTTCGATGTTCAGTGCGATGCTGGTATCGCGTGCGCTGGTGAATCTGATCTACGGACGTAAAGCACGTTTGAACAAGGTCGCAATCGGCTAAGCCGCGATCAGCACCCATAAGGAATAGACGACATGGAATTATTCAAAATCAAACGCGATATCCCGTTCATGAGCTATGGACGGTATACCACCACCATTTCGCTGGTGACCTTTATCTTTGCGGTGTTTTTTCTTGCCACCAAGGGCTTGAACTTCGGCGTGGACTTTACCGGCGGTACGGTGATGGAAGTGCACTATGCACAGCCCGCAGATATTCCCAAGGTGCGTGAGCAGCTTGCCGGAGCCGGGTTGCCGGATGCGTTGGTGCAGACTTTTGGAACCAGCCAGGATGTGCTGATACAGGTTCCGCTCAAACAAAATCTGGTCGGTGCGAAATTGAGCGAGCAGGTGATGGATGCTTTGCGCGCGCAGGACTCCACGGTCGAAACACGCCGTGTCGAGTTTGTCGGTCCGCAGGTGGGCAAGGATCTGGTTGAAAACGGTGCGCTGGCATTGTTGCTGGTCAGCATGGGTATCGTAGGCTACCTGTGGTTGCGCTTTGAATGGAAGTTTGGCCTGTCCGCGCTGATCGCCAACTTGCATGACGTGGTTATCATTCTCGGTTTCTTCGCTTTCTTCCAGTGGGAGTTTTCGCTGTCGGTGCTGGCGGCGGTGCTGGCGGTGCTGGGTTATTCGGTGAACGAATCGGTGGTGGTGTTTGATCGTATCCGCGAGAACTTCCGTTCCATGCGCAAGGCAGAAGTGGCGGAGATCATCGACAACGCGATTACGCGCACCATTTCGCGCACCATCATTACTCACGGTTCCACCCAGATGATGGTCGGTGCGATGCTGTTTCTTGGCGGCGAGACCCTGCATTACTTTGCCATGGCACTGACCATCGGCATCATGTTCAGTATCTATTCCTCGGTATTGGTGGCCAGTCCTTTGTTGATGCTGTTGGGCGTGTCGCGCGAGGACTTCATCAAACCGGAGAAGACCGAAACTGAAGAAGTGCTGCCATAGTCATGGAATTACTCTCAGCCTTTATTGATCTCATCCTGCATCTGGATGCGCATCTGCTGAAACTCACGGCCGACTATGGCATCTGGGTGTACGCGATTCTGTTCGCCATTATTTACTGCGAAACCGGTCTGGTCGTGACGCCATTCCTGCCGGGAGACTCGTTACTGTTTGTGGCGGGGGCGCTGTGCGGCATGGGGGCATTGCAGATTGAGTTGCTGATTCCCCTGTTGATTCTGGCCGCATTCAGTGGTGATAACACCAATTACTGGGTAGGGAGATTGATCGGCAAGCGTTTGTTGCTGCGTACCAACGGACTTATCAAACGCGAGCATATCGACAAGACCCATGCTTTCTACGAAAAGCACGGTGGCAAGACCATATTGTTTGCCCGCTTTCTGCCCATCGTGCGCACCTTTGCGCCGTTCGTCGCCGGGATCGGCCTGATGCGTTATCGCCTGTTTGTGCTGTTCAGCGCGTTCGGAAGCCTAGCTTGGATAGGCGGACTTACGATTGCCGGTTTTTTCTTCGGAAATATCCCGCTGGTCAAAAACAATCTGACACTGATCATCATCGGCATCATTGTCATTACCTTGTTGCCCGCTTTGCGAGAGATTATTCGTCATCGCAGACAGTCGAGTAAAGACCTTACCCAGAGCTGAGGTAGCGAATGAAGTTGAATGTGCTGATCATCGACGATGTGCAAGTCAACGTTGCGCTGGTTACCCATCTGATTGCAAAAGTGGAAGACTGTGTTGCCCTGGGATTTACCGTTCCGGAGCAGGCATTGGCATGGTGTGAAACACAGTTGCCCGATCTGCTGATCGTGGACTATATGATGCCGGGGCTGAATGGCATTGAGTTGATCCGCCGTTTCCGCGCGCTGCACGGGCGAGAGGATATTCCGGTGCTGATGGTGACGGCCAACGATCAGATCGAAGTGTGTCATCAGGCATTGCAAATCGGCGCAAATGACTTCCTGACTAAGCCGATCAATAAAACCGAGTTCATGGCGCGGGTGAACAATATGCTGGCTTTGCGTCGCAGCCAGCGGCGACTCGAACAGAGCAATCTTATTCTGAATGATGAAAAAGAACTGCTCGAAGATATCGTCACCCGCATGCGCTCATCCAGCCCATTCGATACCCGTGGTGTGCGATATATCCAGTCGTCGCTGGAACGCACGGCAGGCGATATTGTGCTATCGGCTTACCGTCCGGATGGCATTCAGCACGTTGTCGTTGGTGACTTTGCCGGTCATGGGCTTCCCGCCGCATTCGGCGGCCCTCTGGCTTCCTATATTTTTTATCACTTGACGCAACAAGGTTGTGATCTTGGAGTCATCTTGGCGGAATTGAATCGCACGCTGAGCCGTCAATTGCCCACTCAGATTTACATGGCTGCCAGTGCATTGGAACTTTCCGCTGATCGCAAGCAGGCACAGTTATGGAATTTCGGTTTGCCACCCACGCTTTGTCTCAGTAACGCGCAAGGCTTGTCGCGTGTGATTTCTCAAGGGCTACCATTGGGAATTCTTGAGTCGGATGAAGGAGTTGAGCCGCACGTTAGTCTGCAAGTTGAGGCCGATATGCGCTTCTACCAGTACACGGACGGCATTACCGAAGCGGCCTCGCCCGAGCAAGATCTATATAGTCAGGAGCGTCTGGACGAGCTGGTAAGGCGGATATATCGTGATAAATTACCGCTGGATGTAGTCTGGTGCGAACTCGCGGCATTCTGTGTCGGGCAAGGACTTTCCGATGATGCGGTGATGGTCGAAACGTCGGTATAGAAGATACTTGCCGCGAAAATAAAGTTGAAGCCTGAACGGGGTGAGCTTGTAGTAAAATTCACAACCTGTCTGTAGTAGACGTTGCAGTGTTGCGTGCAAGAGGGGGAGGCGCCTGTAACTGGGGGCTGAAAATTCATTTCGTTTGTGGCAACCAATCGCACAGATGGATCATTTAACGATAGAGAGAATGCAATGACCAATTCTTCCGGACGTCCGAGTGTGATGGTGGTGGACGATACTCCGCTTAATTTAAGCCTGATGGATAGCATACTGGGTGGTGAGTACGACGTGCGACTGGTAAGCAGTGGCGCGAAGGCGATTGAACAGGCCGAGGCGGATGCGCCTGACTTGATTCTGCTCGACGTGATGATGCCCGAAATGGACGGTTTCGAGGTGTGTCGCCGCTTGAAGGCGAATCCTGCCACCAGCCATGTGCCAGTCATCTTTGTAACCGCAAAGAACGAGGTTAAGGATGAGCAATTGGGATTTGAACTTGGCGCATCCGACTTCATTCACAAGCCGGTGAGTGCGCCTATCGTGTCCGCTCGCGTCAAAAATCACCTCAAGATCAAGTTTATGCAGGATTACTTGCAGAGCGAAAATGTGAAATTGCAGCAAAGTGCAACCCTGCAATCTACGGAGTTGGAGCAGTTGCAGCGCTTTATTTGGTCTCCGGGCTCCAGACTCTAGGCCGGACTCAGGCGTGATTTAATGGCCGTGGCAAGTGATTGCCACGGCCATTTTCAATGGCATTGCTGCTGGCCTATCATCAGGTTCCCGTATCTTGCGCACTGGCAAGATACGGGAATGCGTTGCAGCTGCTATTTCTTGTTCAGCTCCATTTTCATGCCTGACGGCAGATTAATGGTGAAAAGCTTGTCGGCGTTGGCCACTTTCAATATGTCGGATGCTCGTCCGGGCATGCTGATCAGTACCACCGATTTCCTTGCATTCTTGGCGACTTCATTCAGTTGCACCAGCATGCCCAGCGCGCCGCTGTCCAGATACTCGACGCCACATAGATCAACTTCAATGGTTTTGATGGCAGCGTTGCTGAGCAAGGGCGCATAAGCGAGTTTGAAGTCCTGGTAGGCGCTTGCGTCGAAGCGGCCTGAAATATTCAGTCGTGCCAGATTGTCCGTGAGTGTTGCGTTGATGGTCATGTATGGCTCCTGATGAAATGACAGTATAAGGTTGAGTACAGTAGTGCAAATTTATTTCAACTAGATGTCATTCACGTACATTACATGGCGGGTAACTTTGAGGTTGCCTCATTCGTCATGCATGGTCTAGCGGTAGGCTAAGCGACCAGCCGCATTTTATCAAGATGGCATGCTGGCGACGGCCAGCTCAAAACGTTCAGCAACGGCACCTGTAAGGCCCCCTGTTTTCGGATGCGGCTCGGGAAGTTTATCTCGACGCCCGAAGGGGATTGGCTGGCTGGATGGATGGATGGATGGATGAAGTTCCGCTACTGATGGAATGTCCGTAGCCTGGGCGCCCGAAAAATGCCGTCAGCCTGATGGCTTCATGGGTATATCGCTGTATTGATGCAAGGGGCTGGTACAATTCACGGCGTTCCGCAGCCGATAGCGGTCAGGATGCGGGCAGAATCAACAATAGCCGGAAGATACGATGAAAATGAATGTGCTGGTGGTGGACGATACGCAAATCAACATCACGCTGATTTCGCACCTTATCGCCAAGCTTGATGACGTTTTTTCGGTTGGATTTACCGTGCCGCAGCAAGCGCTGGATTGGTGTGCGGAGCAGATTCCCGATTTGCTGATCATTGATTACATGATGCCGGAGGTGGATGGCATTGAACTGATAAGACGTTTTCGCGCGTTTCCGGGACGTGCGGATATTCCCGTGCTGATGGTGACCGCCAATGATCAGACTGCGGTTCGTCATCAGGCGCTGGAAGCGGGAATGAATGATTTCTTGACCAAGCCGATCGACAAGATCGAGTTTTTGGCACGCGTACGGAACATGCTGGCGTTGCGGGCCAGCCAGCGTCGATTGAGTGATCATGCCATCTGGCTGGCTGAGGAGGTCGCCAAGGCTACGGCAGAGATACTGGCGCGCGAACAAGAGATGACCGTCCGCTTGTGCAAGGCGGCGGAAGCGCGCGATCCCGAGACTGGCGCGCATATCCTGCGCATGGCGCATTATGCAAAGTTGATCGCGGGGCGGCTGGGGTGGACGGAAGCCCAGCAGCAACTGCTGTTGGATGCGGCCCCCATGCACGATATCGGCAAGGTGGGCGTGCCGGACAATATTCTGCTTAAACCGGGGCGTTTGGACGAGGCGGAATTTGCGATCATCAAGCAGCATTCGCAGTATGGCTACGATATTTTAAAGGACAGCGATTCCGCCATTCTGCAATTTGGTGCGCAGATCGCGTTGGGCCATCACGAGAAATTTGACGGGAGCGGCTACCCTCAAGGCGTGAGTGGAGATGATATTCCTCAGGCCGCCAGAATCTGTGCGGTTGCCGATGTGTTTGACGCACTGACCTGTGAGCGGCCCTACAAAAAAGCTTGGGAGTTGGATAAGGCTGTAGCGTTTCTGCGTGAGGGGGCGGGCAGTCAGTTTGACCCGGCCTGTGTGAATGCTTTTCTTGACGGCTGGTCTGAGGTGTTGGAAATTCGAAATACCTATCGCGACGACGAGGTGGTCAGTGGCGAGTAACAGGACGGGTGTCATGCAATCTACGCGTAAATTGGCGCGAAATATCAAAATGACGCTGTTGCCGTTGGGGCTGGTGTTGGTTGTTGCAGCGCTGTTCAAATGGTATCTGCCTTCGGTTGAGGAGGTGGATGTGCATCAGCCCCTCTATGTTGAAGATCCGACTGTCGGGAATGAGCCTATCGTTCCGATTCCACTCGAAATCAGATTGGATGCCAAAAAAGTTCAGCTAGGCATGCAGCTGTTCCATGATGCGCGGCTCTCCGGCGATAACACGGTGTCCTGTGCAAGTTGTCATGGCCTTGATCATGGCGGCTCCGATCCTGTGTCCCGCTCGCGCGGCGTCGGTGGAAAGATGGGGGCTGTCAATGCGCCGACAGTGTTCAACAGTGGCTTCAATTTCCGCCAGTTCTGGGATGGCAGGGCGGCAACGCTGGAAGATCAGATTGATGGACCGGTGAATAATCCGGTGGAATTGGCGAGTAATTGGCCGCAAGTGATCACTAAGCTGAAGTTGGATGTCGATTACAGGAAATCATTTGACGCCCTCTACCCCGCCGGGATTACGGCGCTGAGCATCAAGGATGCTATCGCGACCTTCGAGCGTTCGCTGATTACCCCGAACTCGCGTTTCGACCGTTTTTTGCGCGGAGATTCAACCGCGTTGAGTGAGAATGAGCAGGTGGGTTATCAGTTGTTCAAAGCGATAGGCTGCGTGTCCTGTCACCAGGGTGTGAATATCGGGGGTAATCTGTACGAAAAAATGGGCGTGATGGAAGACTATTTCAGCACACTTGGCGAAGTGACTCAGGCAGATCTAGGGCGTTTTGCACGCACCGGAATAGAGGAGCAGCGTTACGAATTCAAGGTTCCTTCATTGCGCAATGTGGCGTTGACGGCGCCCTATTTTCACAATGGTTCAGCAGATACGCTGGAAGAGGCTGTGCGTATGATGGCCAAGTATCAGCTGGGGCTGGAGCTGGGGGAGACTGAGCAACGCCGGATTGCCGCCTTCCTGTCCACCCTGACAGGCGAATATCAGGGAGCGCCTCTGCAATGAATAAGGTGTCTGCCAACTGGAAACGTGTGCTGGGATGGCTGCTGGGCTGCGGCGTTTTGTTGATCGTGTTTGTTAACTCCCGACCTTTCAGTCTTTCCTTTCACGATCAAATCGTACATGCCACCGCGGAATTGAGCCGCCGTGATGCGGCGCTCGGTGAGCAGGTACTCAAGCAGCATTTTCATTTGCTCAATAACTACGATGCGCTGACAAAAACTTCGCAGTTACTGGAAGCGGAGATGCGTAATTTGCGTGAGAGTAATGCGCTGCAGGCGTTACGCGGCGAGCGGCGAATCATGGAAGCCTTCCACGCAATGGAAGGTCGTTTTTCGAGCGAACAGGAGCTGCTGGAGCGGTTTAAATCCAGTAATGCGGTACTGCGAAATTCCCTGCTGTACCTGTCGCATATTTCAGATGAGTTGCTGGATACGCTTACGCCCGACACGGCGAGTAGGGCTGGGCCGATATTGCGTCGCCTGCGTCAGGATATTGTGTTGCTGGGGGCCGACGCATCCTCGCTTGATTTGCCTTTGATGCAGGAGGATCTGGATAGATTCCGCAAGCAGATTGCTTACGTTGCGGCGGGGGAGAAAACAAAACTCGAATTGGTCGCAAGGCATTTCGAACAGGTGCTGAGATTGGAGAAAGAAGCCGCGCTGCTGATGCGGGAGTTGACACTTTCCGGAACGAGGCAGGGAGTTAGTGACAAATTCGCGGACGAATTCGATAGATTCTATGTGTACGAGGAAGCAAAGGCTCGCCAATACCTGATGCTGCTTTTCATTTTGGCACTGGGGATGATGTCTTATGCGGTTTTTGCGTTCTACCGGATGCGGCAGCTTAATGAGAGTACCTCACATGCTCTTAACGAGGTGCGCAATCAACAAGTGGCACTTGATGCGCATGCGATTGTCAGCATCACCGATGTGAAGGGACGAATTACCTACGTGAACCAAGGCTTCGTCGAGGCCTGTCAGTACAGTGAAGAAGAGTTGATCGGGCAGAATCATCGCATCATCAATTCAGGTCAGCATCCGAAAGAGATGTTCCGCGAGTTATGGCATACCATTTCCAGAGGCAAGGTATGGCATGGTGAAATATGCAATCGGGCCAAGGATGGCAGCCAATACTGGGTGCAATCGACGATCGTGCCTTTCCTTGATGAGCGGGGGAAACCCTATCAGTATGTGTCGGTGCGCACCGACATCACCGAGCGCAAGCAGGCCGCCGAGGATCTCGAGTTGTATCGGCTGATGATCGAGAAGAGCGGTGACCCGGTATTCCTGATCGACGACGATGATAATTGTCGAATGGATTATGTCAACGAGGCTGCCGTCAGGCATTTTGGCGCTACGCGCGAAGAAATTCTGACTTGGCACATTCCTGACTGGGATCCGGCGTTCAGTTATGCGACGTTGCCCCAGCATGTTGAAAAGCTCAGAACAGTTAAGAACCTGATGATTGAGTCGCAGCACCGCGTCCAAGGTGGAGCACTGGTGCCTGTGGAGGTTTCCCTGAACTTGGTGGAGTACAAGGGGCATATTTGTCATTTTGGTTACTTCAGGAACATCTCCGAACGCAAGGCTGCCGAGCAGAGGCTGGCTGAGAGTCGTGCCCGTCTTGAGGAGGCGCAGTCGCTGGCACATCTGGGCAACTGGGAGGCGGACATGGTAACCGGCGAGCTGTTTTGGTCCGAAGAGGTTTTCCGGATATTTGGCTATGATCCCGCTACATTTAAACCCAGTGTGGAAGCATTCAAGGCCGCAATCCATCCGGATGATTTAGAGATGGTGCATGAAAGCGAGCAGAGGGCAATACAGACGGGGATTCACGATGTGGTGCATCGCATCATTATTTCAGATGGGCGTGTGCGCCATGTGCATGAGCGCGCGCGCGGCGTACATGCCGATGACGGCAGGCTGATCAGGCTGATGGGCACAGTTCAGGATGTTACAGAGCTGAAGAAGGTCGAAGAAGAGCTGATCCTTGCTAGGGACGAAGCCGAAGCAGCCAGTAAAGCCAAGGGCGAATTTCTTGCCGTGATGAGCCATGAAATACGCACGCCGATGAATGGCATTATCGGCATGACCGATCTGGCGCTGGATACCGATCTTGATAATACGCAACGCGAGTATCTGGCACTGGTGAAGTCTTCCGCCGATGCCTTGCTGGTGATCATTAACGATATTCTGGATTTTTCCAAAATCGAGTCAGGCAAGATGCAGTTGGAGAAGATGCCGTTCGATATCAGGCACCTGTCTGAATCCATCACCCGACTGCTCGCAGTACGGGGTTCCGAGCAGGGCGTAGCCGTGGTGTCCCGTGTGGATGGGGATATTCCTGAAGTGTTACTGGGCGATTCGGGGCGTTTGCGTCAGGTATTGACCAATCTGGTTGGCAATGCGGTCAAGTTCAGCCATCACGGCGAGGTTTCCTTGCGCATAAAACAGCAGGGACGTTCGGACGACAATGTATGGCTGCGTATCGAAGTGGCCGATCAGGGTATCGGCATTGCCGCGGACAAATTGGCCAGTATCTTTGATGCTTTCAGTCAGGCGGATGCATCCACGACACGCCAGTATGGCGGGACCGGTCTGGGGCTGGCCATTTCCAGTCAGTTGGTTGAGGCGATGGGTGGGAAGCTGGGGGTCGAGAGCGAGCCGGGTCACGGTAGCGTGTTCGGTTTTGAGGTGCGGTTTCCCATTGGGCGGACGTTGCCAGCCGAGACCGGAGAGATATGCAGAGCATCTGTAACGCCGCCGCCGATGAAGCCTCTGGATGTGCTGCTTGCCGAGGATAATGAAATTAATCAAAAGCTGGCAACTACGCTGCTGGAGCGCTGGGGACATTCCGTGACGATTGCGCACAATGGCTACGAGGCGGTCGAGCTGAGTGGCGAACAGGCTTTTGATGTGATTCTAATGGATGTACAGATGCCCGAAATGAGCGGTCTTGATGCGACACGGCAGATACGGGAGCGAGAGGCGCGTCAGGGCGGATTTACCCCTATCTATGCGATGACGGCGAACGTCAGCAGCGGGAAGCGACAGCAGTGTCTGAATGCGGGTATGAATGATTACATTGCCAAGCCCATCGTGGCCACCCGATTGCGCGACCTGTTGCAGGGTGTCCGGTCAAAAACGAATCGTGCATCAGATGTAGTCGACGGCGAGGATGCCGTTGTATTTGATTACGACGCAGCTGTTGCGGCTACAGATCTGGATGTGATGGAAAGTATCGGTCAGGTTTTTCTTGATTCCGGCGATCAGACGCTGAGTGAGATTACTCTGGCCATCGATTCAAGCAATGACGCCGCATTGTTGCGTAGTGCACATACCTTGCGCGGACTGGCGGGTTATTTTGACGCCAAGCCGGTCGTCAAACTGTGTCACCAGCTTGAGGAGTTGTCGGAGTGTGGTGAATGGCGGCAAGCCGTAGAGGTAAACCGCCAGCTGCAGGTGGAAATGACCGCCCTCAAGCTGGCATTGGCTGCGAACTTGGCGCGGTCCTAACGTGATCCTGTACAGCCTCACTGGCCGTTTTGCGGGATTGTCCCTGTTATATTGCTGATGATGTTCATCGGTTTTTAACGCACGGAGCTAAAGCGGCTAGTGCGCGTGTTGGTACACGGACTTATCTGCGAAAGATGGTCTCCTTCCGGAAATTTCAGGCACTCGTGCATGGATAAAGAGGCGGCAAGATGAATTTTTTGAGACGCATTTTTGGTCGGCGCAACATTCCTGCCTGGGTGGTTCTGTTTGTCAGCTTGTCGCTGACGTTGCTGACGCTGTACGGCTTGCGTCAGCAGGCTGAAAAGAGCGCAGCCAAACAATTTAATCTGTATGTGATGGATGTGGTTGAGGCCATAGAGGAGCGACTGCATCAGCATGAGCAAATATTGCTGGGCGCGGCGGGATTGTTTGATTCCAGTGCAACGGTCACTCGCAAGGAGTGGCATACATATATCAATCGCCTAGACCTGAATAAGAATTATCCGGGCATTCTGGGCGTGGGTTATAGCCAGTTGATCAAACCGGCAGATCTCAATGGTCATATTGCAACGGTGCGTAGAGAGGGCTTCCCCGCCTATACCGTGCGACCCGCAGGTGAGCGTGAGCTCTACACCGCTATCGTCTATCTTGAGCCTTTTTCCGGACGTAATCTGGCGGCATTCGGCTACGACATGATGTCCGAGTCCAATCGATCCGAGGCGATGCACGCCGCCGTTGAAAGCGGGAAAACAGCCATATCGGCCCGGGTCAAGCTGGTGCAGGAAACCCACGGCAAGGTACAGGCCGGATTTTTGATGTATGTGCCGGTATACCGACAGGGTATGCCGTTGGATACGGCCGCGCAGCGCTGGGCTGCTTTGCATGGCTATGTCTTCAGTCCCAACCGTGCCGATGATCTGATGGCCAAGATATTGGGGAAATACAACCCCTTGGTTGATTTTCGGATTTTTGATGGAAAAACCGAATCGGACGACACGAAAATTTTTGATTCTCGGGATTCGGTTCTGGATGGCGCATCCCCGTCGTTTACCGTACTCAAGCGCATTATGGCTTACGGACATGAGTGGTCGATACGCCTCGACAGTCGTCCTGATTTCGATGCGGGCTTGAGGTCATCTACGCCGGTGCTGGTATTCACCCTAGGAGCGGGAGTCTCGTTGTTGTTGTTTGCGTTGGTGTCGTTCCTGACTTTCCGTCGCGAGCAGGCTGAACAGATGGCCATGGCCATGACCCGGGACATCCGCGCTAACGAGCGTGAACTCAGTCTTAGTGAGGCGAAGTTGCAAGGGATATTGGACGGGGCGGAGCATCTCATTATCAGTACCGATGTGCACGGCATTATCCAGTTGTTTAACCACTCCGCGGAGCGTCATCTCGGCTATCGTGCCGAAGAACTGGTGGGTAAGCAGAGTGCGGCGCTGTTTCATTTGGAAAGTGAAGTACGCCGGGGTGCAGAGGATTTGCAAAATGAAGGCGTTAAGGTGGAACCGGGGTTCGAGGTCTTCGTTGCAAGAGCGCGTAACCATCCTGCCGGGAATACGCGGCAATGGAGCTATGTGCGCAAGGACGGCAGCACCTTTCCGGTATCGTTGACTGTCACGGCCTTACGCGATGAGCAGGGTGAAATCAACGCGTTTCTCGGTGTGGCTACCGATATTTCCGAGCGGGAAGCTGCGGCCAAAACCATACGGGATGATGCGGCGCGGATGGCGGCGATATTGGATAACGTGCTGGACGGCATCATTACCATCAACGAGCGCGGTGATATTGAGTCGTTCAACAAGGCGGCGAAGACGATCTTCGGCTACAGCGAAGAGGAGGTGGTCGGGCGTAATGTCAAGATGCTAATGCCCGAGCCGTATCACACCCAGCATGATGGATACCTGCATAACTTTGTTAACACCGGCGAGCGCAAGATTATCGGCATCGGTCGTCAGGTTGTCGGGCTACGCAAGGACGGCTCCACGTTTCCGATGGATCTGGCGGTTTCCGAGATGAAGCTGGGTGAGCGGCGCATGTTTACCGGAATTGTTCGGGATGTTACCGAGCGCGTTAAGGTGGACCAGATGAAGAGTGAATTCATCTCGACGGTGAGTCATGAGTTGCGCACGCCACTGACGTCGATTCGGGGTGCGCTGGCGTTAATTACCGGCGGCGTGGTGGGTGAGCTGCCCGCAGCGGTTAAGCCGTTGGTGGATATTGCGCACAAGAATAGTGAGCGTCTGATCCTGCTGGTTAATGACATTCTCGATATCGAGAAGATACAGGCAGGCAAGATGGAATTCGACCTGCAGCCACAGCGATTGATGCCGCTATTGAAGCAGGCACTGGATGGCAACCGGGCTTACGCAGAACAATTTGGGGTGAGTTACGAACTGGAGAGTGAGTTACCAGAGGTGATGGTTGCGGTGGATGCAAATCGTTTGATGCAGGTGTTCGCCAACCTGTTGTCCAATGCGGCCAAATTTTCTCCGGCAGCTGGGAACGTGTCAATTTCAGTCGAACAGCGTGACAATCTTATTCGCGTTTCCATCAAGGATCATGGCCCCGGTATTTCGGATGAATTCAAGGCGCGCATTTTTCAAAAATTTGCCCAGGCCGATTCTTCCGATACGCGCAAAAAGGGCGGCACCGGACTGGGACTCGCCATCACCAAGGCAATCGTGGAGCAGATGGGCGGAAATATTGGCTTTGAGTCACAGCCCAATGTGGTGACTGAGTTTTATTTTGAGTTTGCGGAATGGTTGCAACAGCAAGCAGACATAACTCAACTGTCTGCCAACCGGCGTGTGCTGGTGTGTGAAGACAGTCGCGATAATGCAGAGATATTGCGCAAGATGCTGGAGTCGGGCGGATATGCCGTAGATGTCGTCTACGACACGGATCAGGCAAGGCAGCTGCTTCGTCAGCCGGCTAATTATGTGGCGATGACACTGGATATTGGTCTGCCTGTGGAAAACGGCTTAATGCTGTTGCGGGATTTGCGTCGGGATGAAACGACAGCTAGTTTGCCGGTTCTGATTGTTTCAGCAACGGCAAGTGAGGAGCGGCGCAAGACTAGTGGAGAAGCATTGGGTATTTCGGATTGGCTGCAAAAGCCAGTTGAGCAGGCCGAGTTGTTGGCTGCATTGAAACGCTTGGTCAATGCTTCCGCTAAAAATCAATCAAATTTGCTGTATGCCAAAGTGTTGCATGTCGAGGATGATGACGATGTCGTGACGGTGGTGCGTGGCGTATTGATTGGTGTGGCTGAAACGATGCGGGCCGCGACACTGGCAGATGCAAGGCGTATGTTGGAACAACAGCGATTTGATTTGGTGATCCTTGATCTGGATCTGGCAGGAGAGTCCGGTACGGATTTGTTGAAGGAGCTGAACGGGTTTGATTCGCCTATTCCGGTGGTAATATTCTCGGCTATGGATGTGGGGCCGGAAATCGCCGAACAAGTGGATGCCATACTGGTGAAATCGCGCAGCAATAATGAACAGCTAGTGGAGATTGTGAAAAATCTAACCGGTGTCGCGTGATGGCCAAGTTGAAAAAGGGGAGATGATGACAGAAGAACTGAATCGCATTCTGTATGTTGAGGATGAACCGGATATCCAGATGGTGGCTAAGCTGGCGCTGGAAATGGTGGGAGGCTTCACCTTGGAAGTATGCAGTTCCGGTAGCGAGGCACTTGAAAAAATTTCTGCGTTTCAGCCGCAACTCATCCTGCTGGATGTGATGATGCCCGGGATGGATGGTCCGACTACGCTAGGCAAGTTGCGCGAACTAACTCAATTCGTTAACACGCCGGTGATATTCATGACCGCGAAGGTACAGCCTTCCGAGGTCGCGGGGTACAAGCAGCTTGGAGCTGTGGATGTAATTCCCAAGCCGTTTGATCCGATGACGCTGGCCGCACAGGTGCAGGAATCATGGAGACGCTGCCATGGTTGATGCGGGTGAGCTGATGGCCAGATTGAAGGCCTTGGGTGACAACTATGCCGCACAGTTGCCGGATAAGCTGGCGCAGATAGAACAGCAGTTCCTGAAGTTACCTAGAGATCACTGGGATGAAGAGGGATTTCAAACTATGCATCGCATGGTGCATAGTTTGACGGGATCGGGAAAGACTTTTGGCTTTTCACTGTTAAGCGATGCGGCGCGTAATCTGGAGGTGTACCTCAAGCAGCTTGCAGAAGAAAAGCAGCTGCTGAATGAGGAACAGCGCAAGCAGATTGAGGGTATGTTTGCCGGACTGCAGCAGGTCGCGCTGAAACGCGATGTTGTACTCGGAGGACACGAAAGCGTGGTGGCCGTTGCGCCGGATGCAATATCGTCTACGCGCCGCATATTCTTGGTTGATGATGATGTTGTGTTTTCGACCAAGCTTGGGGATCAGCTCAGTTACTTCGGTTATGAGGTCAGCCTGTTCCACACTCTGGCCGATTTCAAACAGGCGGTACGGAAAAATGATGATGCCGTGGTGGTGATGGATGTCTCTTTCCCGGAAGATTCATGGGGTGGGGTTCATGTAATGATGGAGGTGCAGCAGGAGCGTGAAACTCCATTGCCAGTGATATTCCTTTCTGCGAATGATGAGTTTGACGTGAGGCTGGGGGCGGTTCGAGCCGGAGGTCTAGCCTACTTTAACAAATCACTGAATATCAGCAGCCTGATCGACAAACTGGATGAGCTGACTTCGAACCAGCCTGTCGCGCCCTACCGAGTGATGATCGTTGATGATTCGCCGTCGCTGACTAGCTACTATGCGACGGTACTGGAACACGCGGGCATGGAAGTCAGAGCGGTGAATGATCCGTTGGCGGTAATGGCGCCACTGCTCGAATTTTTGCCCGATCTGATTTTGATCGATATGTACATGCCGGGCTGCGACGGCATGGAGCTGGCCAGGGTGATACGCCAGCTTGATGCCTTTGTCAGCATCCCCATCGTGTTCCTGTCTGCCGAGAAGGATATCGACAAGCAGCTCTCCGCAATGATGCTGGGCGGAGATGATTTTCTTACCAAGCCCATTCAAGCTCCGCATCTGGTGACCTCGGTAAGTACCCGAATTACGCGTTCGCTGCTGTTGCGTTCATTCATGGTGCGCGACAGTTTGACTGGCCTACTCAATCACACCGCGATCAAGGATCAGCTGGATCGTGAAGTGGCGCATGCGAAACGACAGGGAACGGCTCTGACTTTTGCGATGGTTGATATCGACTTTTTCAAGAAGGTTAACGATACCTATGGACACCCGGTTGGTGACAGGGTCATCAAGAGTCTGTCGCGGCTGCTCAAGCAGCGCCTGCGTGAGAACGACTCGGTTGGGCGCTACGGCGGTGAGGAGTTCGCCGTCATTCTGGCCGATGCGGATGGCGATGCAGCACTTAAGGTGATGAATAGCATTCGCGAGGACTTTGCCCGTTTGCAGCATTTGGCGGATGGCACGGAGTTTTCAGCCACCTTCAGTTGCGGGATAGCCGATGTGGCCGAGTTTGACGATAGTACCCTGCTGGGCGAGGCGGCTGATCGTGCGCTATATCAGGCCAAACGGGGCGGTCGTAATCGGGTGGAACTGGCCAAGCGGGAGTAGATGCAGTCAGTTTCACGAGGCCGCATTGCATAAATATAGCAAGCTTCGAACGGAACCGGAATGCGCCAGTTGAGTCCTATACATGTCCCGTATGTGCGGGAATGTTCAGGAGTCATGAAGATGAAAAATGGTTCGTTGGCAGTCGGTTTAATTGCGTTATTCGGCTCGGCTCATGCGAGTGATTTTACCGAGACGGTGCGCGTAACTTCAGCTAATCCGATCTACGAGCGGGTGAATGAGCCGCGACGCGAGTGCTGGACCGAGACCGTTCAGGTCGCCCCCAAAGAACGTTCTTTGACTGGTGCACTGATCGGCGGTATCGCTGGCGGATTATTGGGTAGTCAGGTTGGCGGAGGCAATGGCAGTACCGTGGCTACCG
>JBBQXA010000029.1:0-22805 GCA_038210095.1 Burkholderiales bacterium
CAACTGTTCTTGTAGCCCTGCGCATTGCTTTTGGTGCCCGTATCGCATTGACGCGGCAGTGTTTCCAGCAATTGCGCCAGCGTCAAGCCACGCTGTTGTTCAAGCTTGCCTGGCGTAGCCTCACGAACTTCAAGGCTTCCATTTTTCCTGGGCCGTCCGCGCTTCCGCTTCGGTGTGACCTGCGCTTCCTCGGGGGCGGGTGCAATTTCAATTGCCGGGGCAGACTCTTTCTGGGGCGCCACCTCTGTTGGCGCTTCTTTTGCTTCTGCCTTCTTCGCCAGCTTCTCGCGACTTTCAATCGCCGTACCGTCCCGGCTGATGTGGCCGATCAATCGGTCGCCCAAGGTTTCCTTTACCAACGCCGCATGCGCACGTTCAGCAAGTCCATCCACTGAAAACTCCGAAAAGGCGCGCGAGAAAGTCGATTCGTTCGGCAATTTCTTCCATGCGGAAAATCCACAGATCCGCCGCAGGGCGCGATCAATGGTCAGCCGCTCGATGAGTCCCTTGGTCGTGCCCAGTCCAAGTACGGCCTTGGCCACGAACGCGCTGGCCAGTGCCGCTCGATCATGCGGCGGGCGACCATTCCCGCACCAGGTAAAACCCACAAATTCATCAATCCTGACCCACTCCAGCGTGTGAACCACCTGTTCCAGCTTGGGTGTCAATGCACCCACTTCGCTTCTCAATTCCGGCAGTAATTCGTGTTGCAATACATGCCAGCGTTGCATGATTCCGTTGCTTTGCGTAGTATTCATATCGGGCGTCGATCAAGTCTTCAGAACCTTAATCTTGCCAGCAATGGCCGCCCACTTCAAACGCTTTTTAGCCTAAAAATTCACATCAAGTCCGGGGTTTTGCAAGAGGCTCCAGTGTCCGGATTTATCTCTTCGGGCGCGTCAATTCGTAAATTGGTTACGGGGGGCTAACCAACTGTAGCCAAAACGTAACCATGCTTGTGTAGCTATTTGCTGTTTTAAGCTGTTTGTGGCTAGAATCAAAACAATGCGGGTGAGGCAGGGTATTGATTAATAAATAAACTATATTTAGTCGGCCAGTCTCATAATCCTTTGGTCCACGGTTCAAGTCCGTGACGGCCCACCAATACAGGGATTAGCGTTGTGCTAATCCCTTTTTTATTATGAGAAACGATTCATGAATTCTGAGTTGTCTGCTATCGCGCTACGCCGCAAGGCGCGGCTGGATAAGCTGGCTGAGATCGAGTTTCCCGCAGACCTACCGGTAGTTGCGCGGCGCGAGGATCTGGCGCGCGCGATTGCGGAGCATCAGGTGGTGATTGTGTGCGGCGAGACGGGATCGGGCAAGACCACGCAGTTGCCGAAGATATGTCTGTTGTTGGGGCGCGGGATCAAAGGTTGCATCGGTCACACCCAGCCGCGACGGGTGGCAGCTCGCTCGGTGGCGGCACGTATCGCGCAGGAACTCAAAACCGAGTTGGGTGGGGCGGTCGGCTTCAAGGTGCGGTTCAACGACAAGGTGTCGCCGGATACTGCCGTGAAGCTGATGACTGACGGTATTCTGCTGGCCGAAATTCATCGTGATCCCATGCTGCGCGGCTATGACACCATCATCGTGGATGAAGCACATGAGCGTTCGCTCAATATCGATTTTTTGCTGGGCTATCTAAAGCAGTTGTTACCGCGTCGCCCCGATCTGAAACTCATTATCACTTCGGCCACACTGGATGCAGATCGTTTTGCAAAACACTTCGGCGCAAAGGTAATCGAGGTGTCGGGCCGCAGTTATCCAGTCGAGATGCGTTATCGTCCTCCGCAAGAAGATGAAGAGGGCAATGTTCAGGATGTGCCGTTGGCAGTGAGTTCCGCGCTGGATGAGTTGGCTGCAGGCGGGTTGCGCGGTGATGTGCTGGTGTTCCTGCCGGGTGAGCGCGAGATACGCGACACCGCGGAGACGTTGCGCAAGCATCATCCCAAGGGTATTGAGGTGTTGCCGCTGTTTGCCCGACTTTCTGCGGCGGAGCAGGACAAGGTATTCAAGCCGACTTCGGGCATGCGCCGTGTAGTGTTGGCAACCAATGTTGCGGAGACCTCGCTGACCGTGCCCAATATCGGTTATGTGATCGATAGCGGATTGGCGCGGGTGAATCGCTACAGTATTCGTCAGAAGGTTGAGCAATTACATATCGAGAAGATCTCGCGCGCGGCAGCAAATCAGCGCGCCGGACGTTGCGGGCGAGTGATGAGCGGCGTTTGCATACGCCTCTACGATGAAGAGGGTTTCGGACAACGCGCTGAATTTACCGATCCGGAAATATTCCGCGTGTCACTGGCGACCGTAATCCTGCGTATGAGCGCGCTCGAACTGGGCGACATCACCGAGTTTCCGTTCATCGAGCCACCGAGTTCACGCATGATCGCGGATGGCTACCAGTTACTGGCAGAACTGGGCGCGATCGACGAGCAGCGCAACTTGACTCGCATTGGTCACGAGTTGGCGAAGCTGCCGCTGGATCCCAAGATTGCGCGGTTGCTGCTGGCCGGACAGCAATATCATTGCCTGAGTGAAATATTGATCATCGCCAGTGCGCTGTCGGTGCAAGATCCGCGCGAACGTCCGCTGGACAGGCAGGAGGCCGCCGATACGGCACATAAGCATTTTGCCGACGAGCGTTCTGACTTTCTTGCCTATCTCAAAATGTGGGCCTGGTTTCAGCAGGCGATCACGCATAAGAAATCCAATCGTCTGTTGGCGGAAGAGTGTCGCAAGAACTTTCTGTCACCGCTACGTTTGCGCGAATGGCGTGAACTGCACCAGCAATTGCATGCTCAGGTCGCCGAGATGGGGATGAAGGGGAGTGAGCAGCCCGCTACCTATGAGCAAATGCATAAAGCACTATTGTGCGGACTGCTGGGAAATATCGGTATGAAGGGCGTGGAAGGCCACGAATATCTGGGTGCGCGCAGCATTAAGTTCATTGTTGCACCCAATTCCGTACTGGCAAAAAAAGGTGCTAAGTGGGTGATGGCCGCGGAGTTGACCGAGACCCACCGTCTCTATGCGCGATGTGTTGCACGCGTCGAGCCGGAGTGGATGGAGGAAGTGGGCGATCACCTCATTAAACGCCACTATTACGACCCGCATTGGGAGAAGAAGCCCGCGCAAGTAGTCGCTTACGAACGCAGCACTTTGCACGGTCTGTTGCTGAACCCGAAGAAGCGCGTGCACTACGGTCCGATGAACCCCGCCGAGTCGCGCGAGGTGTTCATCCGTCAGGCCTTGGTTGGTGGTGAATTTAATACCACAGCGCCGTTCTTTGCCCACAACCAAAAGTTGATCCTTGATATCGAAGCGCTAGAGCATAAGGCCCGCAGACCCGATGTGCTGGTGGACGACGAATTGATTTACGCGTTCTATGACAGTCGCGTTCCGGCAGATATTCATAACGGCGCGGCATTTGAGCGCTGGCGCAAAAATGCCGAGCGCGAACACTCCAAATTGCTGTACCTGAAAAAAGATGATCTGATGCGCCACGAGGCGGCAGGCATCACCACTGACCAGTTCCCGCCGCAGTTAAAAATTGATGGCGTGAGTTTCGCGTTGAGCTACAACTTTTCGCCCGGGAAGAGCGACGATGGCATTACGCTAACCGTACCACTGGCGTTGATCAATCAGGTGTCGTCGTCGCGTTGCGAATGGCTGATACCGGGGTTGCTGCCCGAGAAAGTGGCGCAACTGATCAAGACCCTGCAACAGCGCTTGCGCCGTCATCTGGTGCCGGTTCCGGAATTTTCCGCCGCATTTTGTCGCGATGTTCCGCCGTCTAATATGCCGTTGCTTCAGGCACTGGCACGCTACATTCGAGAGCAGAAGCAACTGGATGTGCCGCTGGATGCCTTCCGTATCGAGCAGTTGCCGCAACATCTGCAGATTAACTTTCGGATAATCGACGAAAACGGGCGACAGCTGGGTATGTCGCGCAACTTCGCGCACTTGCACGGAGAGCTTGCGCCGCGCACCGCTCCGGTCCCGATTGCCGCCGTGGCGCAGGCGAGTGAGGCCGTGACGGATCAGCGTTATACCGCATGGACTTTCGGGCCCTTTTCCGAGACGCGCAGCGTGCAACGTGCAGGTCAGAGCGTTACGTTATTCAACGCACTGGTGGATGATGGTGATGCGGTGCTGTTGCGAGCCTTCGAAACGCGCGACGCGGCGCTGGCTGCACATCGCGGGGGGCTGAGTCGATTGTTCATGCTGCTGCTGAAAGAGCAGGTGAAATATTTGGAGAAGAATCTGCCCGATGCACAGCGTCTGGGCATGTTGTTCATGTCCCTAGGTACCCCGCAGGAGTTGCAGCAGCAGATACAGGCGACTACATTCGAACGCTGCTGTCTGAATGAGCCATTGCCGACTAACGAGACGGAATTCACAACCCGCGGCAAGGAAGCCAAAAATCGTCTGCTACTGATCGCGCAAGAAATTGCCAGACTGGTTGCCAGTATCCTTGGCGAGTACCAAGTGTTGAGCAAGTCATTGCCGCAACTCAAGGCTCACCCTCAAGCGGCACAGGACATGCGTGCGCAACTGGAGTGGATTCTGCACAAACGCTTCGTCGCTGCTACGCCGTACGAGCGCTTGCAACACCTGCCGCGTTACCTCAAGGCGATGAGTTTGCGCATCGAAAAGCTGCGTACCAGTCCGGCGCGCGATGCGCAAAATATGTCCCTCTTACAGCCGCTGTTACAGGCCATGCAGAAACTCCGGCAAACGCAACAGGGCAAGCCCGATCCGCGCTTGGAGGAATTCTCTTGGCTTATGCAGGAACTGCGCGTCTCGCTGTTTGCTCAAGAGCTTAAGACGCCGGTAATCGTATCGGTGAAGCGCTTGCAGAAAATGCTGGAATCACTGCGGAGCAACTGACAACGAAATGAAAATGGCCTCATGGAAATGTGAGGCCATTTTGTTGGGGGCTAGCGGTGAGATCGAACGGTACATCAGCCTGATAGCAGGCAGGTTTCAATAATCCAAGCCCCGCACTGTTAACTCAAGCGAAAGAGAGGCCTCGGGAGGTTTTTAAATGGCGAAGGATAGTTTGGCGCTGCTGCTCTCTGCGTGAAGCCAGCAATCTTTCTCGCACTTCATCTTCGCTAATGACAGTAGTTTTTTTTGTGATGTGAGAATCACCAATCAGGCATGACTCGCCGTCATTTTTTTGATTTTGGAACATGATGGATTTCCTTTTCAGCTTACTTGCAATTCAATTGTTACTGTACTTGTTATCGGCGAAATGGCGAGCATCTTTAGGCAATTCTTGTCGAGTTAGAAAAATTGCATAGAGAGTATTGCCATCTGACTTATTCGCAGACCCCTTGGCTGTTTGGAAGTCTCGTAAAATTGGCAATTTGGACATTTAAAGATGCTTGCCATAACGAAATCATTGCCAACTTTTTTGTTGGGCATAATGTGCGGCAGTGCTTTTGTTGGTAACGACACTGCATCTTTGTGATACCACAAGTGGGAGGTCGTATGTTCCCCGCTTGGGCTTATCTAAAGAAACCCAGGTTGGTTGGCAAGATGCAAAAACTTCAAAATCACTGATTTCGGATAAAAAAGGTGAAGGAAAGTACGACATTCTGTATTCCGATGAAACGAAACAGATTGCCTCCACAGTTCAAGAGGGGCGTGTTGTAATGTTATTAAATAGGGGTGCAAATGATGCGTCCTTCCTAGTCGTCCAGCTTGGACGTATGGGGGAAATTTACCATTTTCTGGTAAATAAGCAGGGGCATGCCGAGTATGTGCATGTTGCTAACTGCGTAGGAAGCGGGAGCGTGTCCGCGAGATCAATATTGATGCAAGGCAATTGCGCATTTTAAAATCTGGACTTGGTAAGTGAACGTTTTCAGGCTTGTACGATGAAACGGCATCCGTCGTGGGGCAATTGGAGGCGGCGTCAACCCGCAGCTTGATCTTTGACACCCCGCTGGCCGACGTTAAAAGTGGCTCGCAGACTATTGCGGCAGTTGGTGGCTAGTGGCGAATAGAACCGCCGACACTCGAACCTTATTTGGCCAGTACGTCCCCGGGTTTAATTGCCGCACTTATCCGAAGCTTTGCGCGAGCTTCCGACTTGTTCAGTTCAGTGATATTTCGACCAAATGCTTCGCGTTTGGCTCTATCAGCCTTGGCCGCTTTGATACTCTGGGCACAACGCCAGCGCTTGCCTGTTTTGGATACGACGAGACGCATATCCTCTTGGGGATGTTGAGCTCGACAGTGATAACAATAGACAGTAGATGTCATGGAGAAAATCCTTCATGGCCCTACTTGAGGGTATTCGAGTAAATAGGAAAAGGGACTGCATTTCTGCAATCCCTTGTCTTGTTTGGTCGGGGCTCCCCCGAACAGACAACTGAATTATAGCATTAGAGGGGGTGTGATTACAAATGTACCCCCAGTGATACCCCCAGAAAAATATTTCCTGAAAAAAATCTTCTTAATCCGTGAAGTTTACGTCCATTCGGCAGGAGCGATTGGACTTCATTCCTTGCCGCGATAATCGCGTAAGCGAGGCAGTAGTTCATTCATAAAAACTGGAATTACTTTTCATCCTTGCAAGTGGAAATTGTTCCATATATCTTCAGGTCGTCCAATCGCTCCTAGTCATTTTCTTGACTATGGAGGATGTATGAATAGTACAGTGAACTTAGGAGTGCTGCGGCTACCTGCTGTAGAGAATATGGTCGGATTAAAGCGATCATGTATTTATTCGCTAATACAGCGAGGAGAGTTTCCAAAGCCTATACGCCTATCTGTAAGAGCTGTTGGGTGGCTCAGGTCGGATGTGGAGGAGTGGCTACACTCACGCATCGCTAGGACAAATTGATTGCTGGTATGAGTGGTGGCGAATTGCTCCCCTACGCGGCATCATCGAAGCTCAGGTGGCACTTGCAGGTGCCACCTGGTGCTGCCGGTCGAGAATTGACCCAGTTGCCGAAACTGGACTGATTCACGACAATCCAAATGCTGCCAACAATTCACAAGCCTGATGCTTGGGTCAACGAAATCCCGGCATCTGGGTCAAAATCGAATCAGCGACAACACTCACAGTTCAGCAACCAAATCATAAAGAAAAAACCTTCACTATTCGGTAATGCGATTTTGATTTGTGAGCAGCAGTTCGGGGACGATTCACTTCCTGGGGCTTTGATAAGTGGCGTTGCTGGCAAGATAGTTAGCTTGGGGTGCTCTGGCTTCCTGCTGGACAGCATAACTATCTAGGCCATTTGGCATATATGTATTTATGACGTTATTTGTTAGTCTGCCAGATTGATAGGCTAATGGAGCAACCACGATGGCAAGGCGAAAGAGTAGGCGCGACGATCAAAACATTTTGGCGATGTTGTTAGACGCACCTTGGCAGCTCAGTGTATTTTCGGCTTTTGTGGTTTTCGTTGTAATGAGGTGGGGTGCTCCAGCAGTATTGCACTCTCCGGCGCTCACGCCACTTGGGATAATGATTTCTAGTTTCGCTACGCTGGCAGCAAGTGGCTTGCTGGTTGTTGCATTGATTTCATATTTTTCAAATAAAAAACAGTCTGCCTCACCGGAAACGGTAACAGCTAAACGATTAGATAACTCCGGCGACAATCAAAAAAATTCAACGAATCGCTGGGGGGCTTCTAATGTCGGCAAGCATACTGCTGCCAAACAATCCTCAGAGCCGCTTATTAAATCCTCTACGACTGATTGGGGGCTTTTTACGGGAAGAGCTGCAGCCCAAAAAGTTCAGCCTACAGAATGGTCAATCGAGCTATTAAGAAAGTTGGAGTGGAATCGGTTTGAAAAGCTGTGTGCTGAATATTTCAAACTACTCGGGAAACGTGTTGAAACGGTGACGCACGGTGCTGACGGGGGCATCGATGCTCGCATCTACGCTAATAACTCCAACGTCCTAGAGTGCGCTATTCAATGCAAGGCATGGAGTCGCGTAGTCGGTGTTCAATCTGTCCGAGAGCTACTTGGAGTCATGGTGCATGAGTCTGCCGGAAAGGGGATTTTCATGACGACCAGCACCTTTTCCGATGATGCCAAGAAATTTGCCGCAGATCATAGCGACAAGCTATTCCTAATTGAAGGTCAAAAATTTATCTCAATGATTCAGAAGTTACCAGAAGAGAAGGGGGCAAAGCTGCTGGCCTTTGCTACTGAGGGCGACTACACAACACCGACCTGCGCGTCATGCGGTGTCAAAATGGTTTGGCGTACTAAGGGGAATTTCTGGGGATGCAAGAACTTTCCCAAGTGCAAAACGACCTTAAGGGTGGCTGCGGCCTGAATATTCCCTTGTGGTCGTGAAGCTATATGGGAGCGCTTGTTGCCGCTGATGCGATTTTGACCCAGATGCCGGGATTTCGTTGACCCAAGCATCAGGCTTGTGAATCGTTGCCAGCATTTGGATTGTCGTGAATTGACATGGGGCAGTCCAGTTTCGGAATCTGGGTCAATTCTCGACCGGCAGCAACACTAACGACGCTTCAAACTGTTCTATAGGCATCGGCCTGACGATCACCAGACGCATTGTCGAGATGATGGGCGGCACGGTGGACGCGGAGAGCGAGGTGGGTGTAGGGAGCAGCTTTTGGATAGACCTGCCCATAGAAGACGCTATAGAAGAGGTGGTTTCTGACGCAGGCGAGCAAATTATAATCGCTGATAGCACGTCGATATCGGGTGCGGAGAAAGTGCAGCACACGGTGCTGTACATTGAGGACAATCCTGTCAACATCAAGCTGGTCGCGCAGATACTCGGCCGCATCAAGCACGTCCACCTGCTTACTGCGCACACCCCGGAACTGGGCATCGAACTGGCATTAACGCGCCGTCCTGAACTGATCTTGTTGGATATCAATATGCCGGGAATGGACGGTTATCAAGTGCTGTCAGTATTGAAAACTGAGGAAAACACGAAGGCCATCCCAGTCGTTGCCTTAACCGCCAATGCCATGCACAGAGATATCGAGCGCGGCAGGGCGGCGGGGTTTGCCGACTATCTCACCAAGCCAATTGAAGTGGGGGCGCTGATCAAGCTGGTTAATCAATTTCTGCAATCTCGCTCGGAGGAAACCTGATGAAGTAACATTTCTAGCACTCTCGCCAGTGTAGTGTTGCATTATGTTTCGAACTTAAGCGGGTGTTGGCGCGGATGCCCTTTTGCAGGATGTCGCGAGCACTGGCAGTCCAGATGAAGGGTTTGGTGTTGCGTTGCTGCCGGTTGAGAAGTGACCCAGATTCCGAAACTGGACTGACCCATATCATGTCAACAACGGTCATATGATCTGCTCAAAAGCGGCCATTTTCGAAGCTCAGGGGATAGGCCGAAGAATATCCGAATCAACCAGAAGCACGACTGTCTCCGCCATGTTTCTCTGCGGCATTAGCAGCGCGCGCAAGCCGTTTAGTTTGATACGAGCGGCCAGCAGGGGCGGGACGGGGTGAATGGCGGCTACAGGAATATTGACCAGGTCAACGGGGCTATCAACAATGACTTCTTGATCATTCTCAAGCCGTTTCAGGACAAGGTATTGCCGCGAGCGCGCGCTACTCCTGCCTGAAGAGAACCCCAGTATAGTTGCAGTCTCGTCGTTGGCAGTCTCTTGCAAGGCCGGATGGCTGGAGCGCACCTTGCTTGCCTCAACCCCAAAACGCCAGCCCCCGGCGGAAAAAAGTACGATGGCAAGCGACTGAGGATTACTCGCCACATCTGCAGCCTCGCTCATCCCAACCCGCGAGCGTAATCGGCAAACATGGTATCGAGGTCGAGCACTGCCACCGGCTTATCTTGGAAGCGCAATACGCCGAGCACCAGGACACGCATGTGCTCGGGCAAAGTGGTGGGGGGAGTCTGAATCGTGTTTTGCGGCAAATCGACGACATCGATCACGCGGTCAACTCGAATCCCGCTACTCATACCACCACCGCGTCCGAGCAGGATGGACGAGGTGCGCCCAACACCGGAATCCGGTAGATGGAGCATTTCATGGGGACGAATTACCGATTCAATATCACCGCGGACATTGATGACGCCTTCGAGCGAAGAAGGGCAGCCCGGCACAAAAAATACATCAGCTTGAGCCAGAATCTCACGAATGCGTTCGCTATGGAAAGCGAAGTGCTGGTCGCCAATTTCAAAGATCACTAGTTTTACCGTTGGTTCGTCAACATTGACGATGTCCTTGTTGGCTTCGCGGCGCTGAGTTAATACTTGGTCGAGAGTCGTTTCGCTCATAGATATTATTTTGATTCGGTTAACTTGCTACCACGCAGTTACGACCGCTGTGTTTAGCATCGTAAAGCGCCTTATCGGCCGCCTCACGCAGTAATTCCAGCCGCCGATGAGTCGGGTAGCTGGCAATGCCGGCGCTGAAGGTGCAGGAAAAATCACTGTCGGATGAATGGAAAGTGATACGGGCGAAATCCTGTCGCAGTTCGTTGACCAGCTGGGTGGCGCGCTCGGTCGGCACATCCTGCAGGATGATGGCAAATTCTTCGCCACCGTAGCGACCAACGACATCCGAGTTACGCAACCGCTGCTGTAGCACACGCGACAAAGCCATAATGACCTGATCGCCAACCGGATGACCATAGGTATCGTTCACCAACTTAAAGTGATCAATATCGATCATGACAAAACACAGCGTGCCATTGACACGCTTTGCTCCCGCAATAGCATTTTCAAGAAGCTGTGTGGTGGTGGTGTGATTAAACAACCCGGTAAGACTGTCACGCGCCATGAGTGAACGCAAGGTTCGCATGCGCTCGGCGCGAATCGCCACGGCCGCCACCAAGTCCTCCGGGATCACCGGCTTGGTCAGAAAACCCTCGGCACCAATGCGCATCGCGGAAAACTGCTTCTGCCTGTCTGTCTCACTCGATAGATAGACGATCGGCAATCCGATGTGATCCGGCACTTGGCGAATGACTTTGGCAAGATCGCGACCACTACAGAGTGGCATATACATATCCATCAACACCATGTCGGGACGGAACTCTTGCAGGACATTGAGTACCCGCTCCGGTTCGCTCAACTGGTAGGTGACCATACCCGCTTCCTGCAGGATGATGCCGTGGTAGCTGGCGATTTCCAGCTCGTCATCGATAATAAGAATGCGATAGGGTTCAATTTCCTGCTGCCGCGTCAGTTCGTCGAGGGCAGCCACCAACTCGTTGGCGCGGGCGGGCTTATGGAAGTAGGCTTCACCGCCCACCTGTACAGCAGACAGACGAGCCGCAAAATCATCACGCGCCGAAAGAAAGATCGCCACCATGTTTTTGCCGGTTTCATTTCGAAGTGTCGCCAGCATTTCCGTGCCGGCACTATGTCCGTCGGGAAAGTTAATGTCCATAATCACGGCATTAGGCTGACGCGCCAATACCGCATCACGCAATGCTTCCGGATCGGTAAAGCTAACCGGGTCGTAGCCGAAACACGTTAATTGAGTAGCCAGTTGCTCAAGTGTCAGCGCCTCGTCATCGCAGAGGTAAATGAGGCCGCCTCCTTTGGCGGAGTCACCTTTATTGGCCGATTTTGGCAGCGAAAAAGCCAGCTCGTTTTTGTCAGCCTCACTGAGGACTTGCGTGTACGCAACCACGGCGGCTTTCTCGATATTATCAATACACGCAGAAATTTTTTGCTGCCAATCGGCGGGAACTGCGGCCAACGGCATGTCGAGCAATTTCGCTGATAAATCCTCACCGAATCCCGCCGCCGCACCGAGTTCGGAAAAACCGAAAGAGCGGCCTGTGCCTTTAAGACTATGCAGAAAACGGTGCAAATCGGCGGCAGCAGTATGATCTGTCGGGTCGGTTTGCAAGCGCTCGAACAGAAATCGAGCCTGCGTCACACGTTCGGGGAGCTGCTCGAGAAAGCGTGCGCGCAACTTGGCGATTTTATCGCGTGCTGATAAGGGTTTCTTGATCTCGTGGGTGACGGTCATGATGCGCTCAAATCTTGCCGTAACGTGCCAACACTTCGCTCAGCACCTGCGGCAAACTGTCTTCAAGTGTGAAATCCTTGAGCAGACAGGCATCGAGGCGCGGCTCCTGCGCTAACAGCCCCTCCGGCTCATCGCCCGTGAGAAGGATAAAAGGGAGTGTGCTGCCTTGCTCTCGCAACTCACGAAACAGATCAATGCCGCTAATCATTGGCATGTTCATGTCGCTGATCACCATTTCGATGTCCGCATTCTCGTTAATTTTGCTTGCCGCATCGACGCCATCCTCAGATAGCAAAACCTCGTGACCCATGCCTTCAAGCACTGCGCCAGTCATTTCGCCGGCCATTGAGTCGTCATCCACCACTAAAATTTTCATGTCGCGCCTATTCCATTCTGCCGTACTAGCCTAGCAAGGCGCGTAACGTATCTACAAGACTACTTTGATCGAAATCACCTTTCACGATATAGGCATCGGCACCCACCTGAACTCCGCGGCGCTTGTCATCTTCCTTCTCGCGCGAGGTGATAATAATGATCGGTATAGTGCGATACTTCTCTTCTTGGCGCAAGCGTGCGGTCAGGGAAAAACCATCCATATTGGGCATTTCAACATCGGTTAGCACAGCATCAAAATCCTCATCCAGTGCTTTCTTCAAGCCGTCGAGTCCATCTTCAGCCAGTGTCACTTGGTAACCGTGTGCCTCCAGCACATCCTTTTCGATTTCTCGCGTATTAAGCGAATCATCCACCACCAACACCTTGTAGTGCTCACTTCCGGCGTGGGTCGCCGCCTCGGCTCGCACCGCTTGGGTACGCGCACGCCGTGCCATGTCCAGCAAGGCGGGTGCATGCAGCACACCGACTAGCTCGTTCTTGCCTGTGGTAACCATACCGGAGACCAGTTGTAACTGACGCATGTGCTCCGGCAGCGGCTTAATCACCATATCGCGCTCATCGAGCAGCTCATCAACCAGAACAGCAATTTTTTCGTTACGCACCCGCAAGACCAGCAGCAACATGCCGAGCCTCTGCTTCGTCAGTGTCGCTGGCCGCACCAATCGGGCTGGAATATGTAGCAGTTCAGATAAGGGCACCACGGGCACGAATTCATTGCGAATAATCACGGTGTTGCGCTCGGCAATCTGTAGCATCGACTCGTAAGGCAGACGCAGCAGTTCGGCCACATACTGTGCGGTGAAACCGAAAGGTAAGCCATCGACTTCGACCAACAGCACACGCATGACTGCTAACGATAAGGGCAGGCGTAGGGAAAAAGTCGTGCCGACACCCAGTCGTGTCTCAACATTCACGACACCTTGCAAATCATCCAGAACGGCCTGTTTGACCACATCCATGCCGACACCCCGGCCAGATAAGTCAGTGATGATATTGTTGGTTGAAAAACCCGGCAGAAAGATCAAATCGATAGCTTCCTGATCGGTCATCGCTGCGGCCTTTTCGGCGCTGATAAAACCCTTCTTTACCGCCTTGTCACGCACGGCGAGGAGAGGAATACCGCCGCCGTCGTCGGCAATCTCAATCACAACCCAAGCACCATCCTGTCGCGCCGAGAGTATTAGCCTTCCCTGCTCCGACTTACCTGCGGCGGTACGCAATTCTGGCATTTCGATACCGTGGTCGATGCCGTTTCGAATGAGGTGAATGATCGGGTCGGAAAGCTTGTCGATCATCTGCCGGTCAAGCTCAATTTCTGCGCCATTAACTACGCACTCGACCTGCTTCCCGACCGAGCGCGCCAATTCACGCACCATGCGCGCCGCCGGCTCGAAAACGATGGCTAGCGGAAGCATGCGCATCAGCAAGGTCTTATCGTGCAGCTCGTCCATCAGCACTTCCTGTGCCTGTACGTCATCCTTTAGCGTCTGTGCAAAGCGGTGAAGATGAGCAGCAGCATCCGAGCCGGCATGCTCGACCAGTTTGTGTTCAATGGTGCGAATGTCAATCAAACGTTGGTGCATGCGTGCATGGCTGGAAACAACCTCCCCCATCAACTTGATGAGCTCGTCGAGTTTAGAGAGACGGACACGGACGGTTTCAGCGGTCTTGAGTTTGGTTTCTACGGGTGGCGCGACGGCAAGCACTGGTAGCGGGGCGACGTCAACAAGAGGAGCCGTCAGAGGGGGCTGTCCCGGCACAGCAGCAATCATCACCGGCGGAGTAGCTCCCAATTGGCCACTAGCCGCCTGAGCCAGTGCCGCGCACAAGGCCTCATCGGTGGGTGGGAGGCTTGCACCATCGGTGGTTTCAGCCAAGGTATCCACCAAGGCAGATAATGCGTCAACCGCACGGTAGAGCAATTGTCCGAGGGATGGGCTGAACTGCAAACTACCATCGCGTAGGCCGCCCATTACATCTTCGAGCTTGTGTGCTGTCTCGGTAATAGTGGTGAGCTTGAGCATCCGCGAGGAGCCCTTAATTGTGTGCGCCGAGCGGAAGATGCTGTTAATGCCCTCTTTGTCCGCGCTACCGGCTTCCAGCGTGGCCAACCCCTCGTTGAGCCGGTTGATATGGTCGCGCGCTTCCTCAACAAAGCGAATAACGAATTTTTTAATATCAATGGCCATAGGTTACCTCGGCTCCGCCATAATCTTGCCCACGGGCAATTTGGCAAGCTGGTGCTCGCAAAGAAAGCGCACTTCATCGGCCGGCAAGCCAAATGGTATGTATTTGATGCCGAGGTCGTGCTCATTACCCGAAAGTAGCTGAACAACGACGCGATAAGCACGGCGCGCCAACTCAGCCTCGCCGCTGTTACGGTAGAGATCGGCCAAATAATAGTGAGCCGGCCAACACTCATGACGGGAATACACGGCTTGTTTAAAGTAATGTATGGCTTCGCTGCTCTTGCTTCGCCACTTGGCGGCTAGCCCCAGCAACAACAAGGCATCAATCGACCACGTATCTGTAGCCAATACGCGCTGCGCCAACTCCCCGGCTGCAGCGAAGTCCTTGCGGTTGACAAGCGCGTGAGCTTTGAGCAGACATGCCTCGGTGTGAGCTGGCTCAACTGCGAGCACGGCATCGAGTTGTGTTAGCGCTTCGTCGTAGCGCTTGTCGCGCAATAATTGACGGGCGAGCTCAAGATCAGGAGCAGGCAGCGCAACAAATAGGCCGATTGGGTTACCTGAGTGCGAAGACGGCGAGGCTGGTTCTAGCTTCAATGCGGTAGATGCGGGGGTAGCGACCGAAAAAAATGGCGCTGTCAGCACGTTGAAAATTGGGGGGGGCGCAGGTTTGGCAAATTCCGCCAATGGCGGCTTACCCTTAATGAAATAAAACAGCCCCTCCTCTTCCACTAACGGTAGTTCGCCTAGATCATTGGCCAGCGTCTCAGCCGTACCAATTACCAAAATACCATCCTCCCGCATCAGCGAAGCAAGATTTCGCTGGATAATTTTGCGGGTCGGCGCATCAAAATAGATCGAGACATTTCGGAAGAAAATGATGTCGAAATCGCTCAGTGCCGGGGGAAAACTGTCAGCCAACAAATTAAGTTCGTGAAACGTTACTAAGTTTTTAACGTGCGCCTTGAGATGATTACCCCGTTGATCCTTATCAAAATAGCGATTGCGCATCTCGGACGACACCCCTCGGAAGGAGAAATCGGTATAACGGGCGCTCTTTGCCTTGGCCAGCACGGCGTTATCGATATCCCCCCCCATAAAGGTAAACAGACGCGACACACTCTCACCGTATTTATCTAGCAGCGCCATCACTAACGAATAGGGCTCTTCACCCGATGAGCAGCCGGCAGAAAGAATGCGCACCGGCATCATGCCGCCATGTGCCGCAAGCAGGCGCGGTGCAAATCGATCTACAAGCAGGCGGATTTGTTCCGGTTCGCGGAAAAAATAAGTCTCATTGATCGTCAGTAGACTCACTAATTCCTGGAACTCGTTCTCTTCGCCGGAAACCCGTGCGTAATACTCGGACGGGTCAACCGCCAAGGTTGAGATACGCCCATTCAGCACGTGAGCGAATTTTTCGTCGCCGCTCCCCTCGAACGTCAGCCCACAACGCGCCTTAACAAGGGTTTTGAAAGGGCGCAGGTCCAATTTCACACCGTTACTCCCACCGCGGAATCAGCCAACTGCATCATCGAGTTGGCGATCGCTTCAATCGGTAGCACATGCTGAACGGCGCCCGCCTCAATGGCGACACGATTCATCCCGTAGATCACCGAACTCGCCTCATCCTGACCGAACGTCATCCCGCCATTTTTCTGAATATAGGCCATCCCCTTGGCACCGTCACTGCCCATGCCGGTCAGAATCACGCCGACGGCTAGGCGCCCAAAAACATCCCCGACAGAACTTAACAGCACATCACAACTGGGATGATATATATCGAGAGATTCACGCTCGATCAACGCAACGCGTCGACTCGACGTAACGCTAAAGTGACGTTCAGAAGGTGAAATGTAAATCACCCCAGACTGTAGTAAATCCCCTTCTGCCGCCAGTTTTACTGGTAATTTGCACAGACTGTCCAGCCATTCGGCCATACCGCCAGCAAAGCCATCTGAGATATGTTGGGCAATCACCACTGGGCAGGAAAAATCGGATGGCAAGGAGGGCAATATCTGCGCTAGCGCTTGTGGCCCGCCGGTAGAACAGGCAATGGCGAAGATGTGTGAATAGCGGGTCGTCCCGACTTCCGGCAACAGTGATGCGCGGGGTAAGGCTGGAATTACTCCCGGCTCCAGAGATATCTTGCGCGGCCGCATTCTGGTAATGACTGATACCCCTGCCAGCATGCGCACTTTGGTGACAAATTCGGCAGCTTCTTCGGGCGTATAGCCCGGTTTGCTCACCACTTCAAGCGCCCCAAACCTCATGGCTTCGAGGGCATTGCGCGCATCGGCTATGCTGCTCACCACGAGGATGGGCACAGCTTTGCTATACATAATTTCCTCAATGGCCTCCAGACCTGTCATCACCGGCATTTCAATATCCATGGTGATGAGATTAGGCTTGAGTTCGCGCGCAAGTTCGATCGCCTGACGACCATCACTCGCCTCACCGACCACTTCAATATCGGCCTCACCCTCCAGCAAGTCGCGCAGTAGATCGCGTGCCAAGCTGCTATCGTCGGCGATGACGACACGAATTTTACCCATATCCAAGTAACCTTAGTCCTTGTCGCTTAGTTTGAACTGACCGACCAGCTCCGCAAGCCGTGCCGACAATCCCGACATATCTTTACTGATCTGCGAAATACGATTGATCGACTGCGCGGTATGTGAACTCGCTGACACAATTTCGCGTAACGCCACCACCACTTGGTTGCTGGCGGTTTTCTGCTGCTGTGTCGACAGGGAAATCTGCTGGGCTGCGCTACTGGTATGGCTGGCGGCATTTACGATCTCGCTCAACCTGTCAGCAGTATTAGCACTGGCGGCAGTACCGGCAGCAATACCACTTCCCCCCTTTTCCGAGGTAATAACGAGGCGGCTGATAGAATCTTGAATTTCACTAATCTTAGTCTCGATCTCTCTGGTCGAATCGGTCACGCTATCGGCGAGGCGACGAATCTCCCCTGCCACCACCGAAAATCGCTTGCCGGCATCTCCGGCACTGGACGCTTCAAGTGCGGCGTTGAAAGCGATCAACTTGGTCTGGTCAGCGACGGCATTGATAATTTCCATCACCTTGCTGATCTGCTTTGACTTTGCGCCAAGGTCGACTATTTCCTGTAGGCTGAGTTGATTGTCGGCACGAATATCGGTCATGCGCCCCAACACCACTTGCATCGCCTCAGAGCCCTTTCGACTACCGTCCAAGGTCTGATTGGCAATATCGACCACTGACTTTGAGTGATCCGCAATTTGCGTGGACGAGGCAGATAGCTCTTCCATGGTCGAGGTGATTTCGGCCACCGAAGATGACATTTCGCTTGAAGTAGCCGCCTGCCCTTCGACTGCACCGGCAATTTCCTGTGCAGCCGCATACACTTTGGCCGCATTGCTACCCACTTCAGCCGCTAGATCGTGCAGCTTGCGCCGCATCTCGCGTGTAGCACGAGCCAAGTCGGCAATTTCATCATGTCCCTCAATCGGAATGTCCATCGACAGATCGCCTTGAGCAACGCGATTAACGCCATCCACCACGATGCCGATGCGTCTGACCAAGTGGCGCGCAATCAACATTGCAATCACCAGACCGAACAACATGGAAAGGACGCCAACCACAATAGCGCTGGTGCGCGAGGAGGTTAACGCAGCCTGATAACTACTGCTGTCCATGGCGATTTCGATGACACCGATCGGCTTGCCGGAATAGTCATTGACGGGCGCAGCATAGACAGCATAAGGTTTGCCATTGATTGCGCGATGATCAAGTTGTGGCTCGCCGCTCATGGCTTTTTTCAGCATCTCGCCATCAAGTAGCGGCTCCTTGCCGAAGGTTGCGCCCAGTGTTCTGAAACTGCTCTTATCAAAAATATGCAAGCCGACATCCACGCCATTTTGAACCTTGAAATTGTCGAAAAATGCCTGCCCGAAGGTCATGCCGAATTCGACTGAGCCAACGTGCTTGCCCTTGTGTAGAACAGGCACCATACCCCGCGCACCCAGTCCTGCGACACCACCTTCAAGTCCTCGTGTGGGTTTTTGGGTTTTATTCGTAGCAACAACAGTGAAGCGAAAGGTCGACAGATCATCGCCAAATTTCTCCGGCTTGTGCACACGCAGCCATGACGTTGCCGGCGGCGTGTGAAATTGAAACTGCTCGACGCCATAATCCTTTGCCATTAATTTAAAACCAGGCACGAACAACTCAGACAAAGCCTTGCGATCACCTCTATCGAACTGTTCCTGCACCAAAGGTATATTGGCAACCAATGCACTCATGGCTTCGGCCAAGCGGTTTTCAGATGCGATAGCGTTGTATACGGCCTTCAAATGCGCATCAAGTGCGCTACGCTCAGCTTCACGAATCAGGCTATTCATATTCGACAAATTGGTGAAAGTCAGCACCGCGCCAACAATACCGATAGCCGCCCCCATGACCACCATGGTTTTGGCCCAAAGACGTAAGTTATGAAACATGAGCACCCTCGCAAGCAATTGATTCAGAAGATCCAGAACAGAGTCGCTTGATAGCGATCATGCGAGGAATAATTAGCTTTCGATATTATATTAAGCGCTAATTTAAGTCTATGACTGAGGTATGCTCCGGTTCTCATTTATCCGAGTTCGGGGATAATAGGCGGAGGAAAAAAGGAAAGACTATGAGCGCAAAACCAAGCACTGATCCGATCCGCATCGGACTAATGCCGCCACTAACGGGGCTCGTCGAAATATATGGCGCAGAGATCGTCAACGCTGCACGCATTGCTTGCGACGAGATCAATGAATCAGGCGGAGTCCTCGGACGCCCTTTGGAGTTGATCATTGAGGATGATGGCAGCTTGCCCTTGACGGCCGTGCCGGCGGCTTTGCGCCTGATCGAACAGCATCACTGCGTCGCCATTATCGGCAGTCTGCTCTCCAATTCGCGTATCGCGGTCGCCAATCAGGTTGCCGAACCCCACCGTATTCCGTATCTCAACTTCTCGTTCTACGAAGGCAGCATCTCGGGGCGCTACTTCTTCCATTTCGCGGCGCTGCCCAATCAGCAGATCGACAAGATGATCCCCTATATGGCGGGGCAATACGGGCTCAAGATGTTCTTCGCCGGCAATAACTATGAGTGGCCGCGCGGCTCGATAGACGCGGCCAAGCGTTCGCTGAAAAGCATCGGCGGGGATGTTGTCGGCGAAGAATATCTCCCGATTGGTTGCAGTGTCCAAGAGATCGACACCCTGCTGGCAGCGGTGGCTCGTTCCGGAGCAGATGTGTTCGTGCCGTATTTCGCCGGTGCAGATCAGGTTACGCTGCTGACCCGCTTTAGCGAAATGGGCTTGAAGAAACGCATGGCGGTGGTGATGGGACATTACGACGAGGTGATGGTGAGTCATTTGGCGCCACACGTGCGCGAGGGCCTTTATTCCAGCAACACCTATTTCATGTCGGTGGAGTCGCCGGAGAACAAGCAATTTTTGCAACGGCTGGCAAAGTTGCCCGGTGTTGACGGCCTTTGGCCGCAAGGTAATGGTGTGCAATCGAATTTTGGCGAAGGTACTTATCTTTGCGTTAAGGCGTTTGCCAAGGCCGCAGAACAGGCAGGAAGCACCGAGGCGGAAGCCTTGGTCGATGCGCTGGAACATCTCCGGGTCATGTCGCCACAGGGCGAGGTGGAAATGGACGCACAGACGCATCATGCACAGGTGAATGTCTATCTGTCGCGCTGCAATGTGGATGGCACGTTCACCATTGTTGAGAAATTTGGCCGGATACCCCCGGTGATCCCCGAGCGTTACCGTGAGCAGGCCTTGGGAGCCAAATTGCACGAATCGCCCATGACGCCGCAGGTGATTGCCCGCTTGGCGTCAGAGGTAAGTCAGGCGATGCGAAAAGTGGGCACGGCGAACCAGATTCTGGCTATGGCTGATATGGCGGTTCTGGCGACCGATTCGACAGGTGTCATCGTTGAAACAAATCGTAGTGCCTCGCTATTGTTCGGTTACTCGGCGGAAGAATTTTTGGGGATGCCGGTGCATCAGTTGCTGCCGCCGCATTTCAGACAGAAGCATGTGCACTTGGTGAAAGGCTTTGTCGAAGGCGAGGAGACCGAACGCCGAATGGGCGCACGCACCGAGGTTGTTGGTTATCGCAAGGATGGTACTTTCTTCCCGTTGGAGGCTTCTATTGCCAAGGTGAAGTCAGCCTCAAACGACTGGCTGTTGGTGGTGACGTTGCGCGATATTACTGACCGAAAAAAAGCCGAAGAAGAGCTGACGCGCCGTGCCACGCACGATGTGTTGACGGGGTTGCCTAACCGAGCTTTGATTCGCGAGCGGCTGGGCAACGCTTTGGAACGCTCTCTGCGCACGGGTTTGAGTGTTGCGCTGCTGTTCGTCGATCTTGACGGCTTTAAATTGGTGAACGACACCTACGGTCACGATGCCGGTGATGCGCTGCTTAAATCAGTATCGGCGAGATTGCTGGAACAGATACGCCCGGGCGATACCGTGGCGCGTCTTGCGGGTGACGAGTTTGTGGTGCTTTGCGAGCAGCTAGAACAGCCTGCTGCGATCTCGGTAATTGCAGAGCGCATTAACACTGTATTACGCGAGCCGATCGAATTTAATCATTCCTCGTTGTTCGTGACCGCCAGCATCGGCATCGCTATCGGTCACGGTAGTACGCATTCCGCCGATGACTTGCTGCGTTCTGCCGATATCGCGATGTATGCCGTAAAAGACAAGGGGCGTGACGGTTGGCAGTTTTTCAGCGACAGCTTGCAAGAGCAGGCACATCAACGGTCGGCGGTCACGCAAGGACTGCGACTGGCGATCCAGAACAACGAATTGACGCCGCGTTTTCAGCCTATCGTGTCGGCGGAGAGTGGTCGCATCGTCGGTGCGGAATTACTGCTGCGTTGGCAGCCTCCCGGCGGCGAGATTTCTCCGGCTGTATTCATCCCGATCGCGGAAACCACCGGCAGCATCATCGCCATTGGTGCGTGGGTGTTTCGCCGTGGTTGCGAAGCGGAAGTCGATTGGCGTAGACGCTGGGGGGCGGCGGCGCCCTCGTATATTTCGATCAACGTATCGACGCGACAGTTGAACGAAGACAATCTGGCGGAGGAGTTCGCCACCATCCTTCGCGAGACGGGAGCTGATCCCAAGCGCATCCTGATCGAGATCACCGAGACTTCGCTGATGGCCGATGTCGAAACTAACTTGCGCGTGTTGCGTCAATTGGCCGGTCTTGGACTCAAAGTCGCGGTCGATGATTTCGGCACGGGTTATTCCTCGCTGGCACAACTGACTCGCATGCCGGTGAGCGTGTTGAAGATCGACAAGGCATTTGTCGATGAAATCGAGAGCAGTGCAGAGAGTCGTACGGTCGTGCGTGCCATCATCGGATTGGCGCGGGCGCTGGATTTGCGGCTGGTGGCAGAAGGGGTTGAGAACGAAGCGCAATTGTTAGAGTTACGCGGGCAAGGGTGCGACTACATTCAAGGCTATTTTTTCCACCGTCCACTGGTGGAGCAGGCATTTATCGAAACGGTGGCTGCCGAGTTGGGGGGCGTCAAAAAGCTTGAAGAAAAGTACCTTTTCTTTCTGTTGTATGTGAGCGAGGCAAGCGTGACGATGGATGATTCGGCACTGACTAAAATTGTGGATCAGTCGCACATCAACAACCAGCCGAAAGGTGTCTCTGGATGCCTGTTATTTCAGGACGGATTTTTTATGCAGTTACTGGAAGGGCCGCGTGAAAAAGTATTGGAAGTGATGGCGCAAGTGAAGCTCGATCCGCGACATAAAAACATTCGCATCGTGGCACAGGGGCCCCTACAACGTCGCTTGTTTCTCGATTGGAGCATGGGCTTTCAGGATATGTCACACATTGAGGGCGAACCCGCTTTGGCCGAATGGCGCAAACGTACCATCGGCTTTGCCGAATTGGCGGAAGATGCGCGCACCTGCTACGCATTCATCAGCGCGTTCAGAAAAAATTAAGCGCCCGAAAAAAGCAGACCGAATTAAAGTTTAGCCATCCAACGTTTTTAATTTCCATTGCAAGGTTAAATCCACCGGCTTTAGCCTGAATGTTTCATAAACCTTACCGAGCGCGGCCTGAGCTGGATTTATCTGCGCATCAAGACGCCGGACAACGCTACCCCAACCCCATGCTTGGGGGGCAGGTTATCGATTATGGATGGAGGGTGAGTGACCTATTCACGGCAGGCCGGACGTGGC
>JBBQXA010000030.1:0-22752 GCA_038210095.1 Burkholderiales bacterium
CATGCTTGTAGGCCGACATCGCCACTACCAGATCAGCAGACTTCATCGCGACCATTGCCTGTTGCGGATTGGCACAATCGAACTCAGGCTCAACGTTCAGCAGAATATAAGCTTTGCGTGGAGTCGCCAGCATTTGGTCGGCATTCATGCCTTGCTTGTCTCCGCCGAAAGGCACAGCGCCGGCAAGGTAACCGCCTACACTGTTGGCTGCCTCACCCAGATAGCCAAACTTCGCTCCGCACAATACGGCGATCTGCTCGGCAAGAACGGCGATTTGTGCAGCCTGCGGATGCTGTTGCGCGAAGTTACCTAGCAACACCGCTCCGCGCCCTCCACTCGCCAGACTCTTCGCAATAGCATTCGCCTCGGCACCCGCCGTGACATTGTCTACGCCCTGAGCCGCAGTATGCTTTTCAGCTGCCAGCGCCTTGAGTACTTGAGCCAGCAAATTTGCCAGCTCACTCGGCGCGACGATGGCTTTGTTTTCAACGCGCATCAGCAAATTGTCATCGGTGGAATGAACCACATTGGCCTGAGCGCCTTTTTTGACAGCTTGACGTATGCGCTGAGCCAGCAGCGGATGATCCTTGCGCAGGAAACTGCCCACGACGAGGAAACGATCACATTCATTGATTTCCGCAACCGGCATACCCAGCCAAGGCGCACCCGCATGCTTGCCATCCACACTGAAGTCGGACTGACGCAGACGGAAATCGACGTTGCCGCTGCCGATGCCGCGCATCAGCTTCTGCAACAGATAGAGTTCTTCCACTGTGCTGTGCGGCGTTGCCAGTGCGGCAACCTGATCGGCCCCTGCACCAATGGCAATCTGACGCAGCGCGTTGGAAACATACTCCAGCGCCACCTGCCACTCGACTTCCAGCCACTTGCCATCCTGCTTAATCATAGGCTTGGCCAGGCGCTCGGCGGAATTCAGACCCTCGTAACTGAATCTTTCCTTGTCTGAAATCCAACACTCGTTCACATCATCATTGTCGACGGGCGTGATGCGCATTACCTGATTGTTCTTGATGTGTACCGCAAGATTAGAACCCAGACCATCGTGCGGGCTGACCGAACGGCGGCGGGACAATTCCCAGCTGCGTGCGGTGTAACGGAATGGCTTGCTAGTCAGCGCGCCAACCGGGCACAAATCTATCATATTGCCGGACAGCTCCGAATCCACCGAGCTGTTTACAAAGCTCATGATCTCGGCGTTTTCGCTGCGGTTAGCCATACCCAGTTCCATCAGGTCAGCAATTTCCTGACCGAAACGCACACAGCGCGTGCACTGAATGCAGCGGCTCATTTCCTGAGTCGATACCAACGCGCCAATATCCTTTGGCTGTACTACGCGCTTCTCTTCTGTGTAACGGGCAGTTGTGCCACCGTATCCCATCGCGACATCTTGCAGCATGCATTCGCCGCCCTGATCGCAGATCGGGCAATCCAGCGGATGGTTGATGAGCAAAAACTCCATCACGCCCTTCTGTGCCTTGACCGCCAATTCGGAATGAGTCTTCACCTTCATGCCCTCGGCAACCGGTGTGGCGCAGGCAGGCAAAGGCTTGGGAGCCTTCTCCACCTCAACCAGACACATGCGACAGTTGGCCGCAATCGACAGTTTTTTGTGGTAGCAGAAATGCGGTATATGAACGCCGACCTTGCGAGCAGCATCCATCACGGTAGAGCCGCGCTCGGTCTCTACTAACTTGCCATCAATTTCAATATTGATCATTACTCACCTCACCCTTACACCAAGCAACGCTTGTGTTCGATGTGATATTCGAATTCGTCACGGAAGTTTTTCAGCATGCCTTGCACAGGCCAGACCGCCGCCTCGCCCAACGCACAGATAGTACGACCGGCGATGTTCTCGCCGACACTCAACAACAGATCCAGATCCTCGGGCTTACCTTGGCCGTGCTCGATGCGATGCACGATACGGTACAACCAACCGGTACCTTCACGACATGGCGTGCATTGACCGCAGGATTCTTCATGATAGAAGTACGACAAACGCTCTAGTGCACGCACCATGCAAGTGGTCTCGTCCATTACAATCACAGCACCACTACCCAGACCGGAACCCGCCTTGGAAATCGAGTCATAGTCCATGGTCAGATCCATCATTACCGCCCCGGGCAACACCGGCATCGACGAACCGCCGGGTATCACCGCCTTGAGCGTGTGCCCACTACGTACTCCGCCCGCCATTTCCAAAAGCTTGCTGAATGGCGTCCCCATCGGAACTTCAAAGTTCCCTGGATTATTCACGTGACCCGACACTGAAAATAATTTGGTTCCACCGTTGTTTGGTTTTCCAAGCTCCAGAAACTTCTGCCCTCCCTCACGAATGATGTAAGGAATACTTGCAAAGGTCTCCGTATTATTGATGGTCGTCGGCTTGCCGTACAGACCGAAACTGGCCGGGAAAGGCGGCTTGAAGCGCGGCTGGCCTTTCTTGCCTTCGATGGATTCCAACAAGGCAGTCTCTTCGCCGCAAACATAAGCGCCGTAACCCAGATGGTTGTGCAGATCGAAACTGAAGTCGCTGCCCAGAATATTGTTGCCTAAGTAACCCGCGGCACGAGCGATTTCGCAGGCCTCCTCCATGCGCTCATAGGCTTCAAAAATCTCGCCGTGCACGTAGTTGTAGCCAGTCTTTACGCCCATGGTGTAAGCGGCGATTGCCATGCCTTCGATCAACGCGTGGGGATTGAACAGCAGAATATCCCAGTCCTTGCAGGTGCCCGGCTCGCCTTCGTCGGTGTTACACACGATGTATTTGTCGCCGTCGTAATTCTTCGGCATGAAGCTCCACTTCAAACCAGTCGGGAAACCCGCACCGCCGCGTCCGCGCAATGCCGATGCCTTGACTTCGGCGATGATTGAGTCGGGAGAAGTCTTCTCGGTCAGAATCTTGCGCAGTGCCTGATAACCGCCGACCTTGAGATAGTTTTCCAGCGTCCATGGCTGGTCGAACTCCATCGTGGTAAGAATTACTGGGCCTCTCATGATTTATCGAGCTCCGCAAAAATGTTGTCTATTTTTTCCTTGCTCATGCGGGCGCAGATTTTCTTGTTGTTCAGTGTCAGTACCGGCGCATCTTTGCAAGCTCCCATGCACTCGCCTTCGCGCAATCCGTATTTACCGTCAGCCGTCACCTCACCCATCCTGATACCAAGTTTGGTTTCGATATAGTCCACGGTATCCAGCGCGCCGCACAGGGTGCAGGACAGATTGGTACACACGGTAATAGTATGCTTGCCCATGGGCTTGAGGTTGTACATGTGATAGAAAGTCGCAACCTCGCACACCGCCATATTGGGCATGCCCAGATAGCCTGCAACTTCAGCCATGTCGTCGTTCGAAATCCAGCCTTTTTCGTCCTGCACGAAACGCAATGCAGCCATCACTGCCGATTGCTTTTGGTCAGCCGGATATTTCTTCAGTTCGCGGTCAACCTGCGCTTTTATTTGTTCGGATAACATCAGCGGTCCACCTCTCCAAAAACGATGTCCTGCGTACCAATAATGGTTACCACGTCGGCAATCATGTGGCCGCGGCACATTTCATCAAGCGCGGCCATATGGACGAATCCGGGCGCGCGTATCTTCATGCGATAGGGCTTGTTGGCGCCGTCGGAAATCATATAGATACCGAACTCACCCTTAGGATGCTCCACCGCCGCATACGCCTCACCGGCCGGCACATGCATACCCTCGGTGAACAGCTTGAAATGGTGGATCAATTCTTCCATGTTCTCCTTCATCGCTTCACGCTTGGGCGGGGAGAACTTGTGATTACTCGCCATCACTGGGCCGTGATTAACACGCAACCAGTCTACGCATTGCTTGATGATGCGATTGGATTGACGCATCTCTTCGACGCGCACCAGATAGCGGTCATAGGAGTCGCCAGTAGTGCCAACCGGAATATCGAAGTCCAGACGATCATAGACTTCGTAGGGCTGCTTCTTGCGAAGATCCCATTCCACGCCGGAACCGCGCAACATCGGACCAGTCATACCCAGTGCCAATGCGCGCTCAGGCGTAACCACGCCGATGCCGACCAGACGCTGCTTCCAGATACGATTGTCGGTCAGTAGGGTTTCATATTCGTCCACACACTTGGGGAAGCGCACAGTGAAGTCATCAAGAAAATCGAGCAGCGAGCCCTGACGATTCTCGTTCAAACGCTTTACGGCCGCGGCATTGTGGATCTTGGACGCTTGATATTGCGGCATTGTGTCCGGCAGATCTCGATAAACCCCACCCGGACGATAGTAAGCTGCATGCAGACGCGCGCCGGATACTGCCTCATAGGCATCCATCAAGTCTTCGCGCTCGCGGAAGCAATACAGGAACATGGTCATCGCACCGACGTCCAGTCCGTGCGCCCCCAGCCACAACAGATGATTCAGAATACGGGTGATTTCGTCAAACATCACACGAATGTACTGCGCACGCAATGGCACTTCGATGCCAGCCAGCTTCTCGACCGCCATCACGTAGGCATGCTCATTGCTCATCATCGACACATAGTCGAGTCGATCCATGTAGGGCAAGGCTTGCAGGAAAGTTTTGTGCTCGGCCAGCTTCTCGGTACCGCGATGCAGCAGGCCGATATGCGGATCCGCACGCTCGATCACTTCACCGTCCAGCTCCAGCACCAGTCGCAACACGCCGTGCGCAGCCGGGTGCTGAGGTCCAAAGTTCATTGTGTAATTCTTGATTTCAGCCATTTCGCGCTTCCTCAGTTGCAACCAAAGGTTTCTTCACGCACGATGCGCGGCGTTACCTCGCGCGGCTCGACCGTCACCGGCTGATAAACCACGCGACGCTGCTCGGCGTCGTAGCGCATTTCCACATGCCCGGAAAGCGGAAAGTCCTTGCGGAACGGATTGCCGACGAAACCGTAGTCGGTCAGGATGCGGCGCAGATCGGGGTGACCGGTAAACACAAAGCCATACAAATCGAAAGCCTCGCGCTCGAACCAGTTAGCACAGGGCCAAACACCCGTTACCGACTCCATTACCGGAAATTCATCATCCTCAGCGAAGATGCGCACACGCAGTCGAACGTTGAGCGCCACTGCGAGCAGATGGTAGACCACCGCAAAACGTTTGCCTTCCCACGTACCGTCGCCATGGGTGGAGTAGTCCACGCCACACAGATCTATCATCTGCTCAAATCCGGCCTCGTCGCGCAAGCGCGTCAGCACAACCATCATCTCGGCGGCTTTGACCACCACAGTCAATTCACCCAGCTTTTCATCCATGCTTATCAGCTTGTCGCCAAGCAGGGTGCTCAAATTTTCACGCAATGTACTCAGATCAGCAGCCATATTTCACCTAGCGCGCAATGGTATTGGTTCGTTTGATCTTGCTCTGCAACTGAATGATGCCGTAGAGCAGCGCCTCTGCGGTTGGAGGACAACCCGGCACATAGATATCGACTGGTACGATACGGTCACAGCCGCGCACCACTGAATAGGAATAATGATAGTAACCGCCGCCATTGGCACAAGAACCCATGGAGATCACCCAACGCGGCTCGGCCATCTGGTCATATACCTTGCGTAGCGCGGGAGCCATCTTGTTGCATAGCGTACCCGCAACGATCATCACGTCCGACTGACGCGGACTGGGGCGAAACACCACACCGAAACGATCCAGATCATAACGCGAAGCGCCTGCCTGCATCATCTCCACCGCGCAACACGCCAGGCCGAAAGTCATCGGCCACAAGGATCCCGTGCGGGTGTAATTGATAACGGTGTCGAGCGTAGTTGTAACGACGCCCTTCTCCAGAATGCCTTCTATTCCCATTCCAAGGCCCCTTTCATCCATTCGTAGATAAAGCCAACCACGAGGATGGCCAGGAAAATCATCATGGAGACAAAACCGAAAGTACCCAGTTCTTTGAGTACAACCGCCCATGGAAACATGAACGCAATTTCAAGATCGAACAGAATGAACAAGATAGCCACAAGATAGTAACGCACATCGAATTTCATGCGCGCATCTTCGAAAGCCTCGAAGCCACACTCGTATTGAGAAAGTTTTGCGCTATCCGGACGATTGGGTGACACCAACTTACCAAGCACAATTGGAACAACACCAAAAGCCAAGCCGACGCAGACGAACAACAGCACCGGAAAATAGTTTTCCAACATTGAGCTTCCCCCTCTAATTGCTGTAAACCGTGATTCTCGACGATAGCGGAATCACTTTCTAATCGTTTTACTTTTTAGTGCACGCTAGCGCGTGTCTTTTTATTTTTTAATCTGGTGCGGATGGGGAGACTCGAACTCCCACGCCCTTATCGGGCACAAGCACCTCAAGCTTGCGTGTCTACCAATTCCACCACAACCGCAATGCCACTGCAAAACTATTTCGGAATCTCCTTGGATTTCGAAGTATCGACAACCGCGGGCGCCGCCTGAACAGCCGCACCGGCCTTATCCATTACGCCCTGCTGCTGCGCAGGATGCGAATACAGATAAGTCAACGACAAACTGGTGGCAAAAAATACCGACGCCGCAACAGCAGTACTGCGACTGAGAAAGTTAGCAGATCCACCGGAGCCGAAAACACTGCCAGCCGACCCCGTACCAAAGGCCGCACCCATGTCGGCACCCTTGCCGTGCTGAATCAAAACCAGACCGATCAACACTACGGCAGCTACTACATGCAATACCCAAACCAATGTTTCCACACTTCACTCCAAAGACTATTCGTTTTTCACCCTACTTTGCCGCCGCATTAGCAGCACTGCAAATAGCCACAAAATCTTCCGCCACCAAGGACGCACCACCAATCAGACCGCCGTCGATATCGGGCATCGCAAACAATTGATCCGCATTATTCGCCTTCACACTACCGCCGTAGAGTATACACAAGGCTTGCGCCATTTGCCCATCCAATTGCGCAAGTTGCTGACGAATAAAGGCATGGACCGCCTGCGCCTGATCCGGTGACGCAGTTTTGCCGGTACCGATCGCCCATACTGGTTCGTAAGCAACCACAGATTTGGAAAGAACCGCTGGGCTGGCGTGATTCAAAATCACTTCCAGCTGACGCGCAACCACTTGTTCAGTCACTCCACCTTCGCGCTCGGCCAGCGTCTCACCCACACAAAAAATCGGGGTCAGACCAAACTTGATCGCCGCATCAAACTTGGCAGCTGCAATCTCATTGCTTTCATGAAACAACGCACGGCGCTCAGAATGGCCAATGATCACGTAGCGACAACCGAAGTCGTTGAGCATGAGGGGAGAAATCGCGCCGGTAAATGCGCCCTGCTCATGTTGACTCAGATTCTGCGCACCCCAGGCAATATTGCTACCCTGCAGCATCGATTGCGTCTGTGCCAGATAGGGATAGGGAACGCAAACGCCATAGTCGGCGCTAGTCAGATTCTTCACACCGTTGAGCACGCCTTCCAGCAGAACCTTGTTGCCTGCAAGACTGCCGTACATTTTCCAGTTTCCAACAACAAGTTTGCGACGCATTGTAGTCAACCCGATTAGCTTTAAAGCGTGTGATCCTACCTGCGAACCTCGGGAAGGTCAATAATTCCCACCCCCATAAGGCGCAACATGCAAGCAACTCATTCAGAATACAAGAACTAAATTTTCTACAAATGCTGTAGCATTTCTAATCGCCCTCTGCGCTCAGATAACTCTTGCATCAGCTGCTGCATCAACTCGCCCAGCGGATCTCCTCCGATCGCCTCACCATCCTCGACACTCTGTCTAAGCTGAAACAATTCACTGCGCTGCTGCTCGGCCAACTCACCTTGAGCTTCACCCAGACGCCGACGCAATTGCGCAAGTCGACGTATCGTCTTGACAATGCGCGATCCAACATCATCGCCGGCGATTGCCTCCGGATCGTGACCATACTCCTTTATCAACTGGTCTATCGTCCGTTGATCCCCGTTCTCATAAGCCCTATTTACGCGCACCATCAGATCGGTACGACGCTGTCGCTCCGCTTCGGTAACCGCACGATCCGGATGCATTAACTTGGCGGCTCGCCGATAGGCAAGTTTGAGTTCGGCCGTCAGCTCTTTTGGCGGAACCGGCCTGGCGGCGATTACTCCCGCCTCCTGCGCCGACCTTTCGGCCCTCTGTTTCGAGGCTTTAGCATATGCCAGCACCGATGCATCAGAAGGATGAAGCCGAGCCTGCTCGATGGCGATCTGCGCATCCAATTCATCCAGCTGCGCATACAGACTTCCCACCGCCAGATAGTAGCGATGTTGGAATTGTGCCGTTTCGGTCTTGCAGGTCTCCAGCGCCAGTTCGGTCTGGATCAACTGCTCTTCCAAATCGCCCTGCTCTGTTTCCAGACGGACGAGTTCCAGTTCTTCAGGAAGCATCGCCAACCTTCAATATCCTGCGATTACGCACTGGTCGAACTCGCTTTTTCGACCCGCGCCGTAGCGAAGAAAAGCGTCTCCCGCATCGCAGGTCACGCGTGCGCACGCGCTTTGAACGGCACACAGGAAAACGTCGCGCCCTGACAAAGGCAAACAACTCGGCCTGTTTTACATCTTGCGCAACCTCCTCGACCACCGACACATCGCCGCGTATGCGCTCGATCTCATCCTTGGCCTGACTCAGACCTTGCTCGGCGGCCTTGTATAGCCAGTACAGCGCCTGCACATCATCGCGCGCAACCCCGCGCCCTTCTCCATACGTCATGCCCAAATAGTATTGAGACCAATCGTTGCCCTGCTGCGCAGATTTGTAAAACCAGAGGAATGCCTGCCCATCATCCTGCGTAACACCGCGACCGTCCCGGTATAGTTTGCCGAGTTGCTTCTGGCTGGCCGCATGTCCCTGCTCGGCCGCCCTGCGATACCAGTAAGCCGCCTGTTCATCGCCCAGTCCAATTTCCGGATGCTCCTCGCACAGCCCGCCTAGAAAGTGCTGCGCCAACTCATCTCCCTGCTCTGCCGCTTTGCGGAACCAGAATGCGGATTTTTCGTAACTCCGCTCCACCCCGCGACCATCCCGGTACAGCCAGGCAAGAAAGCACTGCGCCGCAACATTTCCCCGCTCGGCCGCCTTGCGAAATCGAATCACAGCCTGCCCGTAATCCTGCGCGACGCCCCTGCCCTTCAGATGCATCGCCCCCAACTCAGCCTGCGCCCAAGCATTACCCTGCTCGGCGGCACGACCATACCAGTACGCAGCTTGCACATCATCCTGCTCGCTACCGCGCCCGGTTTCGTACATCCGCCCCAATTGATTCTGGGCCAATTCATGACCAAGTTCGGCTGACTTCTTCAGCCAGTGAATTGACTGCTCAACGTCAGGCTCTACCGCTATACCGCGCAAGTAACAGGCTGCCAGATCAAACCACAACTCAGGATCTTCGAGATGCCGGTTACTGACGCACCATTCGAAAGCGGATTGTTCATAGTGAGCCGACAAGCCAAGATCGGTCAGCGAAGCAAAATCGTCAGCTTCCGGCTCTTGCCCTGCGGGAAGTATCCGCCAGCCCGAGTTGTAGAACCATGCCAAGGGAAAATAGGCCTTGCCGTACTTCTCAGCAGCCATCCTGCCCAACGAATTGAAGGCCGAAAACAGGGCCGCCCGCTCCTCCTCGGTCCAACCCTTTTTACGGATATTGCAGACCTGCCGATCAAATATGGCGCGCGCTTGGCGATAGCGTCCATCCTGACTGTTGAGCACAAGCTCACTCAACTGGCGCTCCCTGACGGCAGTGAGCCCCCGAGCAATCAGACTATCCTGCTGCAGCGCCAGCATATCCAACTGCTGAAGCGCTGACCATGAAGGAAGTTTTTCGTACTCAGACATTCAGACACCGCACGGGGAGGAAATGCACCACTGAAATAATAAGAGCTGTGAGGATAGAAGGGCGGCCACCACCGAGGGAAGCGCGCGCTGCGATTCGTGCGGTGACAATCCTCATGCCGCCCTAGGCAGCAGCCTGCACCGGTATGCGGTCACGCTGCGCGATAATGCAATTAGCCTCATCAAAATAGACTAGTTGAGGATGAAAGGTCTGCAATTCCATTTCGGAATAGGTCGCGTAGGTTGCGATAATAAGGATATCGCCCGGATTTGCCTTGTGCGCAGCCGCACCATTCACAGAAATAGTCCTAGAGCCGCGCTCCGCACGAATCGCATAGGTAGTGAAACGCTCACCGTTGGTGACATTGTAGATATCAATTTGCTGATACTCCCGAATGTCGGCGGCATCCATAAAGTCATCGTCAATTGCGCAGGAGCCTTCGTAATGCAATTCGGATTGCGTAACACGCACCCGGTGCAACTTGGACTTAAGCATGGTTCTCTGCATGAAACTCCTCCTCATTCGACGAGTGCGGATTATATCGCACTCATATCATTACATGCATCAAGGGCACTCGATATTGTCCAGCAGCCGCGGAATCCCCAATTTTGCGGCGGCCAGTATCACCCAATCAGATTGCACAGGATCGGCAGCTTGCAGATCGAGTCGACTTCGTATCGAAACGTAATCGACCTGCCACCCTCTGGACGCAAGAACTGAGACCGCCTGTTGCTGTAAATGTTCAATGTCACGCTCGCCCGACAGTATCGCCTCGCGCATCCCGCGCAGCGTCTGCGATAAAAAGGGCGCCTCGGCACGCTCGGACTCAGTCAGATACTGATTACGCGAACTCAGTGCCAGTCCATCCGCCGCGCGCACCGTCTCAACTCCGACAATACGCACCGGCAAATTCAGTTCCGCCACCATACGACGAATGATATGCAGCTGCTGATAATCCTTCTTGCCAAACACAGCGACCTGAGGCTGCACAATGTTCAGCAGCTTCAGCACCACGGTTGCCATGCCTCGAAAGTGACCAGGCCGGGCCGCGCCACACAGCTCATTGGCGATAGCCGGAGGGTCAACAAATAGGGTCTGCTTCGCGGGATACATCTCCTCCACGGCGGGAGAAAATACCACATCGGCCAGCCCCTGCAATTTCTCGCAATCAGCCTCCAGCGTGCGCGGGTAGCGATCGAAGTCCTCGCTGGGGCCAAATTGCAGCGGATTAACGAAAACACTGACGACCACGCAGCTACCCTGCTCTCGCGCAATGCGCACTAGGTCGAGATGCCCCTCGTGCAAGTTGCCCATAGTCGGCACAAAGGCGATGACCTGTTCGCCCGCCAGCCGTGCGCGCAGTTCGGCGATAGTCGAAATTTGCCGCATCAGAAGCTATGCTCCTGCGCCGGGAATGTCCCCGACTTTACCTCGGACACATAGCGCGAAATTGCATCGCCTATCGAAGCTGAACCCTTCATGAAATTTTTGACGAAGCGCGCCTTCTTACCTGGATAGATGTCCAGCATATCGTGCAGCACCAGCACCTGACCGGAGCAGGCCGCACCCGCGCCTATGCCTATCGTCGGGATGGTCAGCGCAGCTGTGACTTCCGCTGCCAACTTCGCCGGAACGGCTTCAAGCACCAGCATGCCCGCTCCCACCTGTTGCAGCGCCAGAGCATCTTGCAGCAACTGCTTCGCCTCGTCAGAGCCTCGACCCTGCACGCGATAGCCCCCCATCTGATGCACCGATTGCGGCGTCAGCCCCAGATGAGCACAGACTGGAATACCGCGCTCGGTCAGAAAGCGCACAGTCTCGACCATCGCCTCCCCTCCTTCAAGCTTGATCATTTGTGCGCCCGCCGCCATCAACTGCGCGGCATGGGCAAAGGTTTCCCGCGGACTGACCTGAAAGGTGCCAAAGGGCATATCGGTGACGATGAATGGCTGCCCGCAGCCGCTAGCCACACAGGAGGTGTGATAAGCCATGCTCTCCAGCGTCACTGGCAGCGTGGTCTCGCGCCCCTGCAACACCATACCCAGCGAGTCACCAACCAGCAGCACATCCACGCTTTTCGCTTCGAGCAGTGCGGCAAAGCTGGAGTCGTAACAGGTCAGCATGGCGATCTTCTCGCCCCTGCCGCGCATCGTTTGCAGCGTGGTCAACGTGGTTCGCATCAACTTCCCCGACTAAAAAATTCGCGCGGCCCGCGCATCTCCGCGATACGCCGCAACAACAGATTGAAATCATCATCACCATCAACAAAATTCAGATGTTCGCTATTCACCATCAAAACCGGCGCCGCATCGTAATGATAGAAAAAATCGCTATAGCTTTGCGTCAAACGCTGCAAATAGACATCTGAGATACTCTGTTCGTAAGGCTTGGCGCGTCGGCGCACACGCTCAACCAGCGTCGCTGGCTCTGCCTGCAAATAGATCACCAGATCGGGCACGGGCGCCTGAAACTGCAGGGTGCCAAAAATTTGTTGATACAGTGAAAACTCTTCCTCGTTCAGATTCAGACGCGCAAACAGCATGTCCTTATCGAGCAGGTAGTCCGCCACCGTGCCATCATTAAACAGATCCAGTTGCGCCAATTCGCGCACCTCATTGCCGCGCTGGAACAAAAAGAACAGCTGCGTCGCCAGCGCATGGCGCGACGGGTCCTGATAGAACTTGGCAAGAAATGGATTTTCTTCCGGCCTTTCCAGTAATGTAGCCGCGCCGAGATGCTGCGCAAGACGCTGCGTAAGACTGGTCTTCCCCACCCCTATCGGGCCTTCCACCACCACGTAACGATACTTATCCGGCGACATCGGTAAGCCGCTCCAGTGCCTGATCTCGGCATTCGTGCAAAGCCAAATTCACCTCGCCCACTCCGGGAATAATGCAATTCGGCGCCAACTCCAGCAGGGGCTGCAATACAAAGGCGCGCAGATGCATCTGCGGATGCGGAATGGTCAGACCATGCTCATGCAATTGCACATCATCGTACAGCAACAAATCTAAATCCAGTGTACGCGGGGCATTGCGAAAGGTACGCTCTCGACCATGCTCATGCTCAATCTGCAGCAGCGCCTTCAACAAGGCTTGCGGCGACAGATTAGTAACCATGTGCGCCACGGCATTGACGAAATCTGGCTGATCCAGATAGCCGACTGGCGCACTACGATACAGCGACGAATGCGCAACTAAACGCGTATCCGGTAATCCGGCAATGTCGGCAAAGGCACGCTGCAATTGGCTGCTTGGTTGTTCCAGATTGCTACCCAGCCCGATAAAGGCGGTGTGCTGCATTATGTAGTCGGCTCGGCGTTTGCTGATGGCTTCTTGCGTGGCTTGCGACGACGACGCTTCTTGTCGCCCGCCCCCGCGGGCTGCAACATCTCCTCACGCCGCTCGGTACTGGCATCTTGAAATTCATCCCACCACAGTCCCAGCTCTTGATCCACTTCACCACTGGCGCACCGCAACAACAGAAAATCATAAGCGGCGCGAAAACGCGGCTGCTCCAACAAGCGGAACGGACGCTGACCGGAGCGCTGATCCAGACGCTGCTGCATCAGCCATATTTCCTTCATCACCGCATCGTGGCGATGCGGAATCGCCAGTTGTGCGCGTTGCCTAGCCAGTACCTCGTCCATTGCCGTATGCATCGCCGCAATCGGACGTTCACCCTGCTTCTGTAATTGATTCCAGGTTGCCAACACTTCATGCCACAACAAGGCGGCAAACAAAAATGCGGGCGAAACAGGTTTTTCTTGGCGGAGACGCTCGTCGGTATTTTTCAATGCCAGCATCACGAACTTTTCGCCCATAGGCTGTTCCAGAATTACATCCAGCAAAGGCAACAGGCCGTGATGCAAATGCATCTTGCGCAACGTCTGTATGCATTCAACCGAGTGCCCCGACAGCAACATTTTCAGCACTTCATCGAGCAGCCGTGCTTGCGGCACGTTGTCGAGCAGATCTTTCATCTTTGCAATAGGCGCAGCCGTAGCTGCATCCAGCTTCATGCCCAACTTTGCGGACAGACGCACCGCACGCAACATACGCACAGGATCTTCGCGATATCGTGTTGCAGGATCACCTATCATGCGCAGCAGCTGGGAACGCGTGTCGGCATAGCCACGGTGAAAGTCAAATATTTCTTGGGAAGACGGATCGTAGAACAACGCATTGGCGGTGAAATCACGCCGTGCCGCATCCTGTTCCTGATCGCCAAATTGGTTATCGCGCAACAGCCGGCCATGCGCATCGGTCTCGGCATCGACGGCCTCTATCATGCTGCGAAAGGTGGATACCTCGACCACCTCTTCACCAAACATTACATGCACCAACCGGAAACGTCGTCCGATGATGCGTGATCGGCGAAATACCCGCCGAACCTCCTCGGGAGTGGCGTTGGTCGCAATATCAAAATCCTTCGGCGTGCGCTCAAGCAGGAGATCTCGTACCGCCCCGCCTACCACATAAGCCGTATATCCCGCAGCCTGCAAGCCATCGGTTACTCTTTTTCCGCCATAGCTTATTTGCTCGCGAGCCACGCCATGCAATTCGAACGGAATTATCTGAGCATTGCCCACCGACTTGGTCTTGGCTGCTTTGCGAAATACGCGCTTAAGGAATTTTTTAATCATGCGTTAGTTATGGGTGTGGCGCGAATTCGGCGCAAGCTTTAAAGAGTTCGGATTATACACTGCAACGAATTGCTCCTCTTTAATGAAAAAATGCGCCGCAAGGCGCATTTTTTCATTAAATGCCTACTAGTCACCCCTTCAGACATGAAGTCATAAACGATTTACGCTCATCCCCTTTCAACCCCTTGGTCTTGGCATCCGCATTACATGATTTCATCTTATCCTGCTGAGCAGGCGCGGCAATCGGTGCGGAAGCGCCTGCAGCTTGTGCCTTCAACACATAACCCTTGGACAGGCACTTTTTCATAAAAACCTTACGTTCATCCCCTTTTAAACCTGCCTCCTTGGATTCCGCATTGCAACCTTTCATCTTATTTTGTTGACTCCCCGCCATTACCGACGACGAAGCAACGAAGGCAAACCCAAAACAAAGTACTAGCATCAATTTCTTCATGGCACTCTCCTTAAGATTGGTGATTACGAAAAAGCAGGCTAATAACAACAAAATAAAACGAAACCTGCTACGCCACACTACGCACTCTGACATGCATGATCAATAGACTGAATTGCCTAGATAATTCGGCCTATGCATACAGCTGTGCCTGGCACCTCCAAGTTAAACAGGGAACGACCATTAGTTTATTGACCAATTTAAAAAAAGCACTTGAATTGAAAGGGATTGTAGGCGTATATTTGTACACGGGAGACAGCAAACCGGAGTACGCAAATCATGAGCGTTACCTTAACAACAGGAACACAGCCAGCTACACAGGCCGCTTGGCAGCAGATGCAACTTGCACAGGCCAAGCAGTTCGCCGAGCGCGCGGCGCAGAATGCGAGTGCGCTACAATCACAAGCCAACTCTGCCCAGACTGCTGCGAGTCAGGCGCAGGCCAATGCACGCTCTCTGAACGCAAATGCAAGTCAGGCGCAAAGCGTCGCCTCACAAGCGGAGCGTAACTTGCGCGCAACGGAGGCCACCAACCAAATCGGACCTGACATCCTCCAAAGAGTAACCCAAGCCGCTCAACCGAAAGATACGAGCGCCGTAGCGCAACAACCTGCAACTCAACTTACGACACCGCCCGTTGCGGCGACGGTGACGCCCACGCCCACGCTCAATACTCAGGGGCAAACCATAGGCGCAGTTATCAACGTGACCGCTTGATGCATCAACTCCAAGAGGATCTCTACCATGGCTATCAATTCCGTTAGTTCCGCAAGCAACTCCCCTGCTGTTCGCCAGCAACCCAGCGAGCCCACTTCCAGACAATCAGACGATGCCAAAAGGGCCGCGACTCAAGCGGCTCAGACATCCAAAGCAAACCAGAGCCGCCAAGTCGAACAGTCTCAGAAAGAACAGCAGGCACAACAGTCCCAACCGGTGGTCAACACCCAAGGGCAGATAACGGGGAAGGTTATTAATGAAGTTGCATAGCAACTTCATTCCAGCACCCACATACGGGTGATATCAACGACAATCAGGGCGAATTCCCGCCCTGATTCATTTTAAGCCGCTCGGCATTATCTCCTCACCCGCTTAGACTATTTCAACCCTGAGACCCATCTGCAGTAAAGCTGCCTTGCCGCCTCCCGCAATTGCGTCAAATCATCCGCCGCTTGCTGTTGTATCTTGCTCGCAGACTGAACCGCCGGACTGGCACCGGCGGCCCCAATCTCTTCCGCACACGCCTCACACCATGATGCAACCATATCGGAGGTCATCTCAACGTGGCATTGCAGCGCGAGATGCTTGCCGATTGCCCAGGCCTGATTTGAGCAATATTCACTGGATAGCAACAGTGACGCCCCCTCTGGCAGCGAGAACGTTTCTCCATGCCAGTGGAACGCTTTGAAATCGGATATATCGCCAAACCATGTGCGTGCGACTTCGCTCTTAGCGACCGAAACCTCACCCCAGCCAATTTCTTTGACCGAATTTTGCGATACGATCGCTCCCAATGCACTCGACATCAGCTGTCCGCCAAGACAATGCCCCAAAACCGGAATATCGCGCGCCACGGCATCGCGTATCAACGCGGCAACCTCAAGCATCCACGGCAAATTATCATTGACGCTCATCGGACCGCCCATAAAAACCAGCCCGGAAAAATCAGCAGCAGACTGAGGCACCGCCTCACCGACATCGATTGCTATCAGCTGCCAGGGAATGGAGTGCGCATCTAGAAACTCGACTAAAAAGCCGGGACCTTCGATAGCTACATGCCGGAAAATGGCGACGGGTTTCATGGAGAGGATTTAGGATTCAGGATTTAGGAGCAAGGGCATCATACCGCCCGCCCGCTCCTCCATCTTCACTCCTTGGTCTTATCTCTTTCAATCAGCGCGTAAGCTGAGTGATTGTGGATGGACTCGAAGTTCTCCGACTCAACGACATAGGCGTCTATGCGCTGATCTGCGTTCAGAGCTGCGGCAACATCGCGCACCATGTCTTCGACAAACTTGGGATTATCGTAGGCGCGTTCGGTGACAAATTTTTCATCCGGGCGTTTCAGCAAGCCGAACAGTTCGCATGAGGCTTGCTCTTCCGCGATACGAATCACATCCTCAATCCACACGAACTCGTTGGTGCGAAGGGTGAGTGTGACATGCGAACGCTGATTGTGCGCACCGCGATCGGAGATTTTTTTGGAACAGGGACACAGACTGGTGACCGGCACAACAACCTTCATCGTGACCTGCGCCTGACCATCCAGCACCTCGCCTATGATGGTCACATCGTAATCCAGCAGGCTTTGCACGCCGGACACGGGTGCTGTTTTGTTCACAAAATAGGGAAAGTTCATTTCAATGTGGCCGGACTTCGCCTCCAGTCGAGTCACCATCTCATGCAGGATGGTATCGAACGATTCCACCGAAATCTCGCGCTCGTGCTCGTTGAGTATTTCAACGAAGCGCGACATGTGCGTGCCCTTAAAATTATGCGGCAAGTGCACATACATATTAAAGGTGGCAACGGTATGCTGCACACCCACGCTCTTATCCTTAACCTTGATCGGATGGCGTATCCCCTTGATGCCGACTTTATTAATTGCCAGATGACGTGTATCAACGGAGTTCTGCACGTCAGGGATAGGGGAATTTTGGGCGTTCATGCAAACCTCTCAGATATATACATAGTGTGATTATAGCAATCCCGACAAAATCACTCGACTAGTTTGTTTTTTATGCTGTCAACAATCCCGTTCGCGTCCAAACCACAGACTGCCAGCATCCGCGCATGCTCACCCTGCTCAATAAAGTGATCCGGCAGCCCCAACAGCAGCAGCGAGACTTTAATATTGAACTGTTGCAGACATTCGGCTACTGCACTGCCCGCCCCTCCCTGCACGGAATTCTCTTCCACGGTCACCAGCAAATCATACTGGTGCGCCAGCTGCTGCACCAGCTCGGTATCCAGCGGTTTAACGAAGCGCATATTCACCACGGTCGCATTCAGCTTCTCGCCTGCCGCCAACGCGGGTGCAAGCATGGAGCCGAATGCCAGAATCGCCACCTTAAGACCGCGACGACGCAGCTCGCCCTTGCCTAAGGGCAAAGCCTGCATCGACTGACTGATCGCCGCACCCGGCCCGTAGCCGCGCGGATAGCGCACCGCAGTCGGCGTATCCAGCTGAAATGCGGTGTACAACATCTGACGGCACTCGTTTTCATCGGAAGGTGCCATCACCGTCATGTTCGGAATACAGCGCAGATAAGACAGGTCGAAGCTACCCGCATGGGTTGCACCGTCCGCGCCGACCAGACCGCCACGATCAACAGCAAGAATAACCGGCAAATTTTGAATCGCGATGTCGTGAATCAACTGGTCGTAAGCGCGCTGCAGGAAAGTTGAATAAATCGCCACCACCGGTTTGTAGCCGTCGCAAGCCATGCCCGCCGCAAAGGTGAGCGCATGTTGTTCGGCAATGCCGACATCAAAATAGCGTTGTGGAAAATCCCGTGCAAACCTGACCATGCCGGAACCCTCGCACATCGCCGGGGTAATGCCGACCAATCGCTCGTTCTGTGCAGCCATGTCGCACATCCAATCGCCGAACACCTCGGTGTAGGTGTGCTTGCCCGCCGTCACATCATTCGACGCGGGCTTGGGCTTGATGCCGCTGGCCGGATCAAATTTGGATACACCGTGATACAGGGTGCAATCTTCCTCGGCATGGGTATAGCCCTTGCCCTTTTGCGTGACAATATGCAGGAATTGCGGCCCTTCGAGCTGACGAATATTGCTCAGGGTATCCAGTAAAACATCAATGTCATGACCGTCAATCGGGCCAATGTAGTTGAAGCCGAATTCCTCGAACAGCGTACTCGGTGTGACCATGCCTTTAACATGCTCCTCCGCGCGCTTGGCGAACTCCAGCACCGGAGGCATGCCCTTTAGCATCTTTTCACTGCCGCGCCGCATCGCTGCGTAAAAACGCCCCGACATCAGCTTGGCCAGATAATTATTCAGCGCACCGACCGGCTGGGAGATCGACATATCGTTGTCGTTAAGGATAACCAGCAGGTTAGCGTCCATCGCCCCAGCGTTATTCAACGCCTCGAACGCCATGCCGCCGGTCATCGCGCCGTCGCCGATGATCGCCACCGCGCGCCGCTCGGAACCCTGCATTTGCGCCGCCACAGCCATGCCCAGCGCAGCCGAAATTGACGTACTGGAGTGACCGGTACCGAATGTATCGTAAGCACTCTCATCACGTTTGGGAAATCCGGCGATACCGCCCGCCATGCGCAAACTGCTCATCGCCTCGCGCCGCCCGGTCAGTATCTTGTGCGCATAGGTCTGATGGCCGACATCCCACACCAGCCTGTCATCCGGCGTATTAAAAATATAATGCAGCGCGATGGTCAGTTCGACCGTACCCAGATTGGAAGACAAATGTCCGCCGGTCTTGCTCACCGAGGCCACCAGAAAATCGCGCAACTCCTGCGCCAGCAACGGCAGTTGCTCACGCTCAAGTTTGCGTAGATCGTCCGGCGAGTCGATAGCGTTCAACAATTCAAACATCAGAACTTTCTCAATACGATGAAGTCGGCCAGTTCACGCAGGCGTTGCGCCTCATCACCGAAACCGGACAGAGTTTCCAATGCCTCGCAATGCAAACGCTGCGCCATTTCACGCGCGGCGGAGAGTCCCAGCAGGCTGACATAGGTCGGTTTATCATTATCCGCATCCTTGCCTGCGGTCTTACCTAACGTGGCGGTGTCCGCCTCGCAATCGAGCACATCGTCCACCACCTGAAAAGCCAATCCGATCAATTTACCGAAGTGTTCCAGTTTTCCGAGTTGGGCTCCAGTCAATTGGTCACCGCAATGGGCGCCCAACAGAATAGCCGTACGTATCAACGCGCCCGTCTTGTGAATATGCATATATTCCAGTTCTGGCAGCGAGAGCGACTTCCCAACACTGTCCAGATCGATAGCCTGCCCGCCCGCCATCCCGCGTGAACCGGAAGCTACCGCGAGCAGCTTGACCATCGCTAGTTGCTGCTTGGCATCGTCGCTCAGGCTATGTTCCGCGAGCAGCTGAAACGCCAACGTCTGTAAGGAATCACCAACCAGAAGAGCCGTCGCTTCGTCATATTGCACATGACAAGTCGGCTTGCCGCGGCGCAGCACATCGTCGTCCATGCACGGCATATCGTCGTGCACCAGAGAATAAGCATGAATCAACTCAACCGCAGCAGCGGCGATCTCAACCCGCGTCATATCCGCACCAGCCAATTCTCCGGCGGCAAAGGCCAACAGCGGACGCACACGCTTGCCGCCGTCCAGCACCGCATAGCGCATCGCCTCGTGCAAACGCTGTGGCACAACCTCCGCACTCGGCAGCAGCCTGCGCAATACGTCTTCGAAATGGGACTGTCGTGCCGCTATCCAGCTTTGAAAATCGTTATTCATTGTTCAGTTAGCCCCACTCTCGCCGAAGGCGGAAAAGTCCTTCAGCACGCCCTCTTCCAGCACCCGCACTTGCTGTTGAGCGTCCTCCAGCCTGGTACGGCAGAATGCCAACAACTCAGCGCCGCGCTGATAAGCTGCCAGCGAGTCTTCCAGCGTCAGCTTACCCGCCTCCATATCAGAGACAATTTGCTCGAGCTCGACCATCGCTGCCTCAAAACCCAGTGTTTTTTGCGTTTTACCCGCCATGACTATCTCTTCTAGCGAAAGGGAAGCATTTTACCCAAGGGGGCGAAGCGGGGCCAATTTTTATGCACAACCCCGCAAAATCGCGCGACCAATTCGGATTTGCGTGCATCAATACCCTTTACATAACCGCTACGCGGACAACTACGGCAATAAAAATTATGTCAAAAATCAGCACCCATACCAATCAAAATGGACAAGATTCAAAGGTTGTTCGTGGAAAATCAGCCAAGTCATGGCAAAATGCGCGGGTAATCGACTGGACATACACTCAGATAACTGAACATTGTCCCAGCCTCTCATCTGCAAAACGATATGGAAAAACCAAAAAAGCTGGGCAAGTATGAAATCCGGCGCGAATTGGGCAGAGGTGCGATGGGGGTCGTGTATGAAGCATTTGACCCGCTCATCGAACGCACCGTCGCTATCAAGACGATCCTGAAGTCTGCCATAGACAAGGGTGACGCCGAAGAAACCTTCAATCGCTTCCGTCGCGAAGCGCGTGCGGCTGGTCGCCTGTCACACCCCAAAATTGTTTCCATCTACGAATACGGCGAAGACGATGAAATGGCCTTCATCGTGATGGAGCTTATCCATGGCAAAGAGCTAAAGGAACACTTCGACCACGAGGATAAATTCACCATCGAAAACGGCATACGTATCGTATTGCAGATACTCGATGCGCTTGAGTATTCGCATGCGCGAGGGATTGTGCACCGCGACATCAAGCCCGCAAATGTCATGATTACCCATGACGGAAAAGTCAAAATTGCCGATTTCGGCATCGCCAAGATTGACTCATCCATGCTCACTCAAGTCGGCTCCGTCATGGGCACGCCGACTTACATGCCACCCGAGCAATTCGAGGGAAGCGAGGTAGATCAGCGCGCCGACCTTTACTCGACCGGCGTCATTCTCTATCAATTCCTGACTGGCCTACGTCCCTTTGTCGGCGGCATCATCGCGATTATGCGTCAGGTACTCAATCATGATGCCACGCCCCCATCCCAACTCAATCCCGAGATTTCCCCACAACTCGACGAGGTTGTCAAAAAGGCGATGGCCAAACGGCCGGAGGATCGCTTTCAAAATGCGCCGGAATTCATCGCTGCGCTTAAGGCAGCCGCCCGATCATTGCCCACACCAACAGGGAACGTCGAGTCTAACCACACCCTGATGGAACGACTCGACGGATTGACCGCCGACGAGACGATTGCACTCCCCGGTCACGCACCGAAATCGGCTTCACGCAATGAGCTCGAAGCCGATGAGACGCTTGCGCTGCCCGGACGTACAACGAAATCCGCCGCACGCAAAGCGAGTGACATCGAATCATGGAAGCGCATCACAAACAGCCAAGATCCGGCCGATTTCAACCGCTATTTGCAGGACTTCCCCACCGGAGAGTTTGCGCCCTTGGCACAGGCGCGCCTCGAATCTCTGGAAAAAGCGGCCGCACGAGTTCAGCAGGAGGCTGAGCGTATCCGTCAGGAAAAAGAGCTCAAGGCCCAAGCCGCACTTGCTGCAAGAAAGAAGCGGGAAGCCAAACAGTTGGCGGAGGCGGAAAGAGCGCGAGCACAAGTACAGGCATTGGCCGAGGCCGAAGCCAGACGCCAGCGGGAAGCCGAAGAAAAGGCACTCTGGGCACGCAAAATTGCAGAAATAAAAAGCGAAGCGGAAACGTCCCGAGCCATTGAAGCAGCCAATCGAGAACAGGAAGCCGCGGAACAGGCGCAACGAGCCAAAGCGTTATCCGCTTCTTTGTCCCAACGCAGCAACCAGTTCGTCGAAGTCCTCTCAAAGCGCGAAGCCATTGTTGATGCCGAACGCAAACTGAAGCTGGAACACAAGAAGAAACTGAAAGAAGAAGTCGAGCGCAAAAGACAGGCCAAGTTGAAACTGATTGCAAAAAGAGAGGCCGTAGCGAAAGAAGATCAGGACATGATCGAAGAAAGCCCCGCTCAGAACAGCAGGACTGCCCCCCAAACCAGTCAACAGCACGAGGCTAAGCTTGCCGAGCGAGACAAAGAACTGACTGAAGCAAAGGCGCATGCCGAAACCGGTGAGCGGCGCAGGCAAGAAGCTGAGAAACTTGCCGCACAGGCGC